>NZ_JBQSWU010000006.1:0-154574 GCF_052377485.1 Glutamicibacter sp. AOP38-B1-38 | reverse complement strand
TGTAAACACTGGGCTAAGGATCAGCCATCAGTACTGATGACCAAATATCAGCTCAGCTCAGTTTTCCGACGCTATTTTTACCTATTTGCAACAACAAAAGAGAATTTTGGTTCCACTGCGCAGTAACGCCGCTGCCTCGCGAACGTGATTGTAAGCGGACACTTGTATCCGTAGCCGTCTGCCTTGAGCCTTAGAATTTGGGATCCTAGGGGTTTAAGCATCTTCGCAGCAAGGAGTGTTCGTACGCCACTGGTAAACAGCAGCTCAGGCGATTCTATTGCTTTTGTGCCTTACTGGTTTGTGCTACTTCCGTTGGATGTCCAGCGAGCGGTGGAAGATGCCGCTTCGAATTCAAGGCGATCACGACCAAACAAAGCAATGCCAGAACGGTGACCGTAATCAGCAGCTCCATCAGTCCGAACCATTGGCCAAGATACGCAAGTAAAGTGGGCGCTAAGAATCCCGCATAGGCCAACATATAAAATTTGCCGGTCGCCGTTCCAAGGCGCTGCGGAGTACTCAACCGTTGTGTTTCAAGGAGACCAGCAACCATCACTAGGCCGTAACCTCCTCCCAAGCAGCAACAAGCGAGTAGTGCAAGCCATGGTGTCTGGAATAAGCCACAGATCAAAGCCAACAACAATCCGGCCACGCTCAATCCCAGCGCAACCAGTATGGCACGAGCCGAACGTGTTGAATCAAGCCGCCGCGCAATTGGTTGGACTGCAACTCCGCTACCCAATGTCAGTGCGACGGCAACCGTTGAATAGATGAGCGCTTGCTCGCCGAGGTTGGCAAACAGATTAGGAACTACCGCGAACCCGATGGTACCGGCACCAAAAACCCAAGGAGCGCTAGGGACGATAACTCTGCGAAAACGTCGCTGAGCTCCCTCATAGGCATACTGCTGTATCCGTGCCTCCGCGTTATTGCCGGCCAGTGCTTCGGGTTTAGTTCCTGGAACGCGGAGCAAAAACAGCAATACGGGCAGGCAAAGCACGATATGTACTAGGTAGGGCAAAGTTGCCGGGAGCGGAGCAAAGTTCGCAATCATTCCACTGGCTATGGGTCCCAAACAAAAACCTGCGGTGGTAAACAATGAAGCTCTACGCGCGCCAGAACCATTCGAAACCGCGGGATTTGAGGTGGCAGGCGAGAGTTCTTTGATCCAACTCGTTCCTGCGGCCATCGCCGCTCCGGTGGCCACACCCGCTAGTAAACGACCTAGATAGATGGGTAAGGCCCAAAGCGCACCAAACATCATGGCAGAACTAGCCGCAACAGTTACGAGTAAGGCGACCACCGTGGTGCTTTTGCGCCCTATCCGGTCTGAGATTCTTCCACCGAATAAAAGCGCAGGGATTAATCCGGCTACATAAATCCCCAACATGGAGGTTACCTCTAGCTGTGAAAATCCGTAATCTTCACGGTAGAAAACCAGCATCGACGCGAATTGATTGGCACCCCATCCCACAAGAGTCAATGCGATAGCAACGGGTAGCCACCAACGAGAACTGTCAGCCACTATCGGACTCCTTTATCGATTCGCGTCTCAGGAATGGAACGGTCCTAACTATCTTCGATGATGAAGCACTCCAACTCCATAATGCGTCCCACTGTACGCAACACCAGCTCCATAGGCTTCTCCACCGAAGGAACGGATACTGAACCCCAGTGAAGAGTAAATGCTCAAAATCTTCGCCCTCGTCATCAGGGCTAAAGCGAACGGAGATAGTGCTCCCCAAAAAGTAGGATCGAATGGATTTTTCCAACTTATAGGGCCCTGACAGATCTGTAGTGCTCCGCATCAGAGTTGATTGCGTTTGTGCCAGCGGGTCCCAGAACTGCGAAGAAAAGTTAGATATGTAATGGTGCGTATTCAGCTTATAAACGTCTTACATGCCAATACCTCTGAACCTGTCTCCAGGTTGAACCCCAAGCTGTCTAATCAGTGAAGTCGTAACTCGGAATCTGAATGTCGGGACAAAGCGGCAAAGAAGTTAGCTAGCAAGTTTCGCTACGTGGAACAAGTCTAAGTAAATAACGCACGTCTTATGGCACTATCTACATATGAATGAGAGCGCTACTCCTAATTCCTCCCGAACCACGGGGTCCCAAACCCTTGCCCGTGGCCTGGCAATTTTGCGCCAAGTGGTCGACTCACATGACGGATTGAGCGCCACGGAAGTCGCACAACGTTCAAAGGTTCACCGCACGGTTGCCTACCGGATTCTGAACACCCTCTGCGACGCTGAATTATTGCACCGCGGCGAAGACAACAGATACCGTGGGGCTGCCGGATTGCTATCCTTGGCCGCTGCTGGACACCAGCATCTGCGCAATGCCGCAACATCTCATCTGCGTAGTGCCGCGGATTCCCTAGGCGTAACGGTTGCGTTGCTAGTACGCGAAGGCAATAGCGCGGTGTCCCTGGCCGTGGTCTCCCCGCGCGCAGGCACCTACCACGTGGCGTTCACCGAAGGTTCGCAGCATCCTGTCACCATTGGCGCAGCCGGATTAGCTCTCTTGGCCGCAGAGCCAGCATCCGCCCAAGATACCGACCAGGTACGGCTGGTGAGGGAGGGTGGTTTCGCGCAGACCTTTGGGGAGGTCGAACCAAATATGCATGGCCTGGCAATCCCGCTTCCAGCAGCTGGATCGAGGCCCACCGCATGCCTGAACGTCATCACTCTCCACGAGCAGTCCGCGCTTGATTGCATTGAACCGCTCAAACTTGCCGCCGCCCGGTTGCTGGATGACCTCGATGCATAGGCCCGATGCCGGGTTGGGGCAAAACGTTCCGGCATGCAGAACACCTGCTTTGATCCAGAGCACACCTCATGGTGTGATGAACCACAGGTTAAGTGCATATGCAGTTCACTACAGTGCGTTATTTACACAATAAGTGAGGGTTAGATGTCGTCAACGACTACCAGCGAAGTCCTTATCGTCGGTGCAGGACCAACCGGACTGATGCTTGCCAACATCCTTGGGATGTATGGCCGGACGGTTACCGTCCTTGAGGCTCGCGATACCCTCATCGATTACCCACGCGGGGTAGGCCTGGACGACGAGTCGCTGCGCACCATCCAGACCGTGGGGCTGGTGGATGAGGTTCGTCCGCATACCACCCCGCAGCACATCATGCGCCTGGTCAATGGCCGCGGCAAGACCATCCTGATCAACAATCCGCAGACCGACGAGTTCGGCTGGGAACGCAAGCACGGCTTCATCCAGCCCGAGGTGGACCGCGTCCTCTTTGAGGGTCTCTCGCGTTTCGAGAACGTCCAGGTGCTGTTCGGCCACGAGGTACTCGACGTCACCGAGACCGCGGACTCCGTCACCACCCGGGTCAAGGTCCTCGACGAGCACGGCAATGAGTCCGAACGCAGCTTCGAGGCGAAGTACATCGTTGGCGCCGAGGGCGGCAAGTCCCCGACCCGCAAACGCCTGGGCGTCAGCTTCGAGGGCGAATCGCCCGCGACTCGCTGGCTGGTGGTCGATGTCAACAACGACCCGCTGGGCACCCCGAATGTCTTCCTCGGCGCCGACCCGGTGCGTCCCTACGTTTCCATTGGCCTACCGCACGCGGTTCGCCGCTGGGAGTTCATGCTGCTTGACGATGAAACCGAAGAGATGGCCACCGATCCTCAATTCGTGAATCGAATGCTGGCCGATCATGTGCCGGACCCAACGACCCTTGAGTATATTCGCCGCCGGGTCTTCACCCACCACGCCCGTGTGGCAGGCGACTTCCGCAAGGGCCGCCAGCTCATCGCCGGAGACGCGGCGCACCTGATGCCCGTCTGGATGGGCCAGGGGTGGAACTCGGGCATGCGCGATGCGACAAACCTCGGCTGGAAGCTCACCTCGATCCTTGCCGGCCAGGCCGGCGACGAACTGCTCGATACCTACACCGCCGAGCGCAAGCAGCATGCCAAGGCCATGGTCGAGCTGTCACTGACCATGGGCAAGGTCATCAAGATGACCAACCCTGCCGGTGTGGTACTGCGCGATACCGCGGCCAGCGTATTGAACCTCTTCCCCTCGGTCAAGAGCTACTTCGCGGATATGCGCTTCAAGCCGATGCCGCGCTACACCGCAGGGGTGCTCGCGGATCCCACTACCGCGCAGGCAGGCAGCGCCGAGGCTACGCTGCGCAGCAAACTGATCCCGGTAGCCACCGCCAACACCCGCGTCTCCCCCGTAGGCGTCCAGTTCATCCAGCCAAATGTGCGCACCGACGAACTGGGAATCGGCAAGCTCGATGATGTCGTCGGCAACTGGTGGACGCTGCTCGTCTGGGGCAATGACCCCATCGACGTGCTGCCGGCGAAGACCATCGAAGACCTGCAGGCGCTGGGTGCCCGGCTGGTCGCGGTAGTCCCGGAGACTCAGTACGAATGGGCCAAACGCGATATGAGCCCAGAGGTCCTCGTCGTTTCGGACGTGACCGGACGCTTGAAGAAGTGGTTTGACGACCGCCCCACCCCGATGGTGCTGCTGCGTCCAGACCGTTTCGTCGCCGGTGCCTGCCTGCACCAGGATGGTCCGCGCACCATCGCTGCGGTGCTGAATTCGATGAGCTTCAAGGGTGCCATGAGCCACGAAGCACCCAAGGCTTTCACCGGCGCGTAGCCCGTCAACCCGCGCGCAATGAATCGCGGCGTGGTGGCATGACCTCGAAACGGCCCCGTCCCTGCCCTCAGGGGACGGGGCCGTTTGCTTGGCTAGCCGTTCAGCGCGCTGTAATCCAGGGCGCCGCCGGTGGCGGAATCTCCGTAGGTTTCCACGTGGACGTGGTCCATATGCCGGGTGGTGTCATTCCAGTTGTCGGTGAATTGGGTGCCGTACTTGCCAGAGGTCGAGTACGGCTCCCAGCCCTTCGCCTCGGACAACCAGATCTTGTCCTGCCAGATCAGGTAGTGGACTCCCAGCTGCTTGCGGTTATCCAGCAGGAACTGGGAGATGCGGTCTCCGGCGGCGATTCCGGCGGCGCTCCGGTAGTTGCCGATCATCGCGTCCACGGCTTTGCCGGAGCTGTGGCCAACGGATCCGGGACGCACCGTGCCCAGCGAGGTGAAGTCACCGGCGAACAGCTGCCGCAGCTGCTTGATGACCACTTGGGTATCGCTGCGCACCGGGTGCAGCTCTGCGGTGCTCAAGTAGCGGGAGCTGACGTATCCGGTGCCGACGCTGCTGGTCACCTTAGCCCAGCCGTTCTGCGCGCTGATCAGCTGCACGCGCCCATAGGCCGGGAGAATCCCCTTGCTGGCGTAGCTGGTCCCCGGGCCGGTGCGCAGATGCAAGCTGCCGGTTGTCCAGCGGTATTGCGCGCTGGAGGGCTTTTCGTCGCTCAGGTAGTCGGCACTGACGTAGCCGGTGCCCTCGGAGGCGGTCACCTTCGACCAGCCCGCCGTAGTCAGGTGGACGGTGAGCTTTTCGCCCTTGGGGATCACGCCGAGCGAACGGTGGCTGGTTCCGGCCCCGGAGCGCACGTTCAGGTTGGCCGTGGTGTACGCGGACTTTTTGGCGGTGGGCGGGGTCTTTGGTTCGGTGTTCGAGGCGCGACCGCCCAGGTAGGTCCGGCTGACCCAACCGGTCCCCTTCGAGGAGGAGACCTGGGCCCAGTTGCCCGAGGTACGCAGCACATTGACCTTTTCGCCCTCCGGGATCACGCCAAGCGAGCGGTAGCCGGTTCCGGCCCCGGTGCGCAGATTCAAGTTCGCGGTCGTATAGCGCGAGCCCTCCGGGGAGTCCGTCTTCGGGTTGCTTGGCTTCGACGAAGACCCCTTCGAGGTCAGGTAGCTGGCGCTGGACCAGCCGGTCCCCTTTGACGAGGACACCTTGGCCCATCCCTTGGATGTCTGCGAAACGGTGACCTTCTCCCCCTGGGGGATCACGCCGAGCGAACGGTAGCCGGTCCCGGCCCCGGTGCGCAGGTTGAGGTTCGCCGTTGTGTAGCGGACCGAACCGCCCTTGGAATCCGTGGTGGACGAAGTCTTTTCCAGGTATGACCCAGCGGACCACCCGGTTTTCCCGCCGTACTTGATCTTGTTCCAACCATTGCTGGTCGCCAGCACGCTGAGCTTGGTGCCCTTCGGGATCACCAGCAACGTGGCTGAGGAGGTTGAGGCCCGTTCGCGCAACCGCAGGTTTGCCGTGGTGCGCTTGACAGTTGCCGATTTGGCCGTTTGGACGGTGAGCTTCGCCGTCGGCAATGAGTTCGGCACATCTGCGGATGCCGGTGGCGCTGCGGCTGCCTGAGCGCCGGTTCCGATTGTCATGGTCACGGCCAAGGCCAGTGCTGCGGTGCGTCCCGGATTCCTCATAAGTCCCTACTTGCTATCAGTCGGCGGCGCTCATCCATCACGGTTCATAGGGAATCTGGCAATGTCCGAGCGGCGTGTGCTAGTTCTTTCAATCGGCACCCACCCCATCAGGAAAGCCGCCCCAAGCTCGCCACCGAAAGTACTTCTACGCAACACCTTTCCATAATCTGGCCCGGCTTGCACATCATTTTCCCGGTTTGTCGCCTTATCGCGCGCAGACGTAAGCTGGCTTACTTTTCCGATGCATCAGGCGGTCCACTGGCCCCTACCCGGCGTGACCCGTGGTTCCTCCCCTGCCGAATTCCAGCACGTAGGCTTAAGCACATGGGCATCGAAAATTCTCAGTCACAGATTTACTACGCGGTGGCTACCGCCCGCGAGGTCGAGCTGGCGGCGGAGAAATTCGGCGGTCCAGAGCGGATTCTTGGCACCGAGGCGAGGCGCGCCACCGACTTCCTGCAGGCCGAAGACCGCGCGGCCTTCCTCGGGGCGCGCACGCTGCTGCGCTTGTTGCTGGCGCATGTCCAGCACGGCGATCTGGCGATGGCCGAGCAGCTGCGGATCTCACGTCGCTGCACTTCGTGTGGCTCTGTAGAGCATGGGAAACCTGCAACCCCAGAGCATTCGATCTCGCTTTCGCGTAGCCGCAAAATGTTCATTGCGGCAGTTGGCCCGAAGCAGATCGACCTTGGAGTCGACATCGAGCGGGGGCCCGGCTTTTCCCCCGAAGGTGTCTTTGCCGGTTTTGATGACGTGGCGCTCACCGCCGCGGAACGCAGACTGGTTCGTCGAGAGGCCAACGCGGATCGGGTGCGCCTCATCGCGTGGTCGGCGAAGGAGGCTCTGCTCAAAGCCTCGGGCACGGGGCTGCGCCAAGAGCCGTCCGCCGTCCCGGTGCTATCGGCGCGTGCGCTTCGTGCCGAGCGTGAGGGACGCTGGATCGAGGTGAAGCACCCGGCAGAATACCAGCTGCGCTGGCTGCCGGTGCCCGCCACTCATGTCTCGGCACTTGCCGCCTCTGCGCCGCTTCCGGTCGCGGAGCTCAGCGCAGAATTATTCGGAGGAGAGAACGGCCAGCTGATACAGCCCTAGGCGTCGATGAAGGTGATCAGAATGCGGGCAGGGTTTTCCGCGTAAACGGCATGGACCACACCTGCCTCCAACCGGATCATTCCGCCATAGCTCAGCTGATGAGTCTGATCACCCACGCTGAAGTCCACCTGCCCGTCGAGAACCTGCACGATGATGGGAGTCGCTGCCTTATGCTCGGCCAATTCGACATCCGCGTCAAAAGCGATCTGCACGAGCGTGGCGCCGGAAGCGGAACTGATCCGCTGGGCCGAGTAACTCCCTGGCTTGATCGGATTCGCTAATTCAAGATCGCCCAATTCCTGAGCCAACAGGGTACTTGCTACCTTGGTGTCGTCCTTGTCCATCACGAATCTTCCTTTACGTCAGGTGGTGCCCGGTGCTGAAGGTCCAATCTCCTTCGAGTATTCCAGAATTTGCCTGCATTCCAAGGCTGCGAGCGCATTGGCCGCAGCGGGGCTAGTAGGAGCGCCGCCTGACCTTGCGGACGATGAGCAGAATGACGCTCACCATCATCGCCGTCGCAAGCGTCACCAACGCCGGAATGATCCAGTCGGATAGCCGCACGGAAGCTACGGTCAGCCCGCCGAATTCGCTCAAGGACTCGCCCCATGACCCCACAGGGTTTTCCAGGATCGTGACTACCGCTGAGATCACCGCGGGCATGATCCATTGAATTGCCAAGGCAACAATCCAGAGAACCAGGTGCCAGGCTCGGAGAAAACCGAGGAATCCCAGCACGAGTCCGAGCAGCAACGGGCCGGCGTAAATCAGCGAGGAATAGATGTTCGGATCTGCCGGAGTATAAGTCGCCACCATTTGTATCCATTGGCCCACGCTGAATGCGAGCAAGGCGACCACCAGCGCCACCAGGCTCAGCCGCAATTTTGCGATGACAAAATAGAGGACCTGGGAAATCACCAGCAGTGTTCCGAAAACCCATAGTTCCCCTTGGGTTTCGGGGCTGGCACCTCCCTGCAGAAAATCCGGGTCGCCGCCCAATATCCATTGCGCTGCAAGTCCTAAGAGGGAGAGCATCATGCCCACATCGGTCAGAATCGCGAAGCTCGTCGCACTCCGCCCAATGACTCGGGCAAACCAACCGCCGAGTAAAGCGACAAGAGACAAAACAATAATCAGGCCCGCTGCATCGGAATTCGGAGCAGGCAACAGTGACTCGTCTCGTTGCCCAAGCCATAACCAGAGCCAAGGAGCAACGGCAAGCAGTACAACGAATAACCCCGCAACGATCTGAGCCCACCAGGGACTCCAGAAGTTCCGGCTGCTTCTCATGTTCAACGTATGTGCTCCCACGGGCTCATTGTGTCAGAGGAGCGAGTCTGATCCTAGGACCCGAGGAGCTGTTTCAGCGCGTCGGCCACCGGTGTCACAGCGTCGACAAGCTCAACGGTTTCGGCGGTCCGGATCGTTTTGGGCTGCACTGCCCTGCGGTACAACGGCAAAGAGACCCGTCCACGTTTCTCCTCAAAACGGGGAAGCGTGTACGGGTCTCTTGATCAGACCTTTCGATGCCCGACGACGGTGTATTTGTCCCGTGTCTAGATGCGCCAGCGAAGATATGGGTGATCTTTGCGGTGATCGGCGTAAGCCATGCCAGGCGGTAACCCGATGACTTCAACTGAAACCAGTAAATACCAAATCAATCACTGTGTGCAACCGACCTATTGATGAGTGATCAATATGATCAGTCCTAGTACCTTGGGGTACCTTAGAGCCGACATTCTGCCGAATGCGCTGAATTTAGTGTCGCGGGTCACTGTCTTCAACGGTTTCGCTATGGACTCTTTCAATCTTGATCTTTCGCTCGGACACTGCGGAGGACAAGAACATCGCCACGATGACAAAGCACAAAGGCAGGATCAATGCCTGACGCAGCCCAAATTCATCACCCACGAATCCGAGGAGTGGCGGACCGACCAGGAATGCGATGTATCCAATGGTTGCTGCCACAGCTACTCGTCCTGCAGGATCATTTCCCGAGGCTCCAGCGGCAGAAATTGCCAGCGGAAATGCGAGCGAGGTGCCAATTCCCCAAAGAATGACTGCGCTGCCTGCAAGAACCGGGCTTTCGAGAAAGATGACGCCGGACAGGCCGGACGCACCGAGGAAGGCGCTCACGGCAAAAGTCCGGCTCGCGCCGAAACGTGCGATGAACCAGCCGCCGCAGAACCTGCCAATGGTCATCGCCAGCGCGAAGCCGGTGAAAATCAGGGAGCCCGCGGCCGGGTCAAATCCGTGGCCGTCCACCATGACTAGCGGGAGCCAATCATTGGCGGACCCTTCGGCGAGCGCCATCGCCAAGACGATGAAGCCGATTAGCAACAGGCGAGGATCCAGCCACAACCGCGCGGTGCGCTGCGGCGCTTCTCCATCTTGCCTGTGCATATCGATTTTGCCGGTTCCCTGCGGAAGATAGCGATTGACGCAGAAGAATAGTGCGAGGGAAAGCAGGCCGCTGAGCACTAAGTGCCAAATTACGGGGAAGGCCAGCGAAGTGAAGACTATCCCGAGGCTCGCCCCAATGACGGTACCGAGCGAGAAGAAGCCATGCAGGCTGGCAAGGAATGGCTTCTTGGTGATTCGTTCCACCTCGGCGCCTTCCACGTTCATGCCAACTTCTGCACTGCCCATTCCGGCGCCGAAAATGAATAGACCCGCAGCGACGCACCATTCCAATTGGAAGTGGGCGCTCATTCCAATCAGCGGCATAGAGATAATCACGGCGGATGAGCCTGCTTGGATCACCGGACGGGCCGCGAAACGCGCAACGAGCTTTCCGGAGAAGATAATTCCAAGCATCGATCCTACGGACAAGCCGAAGAGCACAAGCCCCATCTTGGCGGGGGTAGCTTCGAGCAGATCGCGAATGGCCGGTGTTCGGGTAATCCAAGAGGACATCGTCAGCCCGGGAAGGAAAAACAGCGTATACAGCGCCCAACGGCGTTGGGTAATGGTCGGTGCCAATTCCGCTCCTGGTGCGGGTGCAGTCGGTGCCGAAATCGGCATTCATAGTAAATCTACACAAGGTTGGTATTTGCAGGACAACTTTGTCTGCAGAATCATCACTACGCCTTGACCTTGACGCTGCGTCAACCCCTAGCGTGGTAGCCATGAACGATTTTCTGCCGACCAATCCCGGTGGTGCGCACTCGATCAGCGAAGTGGCACGGGCCGCAGGTGTGAGTAGTCGAACCCTGCGCCACTACGACCATATCGGTCTGCTCCATCCGAGCTGGACCGCAGACAATGGGTACCGCTTTTACACACGGCATGAGTTGGTGCGCCTGCAGCGCATTCTTTTAATGCGTCAGTTGGGCCTGAAGCTGGAAACCATTGGCGAAATCATTGACGAGCATCAAGATGAGATTTCTGCCCTCCAAACCCATATCACCGAGTTGCGGAACCAACGCGCTGCCTTAGATGCGCAAATCAACGCCCTGAGGCACACCATCCAATCGCTAAAATCAGGAGAGAGCATGAATGTAGATCAAGCCTTCGACGGCTTCAACGAACAATACAAAGACGAGGTAGTCGCCCGTTGGAGCCAAGAGAGCTACGTAAAGTCGGATCAGTGGTGGCGCGGACAGTCGAAGGGCCAACAGGCCGCACAGCTGCAGCTGGTGAAGGACCTAAATGAAAAGTGGATACAGGCTGGGCGTTCGGGCATAGACCCAAGCGGTGACCAAGCCCAACAAATTGCTGCGGAGCATGTAGCTTGGCTCAATAGCATCCCCGGAACTCCGGGCCATGAGGGAGATGAAGCGCAGCTAAGACAATATGTATTGGGGTTGGCCGAGATGTACGTGGCCGATGAACGATTCGCGAAGAACTACGAAGACCAAGCTCCCTTCGTGAAGGCATCTTTGGAACGTTTTATGCAGAAATAGTTGAACTCCTGGATGTAAATCCCGTCCGGGGCTGTCCCTCGGTCGGGATTTACTGCTGTCGCCTGCACATGCGCTATTCGCTGCCGTCGCTGATTTCCTCGCGGGCTTGGGCATAGCGGTGCTGAATGTAGTTTTCCAATTCGACCCTTTCTACCCGCCACATGCCGCGTCCACCAATCTGTATCGCCGGAAGCTCGCCGCTTTTCACCAGTGCGCGTACCTGCGGAAGCTTGACGTTCAGCTCTTCGGCGACGTCTTCCAATCTCATAAACCTCATACTTGAAAGGTTACTGTTATTTGCGGTTATTTGGTGTGAAAATAGGCAGGTTGTGGATAAGTCGGCATTCGAAGATTCGACTGCATCCGGGCGATGACACATAATGAGTTAGACGCAACAAAACCGGTCAGACCGTGCAACACACTTGGGTGCGGCTGGTCATTTTGACTAAAATCCTATGAAGGCACTTACGCCGCCGCCCACCCAACTTGCCAGCACAGGAGAAACTCCATATGCATTCGGAAACGTATCAGCTCGATGAGACCGACCGCCGAATCCTGTTGGCTCTGGATGCCGATCCCCGAGTGCCGATCATGATGCTGGCACAGCAGCTGGGTTTGGCCCGCGGCACCGTGCAGACCCGGTTGGAACGGCTAGCCCACTCTGGCGCGTTGCGTCCGAATACCGCACGGATCCTGCCAAGCTCGATGGGGCGCGGAGTCAGCGCGTTCGTCAGTGCAGAGCTCAACCAGTCAAGTTTGAATGAAGCCATCGAAGCACTGCGCGGCATTCCAGAGGTACTCGAATGTGTTGCTCCTGCCGGAGAAACCGACTTGATGATCCGCGTCTCGGCCACCGATCCAGATGATCTATATCGAGTCTCCGAAGAGATCCGCCTATGCCCGGGCATCACGCGCACATCTACCTCGATGATTCTGCGCGACGTGATCCCCTACCGCACCACCGAATTGCTCAAGAAACTCAGCGGAACCAAGAACTAGCTAGCCACCAGATCCAATGTCCTTGCCGGAAGATATCTACGCGCGGCAAATACGCACACCATGCTCAGCACGCAAAGCCCGATCAGCAACGCGATAAACCAGATGGGGTCCGCGAACGGACGCCACATGGCGAAGAGCGTCGGGAAGCTGAATCCGATAAAGCACACCGCATAGAACCGTCCGGTGAGCTTGCCCATTTCCGCCGATCCGGCAAGGTCAAGCACCTGGCTCAATCCAGCCACCAACAAGACGCCATTAGCCGAACCCGAGAGAATAAAGGCAATGACGCCCAAGGCCTCGGAGCCGGTCATGTAAACCACGATCATCAAGAGAAAAGCCAGGACCGCCAGGGTGAGCCCGGCAAGCAAGAGGTTCACCTTGCTGGTGTTGTTGTATCGTTTGGCCAGTGGCTGGATGAGCACTCCCATGCCCATGGTGATGGCAACCGCGGCGGTGGTGTAGAACAGCGATGACTGGCCAGCGTCCGCGCTCAATGCGGGAACTATGGCAAAGCCACTAGCGGCCAGCCCAAAGACCCACGGAGCCGCTGGAAGTACTACGAATCTGAAGCGGGCGAGATTCTCCGCCGTGGTGCTGCCTCCAGCAGTTCGAAGTTTGGGAGCTTTTTCTTCCTTGACTCTCGTGATCAGCAGCAGCCAAGACACAGCAGCTACGGCGTGAATTCCATAAGCCAGTTCGGGACTAGCGCTCGCGCCAACTATTGCCCCGGAAATTATCGGTCCCAAGGCAAAGCCGGCCGAGGTGCACAGTGCCGCACGAGTGGCTCCTGCCGGACCGACGCTCAGTACTTTAACCCAGCTGGTCACCGCGACCATCGCCAGGCCCATCCCCATTCCAGTGAAGACACGTCCGAGATACAACCCGGAGTCGTTCACCATGCCGAACATCATGGCAACCGAACCCAGCGTGGACGCGGTCAGTGCCAGCAGCGTGAACGGCTTGCGGCCAAATTTGTCGGCCAGAGGCCCACCCAAGAGCAAAGTGGGGATCATGCCGAGCAGATAGCTGCCCATCACCAGCATCGCTTCAATTTCGTTCAACTCGCGGTGCTGCTGGTACCAGCTGATAAGCGATACGTACTGGTTGGCGCACCAGCCAGTGAGGACGAGACAGATGCCCGGAAGCCACCACGAATTTTTGCTCTGCTTGGTCTTGCTCGTGGCGATCTTACTTCTCCAGTTCATGGAACAGTTCGCGAACGCGATCTGCGATTTCGTCACGGATCATATTCATCCGTTCCGCACCGGTGACCCCGTCTTCACTCGGTTCATAGGTGATCCAGCGTTCGGTGGGGATCGCTTCGTCAATGCTCGGGTTGGCTTCGCTCCCTAAGATGACTACGCGGTCCACCTTCTCCACGACCGACGCATCAATAGCCTTAGGAGTTCCGGCGGACATGTCTGCACCGGTTTCGGCCAAAGAATCGACCGCCTCGTGATTGATCACGGTGCCAGGATTCGTACCTGCCGAATAGCTGGTGACTGTGCCGCCAGAAACAAGATCCATCAAGGCCGCAGCCATTTGCGACTTGCCTGCATTGCGCGAGCAGATAAATAGAACCGAAGTAGCCATGAACTCATTGAACCACCCACAAGGCATTCGCGGGTGGTTCAATGATATTTGTTGAGCGCACAATTTGGCTGCGCTCAACGCATTTTGATTGTTTCTCCCTTGAAGAAAGCGGGATGCCGCATCCTGGTGAAGAGCATGATTGCTACGCCAAGCAGCAGCACACCAACGCCGAGGATGAAGACCATTCCCAAGTTTCCGATCGCGGATCCGGAACCGTAATCGGGGTTCATTGATTCGACGGCGGTGCTGAAGAACATCACCAGCAGCACCACGCCGCCGACCAAAGGAGCCAAGAATTTGAAGAAGAAATTCCGCATGGTGCTAAATAGCTCACCGCGGAAATACCAGACGCAGGCCAGTGCCGTCAGACCGTAGTAGAAGCAGATCATCAGCCCGAGCGCCGTGATGGTGTCCCACAACGCATTTTCGGAGATCAGCCGGGTCACGACATAGAACACCGCGGCGGCAGCTGCCGAGACGATGGTAGCTACCGAGGGTGACATGAAGCGTGGCGAAATCTTGGCGAAGCTCGGCGGCAAGGCCTTGTAATAGCCCATGGCGAGCAAGGTACGTGCCGGAGACACCATAGTTGACTGCAGCGAAGCCGCCGAGGAAGAGAGAATCGCCAATGACATCAGGATGGCCAGTGGCCCCATGATCGGCCCCGAAAGCACCGCAAAAATCGATTCTTGGTTCGCTTCATTGCCCGCCCCGAGCCCGGTTTCACCCACACCTGCCCAGTAGAGGACCCCCAAGGAAACTGCTAGATACAAGGCGATGATCAGGAGCACTGTCCAGGTCGCGCCACGTCCGGGAACCTTATTCGGATCGGTGGTTTCCTCGTTCATGGTCAGCGTGACATCCCATCCCCAGAACACGAAGATGGATAGCGAGATGCCCGCGGCAAAGGCCGAGAATGAATCCACGCTCGCCGGGTTGAACATATCCAAGGTTATTGGAGTGCGGTCAAAGGGCGTGCTGTTGGTGAAGGCCATGACGGCAAAGAGCAGTAGCACCGATACTTGGAAACCCACCAAAACGTACTGGAACACCTTGGTTGCATTCAGTCCGCGATAGGAAATGTATGCTGCCGCGGCGATAAATAACAGTGTGGTGGGAATGTTGATCCATAAGTTCTCCGTCAGCTCGGCAATCGCTTGATTGCCGGTGAGCTGGGCGACGAGGATATAGAAGAAATCCACGGCTACGGCCGCCAGATTCGACAAGACGATCACCGTGGCCGCGATCAGTCCCCAGCCGCCCATCCAACCGATCATCGGTCCAAATGCGCGGGTGGCCCAGGTGAATGAAGTCCCCGAGTCCGGCATCGCGTTGTTGAGCTCGCGGTAGCCCAATGCGACCAGCAGCATCGGAATGAAACCCGCCAGCAAGATGGCCGGAAGTTGCGTGCCGACCTCGGCCACCGTAGCCCCTAGTCCAGCGGTCAACGTGTAGGCCGGGGCAATACAGGAAATACCGATCACGACCAGTCCCAGTACGCCTACGGTGCCGGTGGACAGGCCCTTGGAGTGCAGGCCGGTGTCAGGTTGCTGGACGGTTTCCCGTCTGAGATCTTGCGACATAGTGATTACCTTCTGGGGTTCATTCTGGGCAGGCATCGTCGTCTGACCAGGGCGCGGGCAACGGCCCGCTCCAAGGATTTTTAGTTAGGCACCACGGCCATGGGGACATTGAGCTGGCGCAGAATTCGTTGTGCCTTGGGGCCTATGAATAGGCGCCGGGTGGTGGCAAGCCGCGCCGAGCCAAGAATTGCGAATTCGCCATCAATCCATTCCAGTGACTCGATGGCCGCATCCAGGCTTTGGCCTGAAACGACTTCAACGGATGCCTGCAGTCCCATGGAGTCGGTCAGTTCGGTGAGGAACTTCCGGGTGAGCACCAGATGTTGGTTCAGCTCGGTGGCCGGGTCAGACACATCAGAGTCCGCCACGAGGGTGGCCACACGCAATCCCACGCCACGTGCTGTGGCGAATTTAGCTGCGCTGGCGATCACCTCGCGTGCCCCGGGTCGGTCCCCCACGAATGCTGTCATGCGGGTGATCCTTCCTTGGGCCGCGCGCAGCGATGCTAGCGCTTGCGGGCTGGACATGATCACCGAAACGCTCGAGGCGTGCAAGAGCGCGTTCGCCACGGCACCGGGCATGAAGAAACCCGCCCGGTGGCGTTTGCGTCCGCCCAAAACGATCCCGTGGGCTCCGGTTTCTTCGGCCAGCTCCATCAGTCCTTCGGCCACCGAGGGCACCGAGCGGGCTACCACGCGAACCGTGACTCCCGCCGGCACCTGGTTCAGTGCGTGGGCGGCCCATTCATCGACCTTGGCCGAGAGAATCGAGTCGAATCCGTGGTCCCCGCCGGGATAGACCGCGCTAAACGGGGTACTGGCAGGGAGCACTATTCCGATCACCAAGCTGGGTGACATGGTGCCCTGCACCAGGGCAGCGGCCAGTTCTATGGCTTCGGCACCGCGTTGATCTGCGGTGTATCCTACGAGCAAATTCATGGCTAGGCGGTGACCTTGTTCAGTGGAGCCACGCCGTCATAGTTTTCGTCGTAGCTGGCCCCGTCGAGCTCGGCGATGATTCGGGCGGCCGAGCGGCGTCCCATTCGCACCGCGCCATCCACGTGCTGGAATCCTTCTCCGGCGAGGTCTGAGGAGGAGAAGTAGAGCGGTCCGACGTTGTCATTTTGGGTTGCGCCGAATCGCGAGAGCCCGCCCAGGTCGTAGCTGGTGGCATAGGCCCCGCGGGTCCATTCTTCGGCGCCGAAATCCGAAAGGTAGAAGACCTTTGGCTCCAAGGCTTTCTCGCCGAGGAATTCGCAGATCCCCTGCAGGATCTGCTCCTTGCGGTCTTCTTCGTTCAGTTCCCACATGGCATCGGCATTGACGTCCGAGATGAAGCCGACCAGGGTGCCGGTGCTTTCTCCGGTGTAGGTATTGTCGTAGAGTTCCTGCACCAAGGAGCTTGGGCCGAAACAGGTTCCGGATAGTCCGGCTTCTCGCCAGAAGGGCGTCTCGTACACGGCATGGACCTTGATCACTAGACCCATGGAGTGGTGCTGGTGGGTGATCAGCTGCTTGCGGGGAAGCGCCGGCACATAGCTGATGCGCGAATACAGGTTCGGCGGAACAGCAATGACAGCCTTCTTGGCCTTCACGCTGATGTTGGCTCCGTGGGCGATGACCCCATCTTCAGACCATTCGAGCTTCAACACCGGGTTTTCCAGGAACACGTCGTCGCCGAGGCGCGCGGCCACCGTTTTGGAAACTCCCTGCATGGTGCCCACGATGCGTCGGTCAAGGATGAAATCCTCATCAACAAGGTTGTCGAAAGATCCTGCCGAGGATGCCATCAGCACCGCTTGCAATGCCGAGAAGGTATGCGCCGGTTTGGTCAGCATGCCACCGGCGATAAATAGACCCACGTTTTCGCAGGCGAGATTGTCTGCCGAATGTTCGCGCAAGAAATGATGGAAGGAGACCATGTCCAGCTCCTTGGCGCGCGGGTGCTCCCATGGCTTGTCTGGATTCATCTGTGCCGCAAGCTCATTCATCAGCTCAATGAGTTTGTTCATTTCGACTACGGTGCTTGCCGCGACCGGGAAATCCGCGCCTTCATAGACGATGCTCTCGCCATCGGTGGTTCGATAGACGCTCTTGCCCGCTTTGTAGCGTTCGAAGGTTTCGATGCCCAACTCGTCGATCAGCGAATACAGTCCGGTCTGATCCGGGCTGATCCACTGGCCACCGATTTCAATGGTGGCGCCGTCCATTTCTTCGCTCCAGGTGCGCCCGCCTACGCGGTCACGCGCTTCGAGCACCGCCACCGTCTTTCCGCATTTTTGCAGTTCGAAGGCTGCCGTGAGACCGGATGGCCCAGCGCCGATCACAACGACGTCACGTTCAAGTTGTTTCATGGTAATTCTCCTCAACGCTAAATGAATTTGGTTCATTTACCTCTGCGTATAGCATAGAGTACGAACATGCGCTTGTGAAGCATGCCACGTCAGGGGGAAATTGGAATGACCACCGAAGGTGCCCGACGGGCGGGTCGACCACGCACAGCGATACTCAACCGAGACCGAATCACCGAGCACGCGCTGGGTCTCGTATCGCAGGATGGCTATGACGCACTGACCATGCAGCAGCTGGCCAGGTCCTTGGGGGTTTCACCTTCGGCGCTGTACAACCACGTGGATTCCAAACAAGACCTGCTGCAATGGATCCAGGAATTGGTGATGGCAGAGGTGGACACTTCGGCCTTCGAAAAACTAGAAATCCACGAGGCGCTGATCCACTGGGCAACCAGCTATCGCGATATTTTCGCAAAGCACATTCCGCTGATCCCGATTATCGCGGTGCTCCCGGTGGCCGATTCGCCACGCACCTTGGGCATGTATGAGCATGTGGCAAAGACGTTGAAAAACCACGGGCTCGCCGAATCCGAGATCATTCCGACGATCGTCGCCCTGGAGTCATTCATCTTTGGCTCAGCCATGGATACCGCAGCGCCACATGACATTTTTGACACGAGCAATCGCCAAGACACCACCCCCAACTTCACTCAGTCCGTTGCCGCGCAGCGCGAGACTGGAATCAATACCAGCGACGATTCCTTTAGACGCGGAATCCGCGCGCTGGTACTCGGCTTGCTGGCTTCGCGAGACCAGCTATGAGGCAAAACCCAACGCCTGCTGGGGGTTCACGGCTTTCGCTCAAACAGTGGGCAGCCATCGCTCTGGGAATCATTGCGCTGATCTTTATCCTGCAGAACCTTCAATTCGTGCGCGTGGAACTACTGCTCTTCCATACCGCCGCTCCGCTGTGGGCCGTACTCTCCGCAACCTTGGCCATAGGCTATGTGATTGGACGCTTCTCTAAGAATCGGGATTAGTCGTCAAGGAACGCCCACTCGCCAACTTCTTCACCCTCGGCGTCGAGAATGTCCCCCTGAGCGCCAGGCTCAATCGGGTAGATGGCGATATTCCTCGACCAGTCCGCGAGTATCTTCTGCAACTCCTCGAGCGGCTTGAGCTTCATACTCTCGGAGTCGAAGTTTACTTCCATTACGAAACGCATGTCGTGCTCCAATCCCTGGGATTGTCGCCATCTTATGCCCTGAAATTCTTAATTACGAGACTTGTCAGGCGCGCACCGAAATGCGTGCACTTGCGAGGTACCAGCAGCACAGACGCAGCAAGGGCGAAACCAATAGGTTTCTCGCCCTTGCTGCGTGAAAATTATAGAGTTACGGCATGGCGCCCATGGTCGACAGCGATGCGATCGCCTCGTTGCCTCCAACCTTGTACAGGGCCAGCAGCAATCCGCCGAAGACGATTCCCGTCACCGCACTGAATCCGAGAGATATCTTTACTAGCGAGCGAACTTCCTGACGACTGACAACCGATTCATCTTCCAGGTAGGAAACCGCTCCGCGACTAATCGATTCCGCCGGGCTAAGCGCTCGAGCACTGAGCAGATTCGACGCCGAATCCGTCGTGCCACCACGCAAATAGGCAACGGTTGCACGGTTTTTGCGATCCTGACGAAATTTGACGATACTCGCGCCATGACGGGCCAAGAGTATGTCTTCACCAAGAGGGATCGCACCCATGTTCTGCTCCTATATTTTTGCCAACATCTTAATTCCAGTAAAGCCCATAATTTTTCCCCTTTTTACGGAACAGTCTAATTCGTTCACAACGTCACAGTCCCCTGTGATTCAATACGCATAAATAGATCGAAGTTGCCACGGAGATGGTGACTTGCGCCATTTATCAAAGGGCCCATAAATCAACGCGTAAACCTGATTCAGAAAGTTCTTTATTCTTTAACTAATTATTACCCGATGGTCTAACTCAACATCGCTCAGGTGGCGAAAGCGACGGGTTATCCGAATCGCCCTAGTGGGAAAATTAATGATGACGGTGAGCGAACTCGAAAAGTTCCTCTCACCGCCATCGCTTAGCGCAGATTCCGCAGACTCGCTAGGCGGTCTTCATCTGCGCTTGCTTGCGGTCGCGCTTGGCCTCGTGAATGCGTGCCATGAGCTCCTGATTCGCCAGGCTCTCCGGGGATGCGACGCCATGCTTATTTGCCTGCCGAATCAGCGACTCGCGAATCTTTGCCGCGTGAGTTCGCCTATATTTCGCGACCAGATAGATACTGGCACCAGCAAGCACCGTAAGTGTGACTAATGCGGTCAGTACAGTTACCTCAATACCCATTAAGTTCTCGGCCTCCTCAAAACTCAATTGCGGATGCGGCCCACCTCATTTGAGGTGTCGTCAGCGATCGTTCGCGACTTCAACACATCTCACCTAAGAAGTGAACGATTATTTTAGCATTTTTATTCGAACGATGCAAAACATAATAGTCAGGAAGTACGAATCAGTCTGCGCTCGTGGGATGGCTTCGCTTCTGTTGTGTTCTACAGCTGGCGATACGCACTTTTCCACGCGTCAGTATCGTCGCGGGGTACCAACCTGGTTGCAACCGTTCGCTAATATTCGTCGGTACCGTGGCTGTGTTCAAAGACAAGAGAAGTTTGGGTGGTGGCCACCGCGGGATTTGCCGACAGGTTGTCCAAGACGAACTGCCGCACATCTGAAGAGTTTCGGACCGCAACGTGCAGGACGAAGTCGTCGGCGCCGCCGAGGAAGAACAGCTGGCGGACTCCGGGCTTAGCGCGCATGTCCGAAGCGAAGCTGGACATGAGGTGACGTGCACCCGGGCGTATTTTGACGAAGATCAGCGCCTCGAGCTCCCGACCAAGTACTTGCGGGTCGACCTCGATGGTGAATCGGGAGATGACTCCGGAGTCGCGTAGCGCATTGAGTCGAGCCAAGCAGGTGGATGCCGCGATTCCCAATTCCTCGGCCAACGAGTTGTTGGTTCTCCTCGAATTCTCCGAGAGCAGCGCCAACAACCGCCGGTCTAGCTCATCGAGCTGGGCAGTTCTTTTTTCGCCAGACGCGGGGGTATTGAGCATCTATTTGCACCAGCTTTCACTACCAAATTTGCGGGCCTTGCTGTCTTGGACGTCTTTGCATTCTCTAGAACAACATCATAGTGAGTTCATGCTTGATCAGGCATGGTATCATCGCAAGCGGCATCTCTAATCCGTTCCGAATTGCGCTTGTGGTAGCGGAGGAAAAAATACACGATCACCGCGATGACCAATAGTGCAGCAACAATAAACGGCCAATCCAGCAAGAGCCAGGCGTAGAACACCGCCATGCCAATGGTCGAATAGATCAAGGCCCAGGCCAGCGCTCCTACTGTCACCGCAGGCAGGTAGCGCCGTAGTGGCATCCGGCTAGCCCCGGCCGAGGCATTGACCGCAGACTGAATTCCGACGGTGAGGAAGCACAATGGAACCGCAAGCATTCCCCACCGGGCAATGAATCTTTGGGCACGCCGGTACATAATTCCGTGCATGATTCTTTGATACCGGGTATTTTCCACTCCGCGTGCCACTGCGCGGCCTACCCAATAGGTCGCGTTGCCGCGAAGCAACGCTGTGCAAAAGAAGAAAGTGAAGGTCACCAGGAAAGGTGCGTCATGCACCAGCCAATCAATTGTCATTTACCACTACGGAACACTTTTAATCTTCGTGACCAGTACGGCACCAACGAGGCTGATCACCGCGGAGCAGATGAACAAGGTTGAATACCCGCCGAACCAAGTCACCGACAGCCAAGCGACAAGCGGGGCTACGACCTGAGGCAGGGAGTTCGCAATATTGATCATGCCCAGATCCTTGCCCCGCGAGTCTTCATGCGGAAGCACTTGGGTCAGCAGGGCAAAATCCACCGCCAGGTAGGCTCCGAAACCAATGCCCAGCAGTACCGCGGCAATGATTGCTGTGCCGAAGGACGAGGCGAAAGCCAGCGTGAGGGCAGCAATGGCCACGATGACCGAGGAAATGATTACATACTTCTTGCGCTTCCCATCCCGATCTGACAACCGTCCGGAGATCACCGAGGAGAAGATTACGCAGAAGGCGTAGATGGCGGTCAGCACCAGCACCCCGGTAGCCGGCTCCGGATGATGCAGTTCGTCTTGCAGGAAGAAAAGCAGGTAGACCAAACACAGTTGGCTGCCCAGATACAGCAGGAATCGAGTCAGCCAAGCCCACCCGAAATCGGTGTACCGCACCGGATTGATCCAGAAGCTTTTGATGAATTCCAAGAGTTTCAACGGTTCCAGCGTGCCCTTGGGCAATGGCACGTCCTGGCGCATTAATACGAACGGGATGGCGCAGATCGCCACCGCGGTAGCGACCATGGCATAGCCGAAAACCAGGTTCGAGGCGGCCACCATGCCGATGACCGCGCCAATAAGCGAACCGCAGGTCTGGCCCAGTGCTACCAGTCCACCGACCAGTCCACGCTGTTCCACCGGCACCTTATCCGGGATGGCCGCGAAGATCGCGGCCAGTGCCGCGTTGCCGGCGGCCTGCATCAACGCCCAGCCGATCACCAGCACGGTCACCGTCTGCGCGGTGGACATCAAGAGCAATGCCAGCGCGGCAAAGACGGTTCCACACATCACCCACGGGACGCGTCGACCAAACTTCGAGGTACTCCGGTCACTCAAAGCACCGAATAACGGGTTGGCAACCAGCGATACCGCGGCGCCCACGCCGGTGACCAGCGAAAGAATGGCGTTTTTCTGGCTGGCGTCCAGCTGTTCGGCGTGCAGGCCGAGCAGCACCTGAATCGGCGCGAAGAAGCCGACATTGATGCCGATATGGACAATGACGACCGCCGCTATCCAGCCGGCTCCTACGCGCTTCGTCGGAACGCGAAGAGCTTCGGGCAACTGCGAATTACGTTCTGTGATCATGCTCGGTCCTGCCGTCCAAGGTCGCGAGGACCGACCAGTGGGTCTCGTAGTTCTTCAATGCTCGGGGTGACGCCTCGGGCGATAAGTCGTTTAACTGCCTTGGACATCAGCCCGCCATCGACCATTGATGCGGCGATCAGGCTTCCAGACTCGTCCAAACCAAAGAGTACTTGCAGCTGGCCTCTCCGGTTCAACCGCGAGATGGTTCGACTTGCCTTGCCGAAGTCCCCCACCGTTTCGACGTGGCTGTCGTGGCGGTCAGACCAGAACCAGGGAACCGAGTGTGCGGTTGCTTCGGTGCCCATGATGGTTGCGGCAGCGATGGCTGCGTCTTCCATGGCTGCTTCCCAGTGCACCGCGCGTGGCCGCTGAACCATGCGCGCGGCGTCCCCGATGGCAAGGACTTGCCGCTGACCGGTGGCACGCTGGGATTCATCGACGAGAATCCCGTCGTTGATTTCCAGCCCCAGCTCTGCTGCGAGCGTGGTTTCGGCGGTGACACCGATTGCTGCAACGATGACTTCTGCGTCGATCCGCCGACCGGAAACCATCGCGTGCGTCGGACCGAGCTCGGTCACCGCACCGGTCATCGAGGTAATCCCTCGGCGGGAATGCTCGGCATGCAACGCCGTTGCCATGTCTGTGCCCAAGACTTTGGACAGTGGCGCCGAAGAGCTGGACACGAGGGTCACCTGCGCACCGAGCATTTTTGCGGTGGCGGCGAACTCCGCACCGACCAGCCCGGCGCCGATGACGAGGACTCTTTGGCCGAACATTCCATCTTCCAGCATCGACGACAGGTAAGCGGCGTCGTCTCCGGTGTGCAGGCTGCGCGCGTATTCTGCGCCTGGCACCTGAAGTTTGTTGGGAGTGGTGCCCGTGGCGAGCACCACCCAATCGTCCGGCTCCGTGGGTAGGCTCAGTTCGGTGACCGATTCCTGGACCAGGCCCACACCATGTTCCTCGAACCAAGCAAGCGGAACGAAGTGCTCACGCTGCAGCGACTTGCTTAGCGGTGGCCGGTCATAGGGAAGCCCCTCGGGGTCACTGATCTTGATGCTTCCGGAATATCCCTTGTTGACCAATTCGCGCGCAAGGGTAAATCCGGCAACGCCACCGCCGACAATATGAACTGACGGCATTTAGATATCTAGCTCCAAATTCCCGTCAACTACCGCAACCTTGTAGGTGCGCGCGTCATCGGTGGCGGGAAGGCACTGCACCTTTCCGCTCTTCAAATCGAAGGTGGATGCGTGCAAGGGGCATTCAACCTCGCACCCTTCGACCCAGCCGTCGGAGAGCGAAGCGATCTCATGGGGGCATTCGTCCTGCAACGCATAAAAATTGCCGTCTGCTGCATGGAAAATCGCAATGTCTTCGCTGGCGCCGCTGTCACTGGCGGGGACCAGCAATGCGTCTCCTCTGGCAATCTGTTCTGCGGGACCGACTTGGTAGCTCACGATGACTCCTTGTTGTTGAACACGTCTGGAACCATCTTGTCACTTTCGCCCGCCACTCGCCTATCTGGCAGGCCACTATGAGGCAACGCAATCTGGCCTGCTACGCGCTGGCTTGCTGGAGGCCGTGTAATGCAGCGCCGGCAAGGCCGCCAGCTAGGTGCATCAAGTGCCGGTTTAACCTGCAGGAATTAGTCCCGCTTCGGAGGGATCAGCCACGGGAAATGGCTTTCGGCCACATGCTCTCCAGCGGCCGAGGACACAAAGCCAGCAGCTGAAGACCGGGGTATGGAATATCGCGCCACTACTTGGTGTTGTGCCAAAGAGGACAACCGAGGAGAAATGAGCAGAATATGGCCGAAACAAATCGAGTAGTCATTATTGGCGGACACGGGAAGATCGCACTTCTCGCGGCCCCCAAACTCGCACGTCAGGGAATGGACGTCGAGTCCGTGATCCGCAATCCGGACCATGCAGAAGAAATCACCGCGCTTGGCGCGACTCCGGTCGTGCTCGACATTGAGCAAGCGGACGTGGACACCCTTGCCCGGCAGTTTGCCGGCGCCAAGGCCGTAGTTTTCTCCGCCGGTGCCGGCGGCGGCAATCCCGAACGCACGCTCGCGGTGGATTACCAGGCAGCCGTGCGCACCATGCAAGCGGCACAGCAAGCCGGGGTGAAGCGCTTTGTGATGGTTTCGTACTCACGCGCCGCGGTGGACGTGGACACCCTCGATCCGGAAAATTCATTCTTTGGCTACGCGAAGGCCAAGCATGACGCGGATGAGTACCTGCGCGGCACCGATCTGGACTACACGATCCTCGGCCCGGGCGTGTTGACCCTCGATCCGGCAACCGGGCAGATCGTCTTGGCCGATGCAGAAGGCAAGATTCAGGGTCAAGCCGCGCAAGATGACCAAGCCAGCACCTCGCGTGAGAACGTCGCCGAGGTCATCACACACGTGCTGGCTACGGACGCGGCGACTCGCGGAACAGTTAATTTCTACGACGGCTCGACCCCCATCCCCGAGGCCATCAGCTAGTTCAGGCCTCCCACACGAAAGACCGCTCGGATTTTCCGGGCGGTCTTTCACATTAACCACGGCGAAGGCGATTCGATGTGCCGTGAGAATCGGTTTCGGATTCCCCGATAAACTACTTGTGTTATAAGTTTTGAACTTGTAGCATAAGTTGCATGAAGGGCCCGCACAGGGCACATCCACTGCAGGAGTTCGAAACCCCATGAGCTACACACCCGATGCCATTCGCCACGTCAAACTCTCCACCGCACGGCTCCCCCTAGCCACGCCGATCTCGGATGCCAAGGTGTTCACCGGACGCCAGAAGCCGATGACCGAAGTGGTCTTCCTCTTCGCGGAAATCACCACCGAACAGGGCCACCAGGGCCTTGGCTTCTCCTACTCCAAGCGAGCCGGAGGCCCCGCGCAGTACGCACACGCCAAGGAAGTCGCGCAGACAATGATCGGCGAGGACCCCAACGACATCGCCAAGCTCTATACCAAGCTGCTGTGGGCCGGTGCCTCGGTGGGACGTTCGGGGGTGGCCACCCAGGCACTAGCCGCCTTGGACATTGCGCTCTACGACCTGAAGTCCAAGCGCGCGGGGCTTCCCTTGGCCAAGTTCCTTGGCTCCCACCGCGATTCGGTTCGCACCTACAACACCTCCGGCGGATTCCTGAACGCCAGTATCGAAGAGGTCAAGGACCGCGCGACCCAATCCATTGCCGAGGGCATCGGCGGCATCAAGATCAAGGTCGGCCTGCCCGACAGCGCCGAAGACCTGCGCCGCGTCGCCGCCGTGCGCGAGCACATCGGGGCGGACTTCCCGCTGATGGTGGATGCAAATCAGCAGTGGGACCGCGCTACCGCCTTGCGCATGGGCCGCAAGCTCGAAGAGTTCGACCTGGTATGGATCGAAGAGCCATTGGACGCCTACGATGCCGAGGGCCATGCGGCGTTGACCGCTGCCCTGGATACCCCCATCGCCACCGGCGAGATGCTTGCCTCGGTCGCCGAACACGAGCGGCTGATCTCCGCCCGTGCGTGCGACATCATTCAGCCCGACGCTCCACGCGTCGGCGGCATCACCCAGTTCCTGCGTCTGGCGACGCTAGCCGATCAGGCAGGACTGGATCTGGCACCGCACTTCGCCATGGAAATCCATCTGCATCTAGCCGCCGTCTACCCACGCGAACCCTGGGTGGAGCATTTCGACTGGTTGGATCCGCTGTTCAATGAACGCCTGGAAACCAAGGATGGCCGCATGATCGTGCCAGATCGACCAGGTCTGGGATTCAGCTTCAGCGATCAGGCACGCGCCTGGACCACCGAATCGGTTGAGTTCGGCCGGGCCTAAGGGAGCATTAATAAGCGCCGGGACACCTCGTTGAGGTGTCCCGGCGCTTATTGTTGAACTATGGAGAGCATGAAACCGAATCTGACCACCACGCTGGTCGAACACCTTCGTGAGCGGATAAGTTCTGGGGCAATCGCCCCCGGCGACAAGCTTCCCAGCGAGAATACGCTCATTGCCGACCACGGGGTCTCGCGCACAGTGGTCCGAGAAGCCATCACCCGGCTGCAGGCCGAGGGACTGGTGCATACTCGCCGGGGCGCAGGCAGCTTCGCGTTGACTCCCCCGGCAGAGGATGCCTCGACGCAGGCGCGTGTACCGCGCACCCTGGCCGAACGCCGTCAGCTGATCGAGTTCCGCATGGGCATTGAATCCGAGGCGGCGGCTCGTGCCGCAAGCCGGTCTGCCTCAGCGAATCTCACCGACATGGACTCGGCACTGGCCGCTTTCCGCGCCGCCGGCCCCAACGCTGCCCAAGCCATGAGCTGTGACTATGAATTCCATCTGGCGGTCTCTCGCGCCAGCGCGAACCCATACTTCGTGCAAGCCGTAGAGCTCTTCGGACCGGCAATGATCGCCATGCCGCGTCAGCGGTTCGAGATCCCTGATGGCAAGCTTGCCCCGCGCCTGGAACGCGTAGCCGAGGAACACGAAGCCATCCGAGCTGCCATTGCCTCGGGAAACCAATTGTCTGCCAGCGCCGCCATGCGCTTGCACCTCGCGAACTCCTTGCACCGATTGGACCTTGAATCTGGCATTCCCGAGGGCAACTAACTGGCATTTAGGCAGCACAGGTGCTCACTGCGACAGCATCAAGGCCGTAGCTACCCCGGATATTCCAGGGTAGCTACGGCCTTGAATTATCTGCGGAGAAGCGCTTGCTACGCTTGTTCTACCTTCACCGCTAGCACCGGGTGCTGGGCCTGGAGCAAGATGCGTTGCGCTTGGGAACCCATGATGAACTTCCCCACCTGCGAGCGCTGGCGAAGCCCAATGACAATGAGCGACACTTGGTGCTCATCTGCCAATCCCAGGAACTCTTCGGTGAGATCATCACGGTATGTCGATTCGAGTACCCGAGCATCGATGCCCGCCTGTGTAGCGGCTTCCAGGACTCTGTCCAGATCTTCTGATGATGCGGTGTTCTTGTCCACCAAAGAACCTTCGCGCGAGGAATTTACGATCAGCAACTCCTCCTGGCGCAACTTCGATTCTTTGATTGCCGCGGCTACCGCGGCCTCTCCGACATTGCTGGGGACGTATCCGACGATGATACTCATGCGTTTTCCTTTTCCTTCGCGGCCGCGTCGGCTAGCGAGCCGTTTTTGCGCCTGTCGATAGCTGACTTAATCATTGGCCATACCGCAACGAAGATGAACAGAGCCAGCAGCGTTGCAGAGATTGGGCGGGTGAAGAACCCCGCGGGATCTCCTTCCAGCACCAGCAGTGAGCGGCGCAGGTTGGATTCCAGCAGGCTTCCTAGGACGAAGGCCAAGACCAGTGGGCCTGGTTCAAAACCGAACTTCTTCATCAGGTAGCCAAGGGCGCCGAAGAGCACCACCAGCAGCACGTCGAACATCGAGTTTCGAATCGTGTAGGCCCCCAGCAGGGTGATCAATGCGGTAATCGGAGCGAGGATCGCTGCACGGATGCGCAGGATCCTGACGAACACCCCGATCAGGGGAATGGACATGATCAGCAGCAGGATATTTCCGATATACATCGAGTTCACCACGCCCCAGAAAAGTTCGGGGTCGTTGCTAATCAGCTGCGGGCCAGGGGTGATTCCCTGGATTAACAGGGCACCGAAGATGATTGCCATGGTGGCGTTCGCCGGGATGCCCAGGGTCAGCAAGGGGATGAACGAGCTGGTCGCCGCGGCGTTGTTTGCCGTTTCAGGGCCCGCAACTCCTTCAATGGCTCCCTTGCCAAATCGCGAGGGGTCCTTCGCGGTTTTCTTTTCCATGGCGTAGGAGGCAAGCGAAGAGATAGTCGCACCGCCGCCTGGCAGAATTCCCAGGAAGAACCCGAGCACCGAACCGCGGCCAATAGCGCCCGAAGCTTCTTTGATGTCTTTGGCCTTGGGCCAGACATTAGAGACCTTCATCGGAGCCGTGGCTGCACGGTGGCGTTCTTCAAGGTTGTAGAGGATCTCGCCGACGCCGAAGAGTCCCATGGCGATGGGTACGAAATCGATTCCGTCGGCCAGCGACAGGTTTCCAAAGGTGAAACGTTCGGCACCGGTGAATCCATCACGGCCTACGGTGGCAAGGAACAGGCCTACCGCGGCGGCGATGATCGCCTTGATCTTCGTGCCCCCGGAGATTGTGGCAACCAGCAGGATGCCGAGCATTGCCAGCGCGGTGTATTCCGGTGGTCCGAAGTCCAAGGCAAAGCTTGCAACCAGAGGGGCCAAGAAGGTCAACCCGATAATAGAGACCGTGGCGCCAAAGAAAGAGCCGATGGCCGCGATTCCCAGTGCGGTACCTGCCCGACCTTGCTTGGCCATGACATATCCGTCGAAGACGGTGACCACGCTGCTTGCTTCACCGGGCAGGCGAAGCAGTACCGAGGTGATGGTGCCACCGTACTGGGCACCGTAGAAAATTCCTGCGAGCATAATGATCGCAGTGACCGGCTCGACGCCATAGGTCATCGGCAGCAGAATCGCGATCGTCGCGGCGGGGCCGAGGCCCGGCAGCACGCCGATGAGCATACCGACGACGACACCGAGCAGGCAGTAGAGAAGGTTTGTGGGATCCAAGACGACGGTGAAGCCGTCGAGGACCGGTCCGAAGAATTCCATGCGCATATACCTTTACTTGCGACTTAAAACAGTCGGGGAATGGTGGTGCCGAGTGCGGCGATGAAGATCGCGTAGAAGGCGGCGACAATCAAGATCGAGTAGATCGTGGCCGACCTCCAGCGTTCACCACCTAGCCAACGCATCCAGACGAAGCACAACAGCAGTGCCGGAACTTCAAAGCCGATCAGCGGCATCAGCACCACCATCAGAATCAGTGTTCCGAAACCGATGACCGCATACCAGCTCATACCGCTGAATTTCTCGCCGTCCTTGCCTCCGGAGCGTCCGACAATGATCTGCGCGATTGCCATCACCGCTGCGATCAGTGTGATGATAAATGGCCACATGCCTGCCGCCGGCGCCGCAGGGGTGCCCAGCCCCAACCCGATTGACAGCCCCAGTCCAGCAAGGCTCAGTCCGAGAACCACCAGGGAGGAAACCAGGTTTGCGATTGGTCCAGCCGGCTCCGGAGCTTCCGCTTCCCACTGCGCCGCAAGTTCCTCGGGCGTGAGGGCATCTGCTTCATCGGCATGCTGCATTGCTTCGACGTTCGCCGGCAGATCCGTTGGATCCTGTGCGACCTTTTTCGCGTCCATTACTTTCATCCTTTGGTACTCACTTTCGGATTGGGGCCGGTAGCTTTTGGCTACTTACCTGCCAGCGAGATGCCGTGCTCTTCGGTCAGATCCTTGTACTTGGTAGCCAGTTCGTTCCATTCGGAGACAACCTCTTCGCCCGAAATCTCGTGAGGGGAGAGCATGTTCTGTTCGTTGAAACTCTTGTAGCTATCGGTGCCCACTGCGTCCTTGATCGAGGCGACGAGCGTTTCCTTCGCCTCATCGTCCAGGCCCTTCGGTGCCGCGATGGCGCGGTACTGGGACACCGGCACCTCATAACCTGATTCGATGGCGGTTGGTACATCCGGAAGGAATTCGTTGCGCTCCTTGGAAAAGACCACGATTGGAGTGACGGTACCTGCGTCGATCTGCGGCTTGGCTTCGCCGAGCTGAACTGTGGAAACCTGAACTTGATCGCCCATAACTGCTGTCAAAGCCGGGGAGCCCGAATCAAAGGGAACCGTGGTTCCCTCGATGCCGGCCTGTGCCAAGAGCAGCGCCTGGGCCAGCTGCGAACCGGTGCCAACGCCCGTGGTGCCGAAGGAGAGCTTCTTGTCGCTGTTCTTAATATCATCCAGATTCTTCACGCCCGAGTCGGTGCTGGCGACCATCACATAGTCGTCCTGGGAAAGCCCCATGAGGACATCCAAGTCGTCGAGGGAGACCGCTTCTTCTTCCGAAACCGCCAGCGGAGTGATGGTGATCAGCGACGCGTTGAGCAGGATCAGGTTCTGGCCATCGGCATCCAAGGCCGCTACTTCCTGAGTAGCCAAGGCGCCGTTGGCACCGGGCTTATTCACGACGGGCATAGCAACGCCTAGTGATTCGGCCATGCCTTCGGCGGCGGCGCGGGCAATCAGGTCGGTGGAACCGCCAGGAGCCTGGCCCACGGTGAGCGTTACCGGTCCGCTTGGGAACTCAGCGGATGAAGAGCTGCCGCCGCCCACGTTGCCGCCACATGCGGTCAGAGCCAGAGCCGCGCCGGCTGCGGAGATTGAGAGGAGAGTGCGTCGGGTCATGCGATTTTTCACGGGAAGATCTCCTATGGTTTCGAGTGTATGAGTCCTAATAAAGCCGATCTCGTGAGTCAGCTCACCATTTAGGTCTCCGGTACAGCCTAGAAAACGGATATGATGCATGTCCAAGGTCAACTATGCATGGAATGATTCCCGAAAGGTATCAAGTGTTCACTCTGGATCAGGCCCGCAGCTTCGTTGCGGTAGCAGAAGAGCTGCATTTCGGACGGGCCGCTGAACGTCTCAATATGACGCAACCTCCGCTGAGTCGGCAGATTCAAAAACTGGAAAGATCCGTCGGAGTTGAGCTGCTCGAACGAGATAACCGCCGAGTGTCACTCACCGCTGCCGGCCACGCATTCCTCGCCGATGCCCGGCGGCTTGTGGTTGCCGCCGAACGGGCGCCGGATAACGCGCGGCGCATTGCAGCGGGCCAGCTCGGTGAACTTCGCATCGGGTTTACCGCCGCATCGGGCTTTAGCCTCTTAGGTCCGCTGCTGGCCGAAATCACCGAACAAATGCCCGAGGTCCATCTGGATCTCGTGGAAATGGTTACTAGCGAGCAGGTAGGCGCCCTGCTCGACGGGGATCTGGACCTGGGGCTCGCCCGGCCGCCCTTTGACGAGAAGCTCTTCGAATCCACCTTGCTCTTCTCCGAAGGCCTGTTCGCCGCGGTGCCTACGGGGCATCGGCTTGACCTGCTGCAGCGAGAACTCATTTTTGATGACCTCCGCGAAGAACCATTGATCATGCACTCTTCGACCAAGGCGCGCTACTTCTACGATCTGGTGGTCCGCCGGCTGGATGTCGAGCACAAGAACGTGCGCCATACCGTCAGCCAGATCCTCACCATGATCGCCTTGGTCTCCGCCGGGCGCGGTATCGCGATTGTTCCGGAAAGCGCCAAGCTGCTGGGCGTGCACGGGGTCAGCTACCTGCGGCTAGGAGAGGTCACCGACGATCCCGTGCAATTGCACGCCATCTGGAGCAAGACCTCCCGCAACCCGGCCCTCGAACGCCTGGTGGAGATTGTGCGCGGATCACTCCACGGCTAATGATGCTCGTAGGGTATCAAACAATATAAATATGGGCTTGGACAGGCATCATGCTTGCTCCATACGCTGGGGACAACGGATTCAATCCACCCACCTTCCGTCGATGCACCTTGCGACGGATCAAGAAAAGGACCATCCCCCATGGCTCAGTACACTCCCGCCGAACTCGCCGACAAGCTCAAAGACGGACTGCTTTCCTTCCCGGTCACCGCGTTTGATGCTGACCTTGAAATCGACGAGCCAACCTACCGCCGCCATCTGGATTGGCAGTCGAGCTTCGAGGTCGCAGGCCTGTTCGCGGCCGGCGGCACCGGCGAAGGCTTTGCCCTGATCTCAGAGGAAGCGGCCAGGGTTGTTCGCATGGCTGTGGAAGAAGCGGGCTCACGAGTTCCGGTGCTCGCCTCGGCCGGCGGTTCGACCAAGCAAGCCATCCAGAACGCCCAGGACGCCGAAGCTGCAGGCGCCGAGGGGTTGCTGCTGCTGCCTCCATACCTGACCGAGTGCGACCAGGAAGGCCTGTACCAGCATGTCTCCTCGATCTGCTCCGCAACCAAAACCGGCGTGATCGTGTACAACCGCGCCAACGCCGTCTACTCGGCGGACACCGTGGCCCGACTGGCAGAGAACCACGAGAACTTCATCGGCTTCAAGGACGCCAACGGGGACATTGAGCACCTGACCAAGGTCTATGCCAAGAACGGTGACCGCTTGTTCTACCTCGGCGGCCTGCCCACCGCCGAGACTTTTGCGCTGCCACTGCTGCAGCTGGGCATGAGCACCTACTCCTCGGCGATGTACAACTTCGTCCCGGAATTCGCCCTGGACTTCTACAAGGACGTGCGCGCCCAGGATCGCGTGGCCGTCAATGAAAAGCTCAACCGATTCGTATTGCCGTACCTGGATATCCGCGACCGCGTCAAGGGCTACGGTGTCTCCATCGTCAAGGGCGGGTTGAAGGCCATCGGCCGCGACTCGGGTTCGGTCCGCCCACCGCTGCAGAACCTCACCGAGCAGGACCTTGCGGATCTGAGCGCACTGATCCAGCAGGCAGGCATTGTGCCCGCCGAGGCCACCCACTAAGCCAAGCCGCGTACATCACCGGCAAATCAACACGTCGAATCAGGAGTAAACATGACCACCAATACTCAGAATTTGAGCGGGCAATCAATCCTTGCGGGTGCTGCTACCACCGGCAACGGCCGCGCCGTACACGGCTACAACCCTGCCACCAATGAACCGCTGGAGCCGGCTTACTCGCTTATCCATCTGGATCAGCTGAAGATCGCCACCGCGGCGGCGGCCGAGGCTTTCGAATCCTTCCGCTCGCTGGAGCCCGCGAAGCACGCGGATTTTCTGGATGCGATTGCCGAGAACATCGAAGCCGTGGGTGCCGAGCTGGTGGCACGCGCCATGGCGGAAACCGGGCTTCCCGAGGCGCGCCTGACCGGCGAGCGCGGGCGCACCACCGGGCAGCTGCGGCTGTTCGCTAAGGTGATCCGCCAAGGCGACCAGCATGGGGTCCGCGTTGATCCGGCACTGCCCGATCGCGCCCCGCTCCCGCGCGTTGACATTCGCCAGCGCAAGATTGCCGTGGGACCGGTTGCGGTCTTCGGCGCCTCCAACTTCCCGCTGGCATTCTCCACCGCGGGCGGAGACACCGCCTCGGCGCTGGCCGCTGGCTGCCCGGTTATTTTCAAGGCACATAACGCTCATCCTGGCACTAGCGAGATTGTCGGTCGGGCAATCAGCAAGGCCGTTGCGGACTTCGGCCTGCACCCGGGCGTCTTCTCGCTGGTTTATGGTCCGGGCGCGACCATCGGCCAGGCCCTCGTAGCGGATCCGGTGATCAAGGCAGTTGGATTTACCGGTTCGCGTTCGGGCGGCACGGCACTAATGGCTACCGCGGCCGCACGTCCAGAGCCGATTCCGGTCTACGCCGAGATGAGCTCCATCAACCCAGTGATCTTCTTTGCCGGTGCGCTGTCCGAAGATCCAGCCGCGCAGGCAAAAGCCTACCTGGGTTCTGTCTCCGGTTCCTCGGGTCAGCTGTGCACCGCACCTGGATTGGTCTTCGTGCCTACCGGCGCTGGCGGTGACGCCTTTGCGCAGGCCATCAGCAGCCAGGCTCCGAATACCGCGGGGCAGACAATGCTGACCGAGGGCATCTACAACTCCTGGATACAGGGTGTCGAGGCCTTAGGCGGCCAGCCGGGCGTCGAGCTGTTGGGTCGCGGTACCGAAGGAGCCGGTCAGAATGCACCGGCACCTGCCATCTACTCCTCCTCGGTAGAACAGCTGCTGGAAAATCCGGTGCTTCAGGATGAAATCTTTGGTGCGGCTTCGCTAGTGATTCGCTACGATTCTGCTGCCGAACTGGTCACCGCGCTGTCAAAGTTGGAAGGCCAGCTCACCGCGGCCTTGCAGCTGACCGATGCTGACCACGAGACCGCTGCCGCGGTACTCCCGACCTTGGAAACCAAGGTTGGCCGTATCCTGGTCAACGGCTGGCCAACGGGCGTTGAGGTGGGCCACGCAATGGTGCACGGCGGGCCGTTCCCAGCCACCTCCGATCCGCAGACCACCTCGGTAGGTACGCTGGCCATCGAACGTTTCTTGCGCCCGGTCGCCTACCAGAATTTCCCCAATGCCCTGCTGCCACGGCCGATCGCCAAGGACAACCCTTGGAACCTGACCCGACGCATTGACGGCACCCTGACAACCACCGGAGAGTAGTCGATGAGCAGCCAGCCAACTATCGCCTCGATTCAGGTCATTCCTGTCGCCGGACATGATTCGATGCTGTTGAATCTCTCCGGCGCCCATGGCCCGTTCTTTACCCGCAATATCGCCATCATCACCGACTCCGAGGGCCGCACCGGCCTGGGCGAGGTTCCCGGCGGCGAAGCGATCCGGTCAACCATCGAGGAAGCCGGGGTACTGCTTACCGGTGCTCCGGTCGCGAAATACCGTACGCTGCTGCGCCAGGTCGCTGCCCGTTTCGCGGACCGGGATTCCGGCGGACGCGGTGCGCAGACCTTTGACCTGCGCACCACCGTGCACGCGGTGACGGCCCTCGAATCCGCTTTGCTGGATCTGCATGGCCAGTTCCTCGGTGTGCCGGTGGCCGAGCTGCTAGGGGACGGGCAGCAGCGCGATGCGGTACCAATGCTTGGCTACCTGTTCTATGTGGGCAACCCGGATCAGACCGACCTTCCGTACCTGCGCGAACCACAGGGCGCAGATGCCTGGGGGCGCGTGCGCCGGGAAGAGGCCATGACTCCCGAAGCCATTGTCCGCTTGGCCGAGGCGGCCCAGCAACGCTACGGTTTCAAGGACTTCAAGCTGAAGGGAGGAGTTCAGGATGGTGACGCCGAAGTCGATGCCGTCATCGCTCTGAAGCAGCGTTTCCCCGAGGCTCGAATCACCTTGGATCCCAATGGCGGATGGCTGTTGAAGGACGCGATCCGCTTGGGCAAGCGCATGGCCGGCGTCGTGGCCTACGCCGAGGACCCATGCGGTCCGGAGGGGCGCTTCTCGGGACGCGAGGTGATGAGCGAGTTCCGCCGGGCCACCGGACTGCAAACCGCCACGAACATGATCGCCACCGACTGGCGGGAAATGGCTCACGCGGTGCGCACCAACGCGGTGGATATCCCGCTAGCCGACCCGCATTTCTGGACCATGTCCAGTTCGGTGCGCGTCGCCCAGCTCTGCGACGAATTCGGATTGACTTGGGGGTCGCATTCGAATAACCACTTCGATATTTCGTTAGCCATGTTCACTCAGGTCGGCGCCGCGGCGCCGGGCGAGATCACTGCCCTGGATACGCACTGGATTTGGCAGGATGGCCAGGGACTCACCGAGGATTCGCTGCTGATTCGAGATGGCGAAATCAAGGTTCCGCAGCGCGCAGGTTTAGGTGTCGCGCTGAATATGGATCGGGTGCAAGAAGCTCACGAGCTGTATCTCGAACACGGACTGGGCTCACGCGATGATGCGGTCTCCATGCAATATCTGATCCCCGGCTGGACCTTCGATGCGAAGAGTCCCGCCCTGGTTCGCTAGCGGGCAGCAGTAGAATCTGAATAATGTGCCATGGACGGTGGGGATAATTTCATACTTATCCCTACCGTCCATGGCCGTGAATAACCTCGGACCTGGCAGCACCATCTTTGGGCGAGAAAGGGCAACATGCAAGGAGTATTGCAAGGATTTGCCATTGTCCTGATCCTCATCGGTATCGGCCTGGTGACCTCGATAGCCTTGCCGCGAAAACGCGTGGCAATTGCCCAGGGGCTGACCCCACTCATCTTCTACATCACCAACCCCGCGCTGATGTTCACCCTGCTGGCAAGCACGGACCTGCATGCGGTTATCGGAGTATTCACCCCGATAGCATTGATCACCGCGGTACTGACCGGTGCGCTGTATGCGATGGTCGCAAGGCTGGTTTTTAAGACTCCGGCCCATCGCCTGCCCGCCGCGGCCATGTCCACGAGCTACGTAAACGCCGGAAATATCGGGGTGCCGCTGGCCCTGTACGCGGTGGGGAGCACCAACCCTGTGGTCTCGGTGCTCATTGCGCAGCTGCTGATCATTGCACCGGTCTACCTGTGCATGTTTGCGGTGGTCTCCCGAGCTCCGCGCGGCGACACAGGCAATATGCCGCTCGCGAAGACGATCCTCAAATCCATCGCCAATCCGGTCACCATTGCTACCTTGCTCGGCGCGGTCTTCTCGTTCTTTGGCTTGCGGCTGCCCGAAGTCATTCACGCTCCGGTGCAAATGCTCGGCGACGCGTCGATCCCCCTCTTGCTAATGGCCTTCGGCATGGCGTTGTACGGCCAGCGTCCGCTGTCCGATAAGGACCTGCGAGGCGAAATCTATCTGGCGACCGCGTTCAAGGTGATTTTCATGCCGGTGCTCGCCTGGCTCGTGGCCCGATTCGTCTTTGGCCTGGCTGGAATCGAGCTTCTCGGCGTGGTGATCATGGCGGCGCTGCCCACCGCGCAAAACGTCCTGCTATTCTCCCAGCAGTTCAAACTGCCAGTTGCTGTGCCCCGAGAAGTGGTGCTGACCAGCACCTTGCTCACCATCCCGGTAGTACTGCTGGCAACGTTCCTGCTGGGCTAGGCTGGGCTGGGCACAGATGAAAAGTGCGCTTCAGCCGTTTTCATGCCTGTCCAAGGGGAGCGACAAAGCGTGCAGCCTCCTGCCTCGCCGTTCGCGGTCGATTCGCAAAACCCAGAGCACACGAGCGAGCCCAGGCAAGCCCGCATGATTGCCGGCTTGCCTGGGCTCCGCTTTTTCTATTCTGAGAACTTCGGCGAATGGGCGCCGGGATGCTTGCCTGCGGCATATGGCTTTTGCTTGAGCATCCACCGGACAATCAGCGCGATGGCTATCAGCAGCACCGCCAACATGATTGTGCCAGCATTCAGCCCCAACCCGTGAATGAACAGGAAGGAAAGTGTGCCGCCAGCCAAGCAATAGTAGATCGTGACGAGGATCGTCTTGCGAAGCAAGTCACCTTCGCGCCCTAGCAATCCAACAGTCGCCGAGGCGGCCACGATGTTATGGATGGAAATTGGATTGCCACCAGCACCACCGATGGCCTGTGCCGCCACAATGGACTCCGGAGGAACCCCGATCTGAGCCCCTGTGGAAAATTGGAACTGCGAGAAGGTCAGGTTCGAAATCGTATTGGAGCCTGCCACGAATGCTCCCAGCGCACCGATCCACGGCGCGATAAGCGGCCAGAAGCCCCCGGAAATCGCCGCGGCCCCTTCGGCCAACGTCACCGGAATGCTGGAGAGCCCCGAATTATTCAGTTCCGGTCCCGATTGGATCAGGATGCGCACCAGCGGAACGGCGAAGAGCAATGCAACGGCGGTGCCAAAGAGCTGCCCTGCCGACACCTTGAATGCGCGCGCAATTTGGGCGCCGTTCATCTTATGCAAGACGAAGGCAAAGACGGAAGCGAGGATAAGCACGAAGCCGGGAAGGTAGAACGGTTGGATACTGGTGCTGATTCCGGTGCCGAGAATGTCCGCTACTGGAATCGCCAGTCCCGTCAGGAATGCTTTAAGATCCGGGATCACTCGAGTCGCGACCAATAGAGTGCCCATCAGAATATAGGGCGCCCAGGCGCGCAGCACGCCCATGCGCCCGGTAAGGTCAACGGCCTTGGCCGATTCGAGGGAGCCCATCCAACGCTCGGACCAGGTCTCCTTGGGCCCGAAGTCGAAGACTTCCTTGGGCATCAGGAATCCACGGCTGGAGGTAAACATGACCAGTGCGAGGCCGATCAGCCCGCCGAATAGCGAAGGGAATTCAGGACCGAGGAAGCGGGCAGTAAGTACGGAGGGGACCGTCATGGCGAGGGATGCGTAGATGGCGAAGGGCCATACGGCCAGACCGTCCCGGAAGCGGCGTTCCGGTCCGAAGAATCCGGTGAGCATGCAGACCATGATCAAGGGAATGAGCAAGCCGACGATGGCGTGGATTATTGCGACTTGCAGTCCGATTGAGCCCACGAACTCCGGCATGGTCACGCCCAGCACGCTGATGCGTTCTGCCACCGCAGGATCGCCACCGAGCCCCTGCTGGACACCAATCAGGATCGGGGTGCCCACCGCGCCGAAACTCACCGGCGTGCTCTGGATGATCAGGCCCACCATCACCGCGGCCATAGCCGGGAAGCCCAAGGCCAGCAGCAACGGTGCGACCACGGCGGCGGGAGTACCGAAGCCCGAGGCCCCTTCGATGAAGCTGCCAAATAGCCAGCCGATGATCACCGCTTGGACGCGACGGTCAGGAGAAATGTTGTTGAAGCCAGCCCTGATGGTGGACATTGCGCCACCAACTGTAAGCGTCGCGAGCAACAGCAGAGCGCCGAACACAATGTAGAGCATGGTTGCCGCGACGACGAGCCCCTCAATCGAGGCTGCAAGCACACCGCTGAAGTCCATTTTCCAGACGAACAGTGCTACCAGCACCGCAACGACATATCCGACCGGCATCGCGAATTTCGCGGGCCAGCGGAAGCCTGCGAGCAACACTCCAACCACTAATATCGGCGCCAGCGCGAGCAACGCGAGCACAGCTAAGTTGTCCATATTTCTGATCCTCTCTGACCATACTTCCGCAGAGTTCCAGTCTGCGTCCAGGCAGCTTCACTTAGTGCGAGAAACCAATCACCTTATGGTCAGACCACTATGGTCTGACCATAAGAGCATAACCTATTCTCACATAAATTGTGAGGGTAGTCACGCAATGGATTGTGCCACAGCCGCCGAGAGGACCGCGAGGGGAAGGGGCATTGAAGTTCTGACCTCACCAGAAAACCTGCGGACCCCAAGCTCCGCCTCTCTGGATCCAGTTACATTTAGCCTCAATATTTCCAGCCGAATTGGCCTGCCGTCACAGAAACGGCGCACAAACCGCTCGTCACGCCACCTTTGATCTGGCACCAAAAACGATCCCGCGGTCCAAAGGGGCCGCGGGATCGTTATTTTGCTACTTGGGGCCTTGCAGAGTCTTAGGTCAGCGTCCAGGAGCGCTTGGACAGCCCGTACCAGAAGCCGTCGATTGCCGTCTTCGCGTCGATACCGCCGGATGCATAGGCGGCACCGAGGGATACGTACAGCGGCGCCCAGTGCTCGGAGCGAGGATGAGCCTCGCGTGCCGCCGGCGCCTTGTGCATGAAATCTAGGATAGAGTCCACATCTCCGCGCGCCATCGCCTCTTCGGCCCAGTGGTCGAATTCGCTAGAGGCCGCCGGCGGAGTGGAATCGGCTCCCGCGGCAGGATTGAACCAACGCAGATTGTGGGTGGTGAACCCCGACCCGACAATCAACGTTCCGCGGTCGCGTAACGGGGCCAGTGACTTTCCGAGTTCGAACAAGCCAGCTGGATCCAAGGTCGGCATCGACATTTGCACCACCGGAACGTCGGCATCCGGAAACATTTCCTTCAACGGCACATAGGCTCCATGGTCGAGCCCGCGAGTCTCATCGCGTTCCACGTGGTGGCCATGTATTGCGGTCAGCCGCTCAACCTCGGCAGCCAGGCCTGGAGCCATAGGCGCGTCATAGCGTACGTCATAGTACTTCTGCGGAAAGCCCCAGAAGTCATAGACAAGTTCGTTTTTCTGCTGCGTGGCACTCAGCGTCACCGGAGCATTTTCCCAGTGCGCGGAGATCATCAGAATGTCCTTGGGCTTTTCGATGGCGCCTGACCAGTCAGCTAATTCGCTGGTCCATCGGGCATCATCGGCCAATGGCGGTGCGCCGTGGCTAAGGAATAGGACTGGAGGGAGTTCTGCTGGCTGCGTCATGAGACAAGGATACACTCAAGTTTATTGAAGCTTCAAGTAATTAGCGTTGTTATCCATGGCACCACCCCGCCGCGAAACGCATCCTGCGCACGGTGTCTGCAACCGCACCATGGTCTTATTTGCGAGCTAAAAGTCGATGACCGGGCCGGAGATACCTAGAATGGTAACCATGCACGATGAAAAGCTGCTTTCCGAGGTGGAAAAAGAGTTCACCACCACCCTGCTTCGCGCCCGCCAAACAATCCGCGAACGCGCCAGAGCGATCCATCCGGAGCTGCAGGCACCGGGCTACCGGATTCTGTCCTTCTTGATTCACCACGATGCACAGCAGCAAGGTGTCCTCGCCGAACACCTCGAACTGGACAAGGCCACCATTTCTCGAATGGTCAAGCAGCTTGAGACCATGGGGCTCATTACACGTACTTCGGATCCAAACGATGGCCGAGCCCAGCTGGTTTCGGTCACCGGAAAAGCGCGCGAGGCCTGGAAAGTCAGCGGGAATACCCTGCGCGAGCGGCTTCACCGCCGCTTGTCCGAATGGGACGAAACGGATGTGCGACGTTTCGCCGACCTGCTGCACCGTATGAATGAGGAAATCGAAGATCCCCAATAATCCCGGTTACTCGAGAAGCGCCATGAAATCCTCGGTATTCAGGGATGCTGCCGCCGCCATTTGGTCCGAATCCCCCAGCACCTCGTTGAAGAGCTGGGTCTTCCTTGCCTGCAAAGCCAGGACCTTGTCTTCAATGGTGTCCTTCGCAACCAACCGGTACACATACACCGGCTTATCCTGACCGATGCGGTGCGCCCTGTCGATAGCCTGGGCTTCGGCCGCGGGATTCCACCACGGATCCAGCAAAATGCAGTAGTCCGCTGCGGTGAGGTTAATGCCGAACCCTCCGGACTTGAGCGAGATGAAGAAGACCGGGAATTTGCCGAGCCCAAAATCCTCGATGAGCTCTCGGCGCTTTGCCCCGCTGGTGCTTCCGTCCAGGTAGCCGGTTTCAAAGCCAAGGTGCAGGGCAACGCCGCGTGCCTTGGACAAGAACGAGGTGAACTGGCTAAAGACCAAGATCTTATGGCCTTCGGCCACCGCGTCTTCCAGCAGCGAATGCAGCAGTTCAAGTTTCGCGCTTGGGCCGGTCCCTTCATCGACAAGCGAGGGATCCAAGGCAAGCTGGCGAAGCAAGGTCAGCGACTGCAAAATCTTGAACCGGTTGGAATCCACGTCTTGCACCAGACCCAGCACTTCCTGGCGAACACGCTGGAAACGCCGGTCGTAGGCTTTGCGGTGCGCCGATTCCAGATCCACGTAAATGACCTGTTCGGTCTTCGCCGGAAGGTCCTTGGCCACCTGTTCCTTGGTCCTGCGCAGGACAAACGGACGCAACCTGCTCTTCAGCCGTTGCATTCGCGAGCCATCCCCCGAAGCGATGGGCTTGGAATAGCTGTCCTTGAAGGCCTTGAGCCCACCGAGCAGGCCGGGCGCGGCTAGTGAAGTCAGCGCCCAGAGTTCCAAGAGGTTGTTTTCCACCGGAGTGCCGGTGACCACAAACTTGCACGGCACTTGAATCTGGCGCACCTGCTTATATCCCTTGGAAGCGTGGTTCTTGACCATTTGCGCTTCGTCCAGAATCAGCACCGAAAAGCCCATCGCTTCAAAGCGCTCGAAATCCAGCCGGAAAATTGCGTAGCTGGTGATCACCAGCTGCGCATCGCCGATTGCTTCTGCCACGCTCGAGCGGCGCTTGGTGCTTGTCTCGCCCAGCGCGGTGGTGCGAAGCTGCGGCGTGAATTTGGCCGCCTCGCTCGCCCAGTTGCCTACCACCGAGGTAGGCGCGACCACCAGATATTTGGCCTCCGGATCCTCGTGACGGGCTTTGTCCAGTGCGGCGAGCAACTGAACCGTCTTACCCAGTCCCATGTCGTCCGCGAGCACACCGCCCAACTGATGGCGGCGCAAGAAATCCAACCAGTTGAGCCCTTGCTGCTGATAGTCGCGCAAGGTGGCGGTGAAGGATTCGGTGACCTGCACCGGCTCCGGACCATCCGCCCCGGTCAGTTTCGCCATCGCGGTGAGCCACTCATTTTCCTGAGCTTCGATAATGCCCAGCGCTACCAGTTCTTGCCACCAGTCAATGCTCAACCGGTGCATTCGCACTCCCGAGGATGTGCTTTGCGCCAGTTCACCGGCTTCCGCAATGAGCTGGCGCAAGACATGGAACTCTTCGCCATCGATGGGAACCACCCGAGCGTCTTCCAGCACCAGGTAGTCATCCCCGGCGCTGAGCGCGCTGAATAGCTCGACAAAGGGAATATTCTGGTCGGCAAGCTTGATATCGACGTCCAGGTCGAACCAATCGTTGCTCGATTCGCCGGCCCCGATGCTTACCACGGCTTGCCCCTCGGCGACTCGGTACTCGGGGACTGCGGTCTGCTCGTCGACGTGCACATCGGGGTGCTCACGCAGCAATGGCAAGGTATCAAGCACAAAATCGATGCTCTCGCTGGTGTCCAGGCGCAGTGCTGCGAAGCTTCCCGTGTTCGTCTGCACCAGAGGGTGCTCGGAACCGACTTTGTCCAGGATGCTGCGCACGATCAGTCGTTCGGTTTTCCGCTGGCGTACCCCCGCATCGGCATACTGCCAGGAGAAATCTCCGGTCAGTTCGTTGCGCGAATGCCGCAGTTCGAGCCGCAGCATTGGCCGCGCCGGTTCCGGTACGTCGAAACTTCCATCGGTGCTGCTCAGCGGCGCAACGAGACGCAACCGGGACAAGAACGATTGGTTGAAATCGGATATCTGATCCGCCGGAATTTCCACCGGACCATTGCGGATAAGATCTATGAGCTCGTTGGTAATCGCCGGTTCGAAGCAGGCAAGGTGCAAGGAGCCGCCCTTGTCCGGTGCCCCGTCAGAGAACACGGCCGCGGCCGGTGGCCTGCCCAGCGCGATCATGGATTTCGGGAATCCCTCCGGAGCCGAAATCTTGGGATCCAGGGTAAGCCCGGTGGGGCCTTGCCTGAAATCGACAAAACCCGTCGCAGGTGATTGCGGGAAGTCGAGGGGTTCCTTCGTCTTGGCGGCCACGATCGCGACACCCGAGTCGCGGATGCTTTTCAGACAGTGCGCCAGCTCTTCACCGGGCAGGGCGTTGAGGGTTACCCAATCGTTGCCCCAATGATTGTAATAGTAGGCTTCGCCCTGTCGCAGCGTCAGAGCGTGCAACTCCATCATCGCCTTGCGTTGAGTCTCATCGAAACGCTTGTCATGTTGCAGATTCGCCCATGAGACGCCGCTTTGCACCCAGGGCGAGCGGCTACCCGGTTGGGCCGGGCGCACTTTGATGTCATAGGACTCGGCATGCCGATATCGTTCATGAACTACCGAGACCAGCATGCCCAGCGCCAGGATATCGGCCTCGGGTTCCGCCACGGGCAAGAGTGCTTGCAAGGATCGTTGCCAGTGCGGAATCGGCCGCGGGCTCGACCCGTCATGGGGGTTGAGGCTGGAGTCGTCGCTGACCGTCAGTTCTTCATCCGGGTTGCGCGTCAGGTACAGCCCCAGCGCGGCGATGTGCTTGCACGGTCCGTCCAGTTCCTTGGCCGAGCAGTTAAAAACATAGTGGACTTTTCCATTATTCAGTTCCAGCTGGATGAACGCATCGGCGTCGGCCACGTCGGCGTGGACACGACTCATCCCGCCGGTCTGCACCCAGCGGTACGGGTTCACCTCACCCGACGAATGGATGAGGCTGCCCTCCATCATCGTTCGGGCAGCGAAATACCGGTTCAGCTCGGGAAAAGACAGCGTGTATTCCATGTCCACCATTCGTTGCAGCTCAGGTCCAAGGGAAGCGGTAGCTCAAGTCTATTTGCTTGCCCGACAAAATACCTCGTACCCTCGGCCACTGATGCAACGCCGAATTCCGCTGGAATTCATGCCGTGCCATTCATTGAAACTTCGACAAGCAAACCCGGTAGCTTTCCCCTTGAGGGATAGCTACCGGGTTGATCCTTTTGCCCTAGCGCGTCTGCGAATAGAACCAGGTGATGTGTTCTTCCAACAACTGCGCTGCACGTTCACGCTGGTTGGTGGCGAAAGCGTGGTGAATGGCCTTGTGCTGGCGGCGGAGCACGCGCACGATCAGCTGCCACGACTCGTCATCAGGAATTGATTCGGAGACGTAGTGGCTAATCGAGTTTCGCAAGGATTCCATCATGGTCTCCACCACCGAATTTCCCGCCATGGAGGCCAGCAACACGTGGAATTCGGCATCGATCCGGTGGAACGCGTCGCGGGAAAGCTGCGGGTCATCCATGCGCATGATCAACACCGCGGTGCGGTCAATGACCTGCTGGGCATGCGCCGGATTTCGCGGATTCATCTGGGCGGCCCAGGTTTCCATCAAGATTCGGGATTCAACTATTTCGCGAACGTTGATGCCTTTCGCAGCCAAGTGCATGCGCAAAGCTTGAGAAATACCCGCGGACGGGTTGGAGATGATGACAGCGCCGGAGTTCGGGCCGGAACCCGTCGAGGTTCTGACCAAGCCCAGCACATCCAGCACGCGGATGGCATCGCGAACCGATGCCCTGGAAATCTGATGCTGCTCCGCGAGCGCACGCTCGCCGGGGAGCTGGTCCCCTATGGCGAGTTTTCCGGAACGGAGGTCTGCCTCGATTGACTCAAGGACGACCTGGTACGCACGCGGGGCTGGAGTAATAGACATCAGAAGACCATTTTAGCCTTGAACTAGATTACGGAAGCATCCACGACAAAATCGGCGTGGACTGTAGGTAAACCAGGGTACACAGTACCAGCAGCATGCCTACGGACCAGCCGGCAACTTTCTTGAGGATCACCGATTCCTGGCCTTCCATCTTTACCGCGGTGGCGGCAATTGCCAGGTTCTGCGGGGAGATGAGCTTGCCGACCACGCCACCGGAGGTGTTCGCTGCGACCAGCAAGGTCGGGTCGATGCCGGCGTTGACGCCGGCGGTCTGCTGCAGCTTGGCGAACAGCGCGTTGGCGGAGGTATCCGAACCGGTCACGGCGGTGCCGATCCAGCCCAGGATCGGGGAAAGGAAAGCGAAGGCGCCGCCGGCACCGGCGAGCCAGGTACCCACGGTGATGGTCTGGCCGGACAGGTTCATCACATAGGCCAGGCCGAGCACCGAGAGGATGGTCAGGGCCGCGTAACGCATGCTGTACATGGTTTTGCCGACTTCTGCCAGGCCTTCGCCGAAGGTCATGGCGTATTTGCCGTTGCCGGTGTTGCGCGAGTAGACGAATGCAACGATCACACCGGTGATCAACAGCAGTGTGCCCGGGGAGGACAGCCAGGAGAAGTTGTAAATCGTCGAGGCTACCGCCTCGCCCGCTGCGTCGACCACGCTGCCATGCAATCCTGGCCAGCCGAACTTGATATCGGTGCTGGCCAGCCACGCCGGAATATCAACGCCCAGCTTCCACAGTTTGGCAATACCGAAGATCACGATCACCAGCAGGTACGGGAACAAAGCCATCCAGGTGTTGTTGGCGTGCAGCTTCTTGTTATGCTCCACCGGCTCGGCAGCAGCCTCCGGGGTCAGCACCCGCGCTCGCGCCTCGTCGGCACCCTTTGGAGTCCAGAAGCGAAGCAGAATCACTGCGGCGGCCAAGCCGACGAGCGAGGCCACAATATCGGTCAGCTCGTAGGAGAAGTAGGTCGAGCAAAGCCACTGGGCCACACCGAAGGAAATGCCGATGGTCAGGGTCGCCGGAAGAGTCTGGCGCATACCACGCCAGCCGTCGATAACCAGGACCAGAATCGACGGGACAAAGAGGGCCAGCAGTGGTGACTGGTGGCCCACAACCGCGCCGATTTCGGTGGCCGGGATTCCGGTCAGGGCACCGGCGGTGGTGATCGGGATGGCAACTGCGCCGAAGGCAACCGGGGCAGTGTTGGCGATCAAGACGGCACAGGCCGCACGCAATGGAGCCAGACCCAAAGCCAGCAGCATGGTTGCGGTAATTGCCACCGGAGCGCCGAAACCTGCCAGTGCTTCGAGCAGCCCACCGAAGCAGAAGGCGATCAGCACGGCCTGGATGCGGACGTCGCCACCACCAATCACATCAAAGACCCGGCGCAGATCCTCGAAGCGTCCGGACTTCACCGTCACCTGGTAGAGGAAGATGGCCATCACCACGATCCAGACGATCGGGAAGGCACCGAAGACCATGCCCATCACCCCGGAGTTCAACGCCATGCCAACCGGCATATGCCAACCAAAGATCGCGATGATGATGGCGACTGCCAGCGAGCCTAGCCCGGCTATATGTGCTTTGGTCTTGATTACTGCCAGCAAAACAAAGAAGGTAAGAAGAGGGATCAAGGCAACAAGTGCTGAGATCGCTACACTTCCCGCAACTGGATCTGTGGAGGGTGTAAACACGGTGTGGGCGTCCTTACTCGAAGTTGGTCTGACCATACGTGGTCCGACCACCTAGATTACAAGGTGAGTACGATCACAACAAATCTTGACTTATCCAAAGATGAACACATAGTATGGTCAGACCACACTTCGAAAGAGTTATTTACTATGCGGATTGCTCTCTTTGCCACATGCATCGTGGATGCCATGTACCCCGAAACCGCCAAGTCGACCGTCAAAATCTTGGAACGCTTGGGCCATGAAGTCATTTTCCCCAAGGCCCAGGCCTGCTGTGGGCAAATGCATATCAATTCCGGATACATGCCTGAAGCCCTGCCCGTGGTCGAAAACCACATCAATGCCTTTGACACCGACGACTACGATGTCGCGGTAGCTCCTTCGGGTTCCTGCGTTGCCTCCGTTAAGCACCAGCACCCGTATCTGGCAGAGCGGCTCGGCAAGCCCGAGTTGAAGGAACGAGCGGTTGCCGTCGGCAAGCGCACCTATGAGCTCTCGCAGCTCCTGGTTGACGTGCTCGGCGTGAGCAACGCCGCCGAGCAGCTGGGCAGCTATTTCCCGGACACCATCACCTATCATCCTTCTTGCCACGGCAAGCGCTCGCTGGGGCTTGGCGACCGCCAGCTGGACCTGCTGAAAACCGTGGGAGGCATTACCGTCGAGGAACTTCCCGAAGCGGATCAGTGCTGCGGCTTCGGCGGGACCTTCTCGCTGAAAAACGCCGACGTATCCACCGCCATGCTCGAAGACAAGATGAAGAACATCTGCTCCACCGGTGCTTCGGCCTGCGCCGGGGGCGACGCCTCCTGCCTGATGCACATCGGAGGCGGACTTTCACGCACCGGAGCCAAACCAAAGACCCTGCACCTGGCCGATATCCTGGCCAGCACCATGGAAGAGACGGTGACCCTGTGACTCAGGTATTCCTCGGCATGCCAGCGGCGGGACATGGCAACCTTTTCGAAGAAGAGCCATTCCCCCAGGCCGCGCACCGCGAGCTGGGCAACACCCAGATGCGCAAGAACCTGCGCCATGCCACCCACACCATTCGCGACAAGCGGGTGAAGGTTGTCGGTGAACTTTCCGACTGGGAAGAGCTGCGCGATGCCGGCTCGGCCATCAAGAACAACGCGATGGCAAATGTCGAAGAGCTGCTGCTTCAGTTCGAGAAGAACTTCACCGCCCGTGGCGGCACCGTCCACTGGGCACGGGATGCGACCGAGGCCAATAAGATCGTCACCGGGCTGGTCAAGGAAACCGGCTCCACCGAGGTGGTCAAGGTCAAGTCCATGGCCACCCAGGAAATTGGCTTGAATGAATATCTTGAGACCCAGGGCATCGAGGCCTTCGAAACAGACCTCGCCGAACTCATTGTTCAGCTGGGCAACGACAAGCCAAGCCATATTCTGGTTCCGGCCATCCACAAGAACCGCACCGAGGTGCGCGATATCTTCTTGAAGGAAATGCCTTCGGTGGACCCGGAGCTCACCGATGAGCCGGCCAAGCTGGCCGAGGCAGCCCGTTCGCATCTGCGCAAGAAGTTCCTGGCCGCCAAGGTGGCGATCTCCGGTGCGAATTTCGCCCTGGCAGATACCGGCACCCTAGGCGTCGTGGAATCCGAGGGCAACGGCCGCATGTGCCTGACCCTTCCCGAAACCCTGATTACCGTCATGGGCATCGAGAAGGTCCTGCCGAAGTGGGAGGACCTCGAAGTCTTCATGCAGCTGCTTCCACGTTCCTCCACCGGCGAGCGCATGAACCCGTACACCTCGCTGTGGACCGGGGCCAGCGCCGACGACGGACCGCAGAATGTGCACATCGTGCTGCTGGATAACGGTCGCACCCGCGCCCTGTCGGACCGATTTGGCCGCACCGCGCTGAACTGCATCCGCTGCTCGGCCTGCATGAATGTGTGCCCGGTGTACGAACGCACCGGCGGGCACGCCTACGGTTCGACCTACCCCGGCCCGATTGGCGCGATTCTTTCCCCGCTGATGACCGGCATCGAGGCAGAGGACAACGGTTCGTTGCCCTATGCTTCCTCGCTGTGCGGCGCCTGCTACGACGCGTGCCCGGTGAAGATCAATATCCCCGAGATCCTCGTGCACCTGCGCGGCGAAGACGTGGATGCCAAACGCGAGACGCATAAGATCCCCACCCAAATGGACCTGCTGATGAAGGGTGGTTCCTGGGCGCTGGGCAAGGGCAAGAACCTGGGGCTGCTTGAAAAAGCTCTGCCGCTGGGCCGCCTGATGGCCGGCAAGGACAAGAAGATCAAGAAGCTTCCGGGCATCGCGGCCGGCTGGACGCAGAGCCGCGATATCCCTGCCCCACCGAACAAGTCCTTCCGCGACTGGTGGAGCGACGAAAAGGAGTCCAAGTGAGCGCCAAAGAAGAAATCCTCGGCCGCATCCGTTCGGCGCTGTCAGATGCGCCGGTAGCCGAGGAAACTCCCCGCGAGTACCGTACCTCCTCGCAGATGTCCGAGGAAGAGCTCATCGAGATGCTGGTAGACCGGCTGGTCGATTACAAGGCGGGCGTAGATGTCATCGACAACGCGCAGATTCCCGAGTTTGTTGCCGCGAAACTGAAGGACGCCAATTCGGTCGTCTTCCCGCATGGGCTGGATCAGCGGTGGCTGGCTGACCTGCCGCAGGGTGTCGCCCAGATTGCCGATGCCCCAGGGTCACGGCTTACGGTTGCCGAACTGGATGAGACCAGCGCCGTGGTGACCTCCTCGCAGGTGACCATCGCCGAGTCCGGAACCATCATCCTCGACGGCGAGCCGAATCAGGGGCGCCGCGCGATCTCATTGGTCCCGGACCATCATCTGTGCATCGTTCCGGTGTCCAGCATCGTGCAGCTGCTCCCCGAAGCAATGCCCCGGCTGACCATCACCCGCCCGTTGACCTGGATCTCCGGGCCGTCGGCCACCAGTGATATCGAGCTGGAGCGAGTGGAGGGCGTGCACGGTCCACGCACCCTGGACGTGCTGCTGGTGCGCGGGCTGTAGCAAACACATTCACTAAAGCCATCGTGGCCGGATCCCGTTCCTAAAATTCCAAGGGGATCCGGCCACGAGTCTATTAATCGGCGCCGGCTGTTGTTGCCACTGCCATTTTGTTGGGCGGCTCGGCGGGCCATGCCGAAGCATTCTCCTGTCCGGTAACCAGATCCAAGCTATGCCTCGCCGGGTGCTCTGTGCCGTGGTTCCACCGCTGGCGGCATCTGGCAGCTAGCGCGCTCGCGCTATCCCGAGAGGGTACGTTAAACCTAAAAAATCCCGCCAGTGGCGGGATTTATGGGCGAATCTCCTAGAGGTGCGAGAACATTTTCAAGCGCATCGATTTGGCCGTCGACATATGCGCCCGGACTTGCTCCTGCGCTTGGTCCGAGCGGCGCTCGCTAATCAGCTCCACGATGCGCTGGTGCTCATCGAGGGAGTCGGCCCAGCGCGATCCCACCGAAAGCGTCGAGGTTGGGGCGTGCAGTTGATGCGTTGCCAAGCGCTCCAGCAGGTCTTCGAGCACCGGATTGTGCGCTGCACGCCAGAGCGAGCGGTGGAACTCGATATTTGTCAGCAAACGCGTTGAATCATCGGGATCGACCAGCGCGCGATCCCGTTCAACGAGCGCTTCGAGCCTGACCAGGTCCGGGTCGGTCCGGCTCCGCGCGGCCTCCGCAGCGGCCTGCCCTTCGAGCATGATGCGCAGGTCGTAAACCTGCATGATCTGCTCCGGGTCAATTTCGCGCACGAACAATCCGCGGGCTCGGCGTTCGAGCAGCCCCTCATGCAGCAACCGGGTGAGCGCCTCGCGCACCGGGGTGCGCGAGACGCCGAAGCGTTCGGCCAGCGCGACCTCACGCAGCGGATCTCCGGGCGCGAAGGCACCGCGCAGCAGGTCTTCCTTCAACTGCGCGTGAATCGTTTCCGAATCGATCTTCGCCATGCCCCGCCGTTCTGCGTCCAATAGTAGTGATCTGCAGTTCCCTCGTACGCGGCACCGCGTACGAGGGAACTGCACCTTGCCTTAGGCCAGATTACCGGCTCGGCGGCCAAACACGACACCGGCGGCAAGACCCGAACCACCTGGGTAGTTCGCCGAGAACAGTCCACCGAGCATCTCGCCGCAGACGAACAGGCCCGGTACCGGCTGGCCTTCTTCGTTCAGCGCGCGGCCCTCGGTGTCGCCCTTGAGCCCACCGAAGGTGAAGGTGATGCCGCAGGTGACCGGGTAGGCGTAGAACGGACCGGTGGCCAACGGGGTGGCCCAGTTGCTCTTCACCGGGGTGACCTTCGAGGCGCGGCCATCCAGCACGTTCGGATCGAACGGGATGCTGGTGTCGATGGCACCGTTGTATTCGGTGATGGTCTTGGCCAGCGAGGCGGCGTCGACGTTGATCTTCTGGGCCAGTTCCTCGACGGTATCGGCAACAACTTCGGAGATGCCAGGCATCTCGTATTCTTCACTGCGCAGCATCGGACGCAAGTTTGCATCGAAGATCTGGTAGGCGACAGAATCCGGCTGCTTCAAGATTTCGCGGCCGTACTTGGCGTAGGTCAGGTTGCGGAAGTCCGCACCTTCGTCGAGGAAGCGCTCGCCAAGGTTGTTGACGATGATTCCCAGCGGGTAGGACTGGCGGGTCAGGCGGTTGGTCAGTTCGCGGTTCGATTCGTTCTTCGCGGTGAATGCGTCCCACTGCACCGAGTGGCAGGTGCTCCAGTCGCCGCCCTTGGCAATGCCGATCTCCAGTCCTGCCTGGATCATTGCACCGTGGTTGTATGGGGTGCCGCGGACCTTCGCGTTCTCCCAGCCCTCACCCAAGTGCTCCTTGCGCAGCTCAGGGTTGGCTTCGAAGCCACCGGCGCCCAGGACGACCGACTCGGCGCGCAGTTCCTGCACGCTGCCGTCGCTCTGGCGGACCTTGACACCCTTGACCGTGCCGTCTTCAACGATCAGCGCGAAGACGTCCTGCTCGAAGCGGACCTCGGTGCCAAGCTTTTCGGCCACCGCAAGGTGATCCTTCATCAACCCTTCGCCGCCGTCCACGTTTCCGACATGCAGCCCGCCCCAGAAGAGGAAGGTGCCATCTTCGCGGGAGTACGCTTGGCGCTCGTACATCAGGCGGTACTTCAGCCCCAGGGACTTCAGCCAACGCAAGCCCGGTGCTGCTTCGGTGACAAGAACCTCGGTCAGTTCCTTGTCATTGCGCCCCTCGGTGACCTTCGCCATGTCGCCCGCGTAGTCTTCCGCGGAGTAGGGAGGAACCTCGGAGAGCTTGTGGCGCTCGTCGAATTCGATGAAGTCCTGCAGGTCTTCCAGACCGTTATGCGCGATGCGGGTGGCGCCGGCGGTGTAGTAGCTGTTTCCGCCGAACTGATCCTTCGGAGCTTTTTCCAACAGCAGGACCTTGCGGCCGCGCGTGACCGCAGCGTGTGCGGCGGTGAAGGCCGCGTTGCCTCCGCCGACGACGATAACGTCAGCAACGTTAGTGGATTTTCCCTGGACTGGAGTAGTCATATCTGGTGACCTTTCGGAATTCTTGAATTCAGCAGTTCCGACCGCGTGAAGACCACACGAAGCGGAGTCGAATTCGACGTCTGAACGTTGATTCCTAATTAGTGTATACACAAAAGAACATTAAAAACCACTAAATTCTGCAAATAGTTCCAGTGCTACTTCCGGCAATAGCGATACGCCGGACGGACAGCGGCACCGGACCGCGATTTCAGTTCGACCAATTCATGCCCGGCGGGTCCTCACCGGTGCGGCCCCATGGACCTCTGCCCGGCCTCAGCATCGAACAATGAATTGCTCGACGCCTAGTTCCTGGCTTCGCTTTGCCGTCCGGCCGCACTAGGTCATACCGGCGAGGAGCACGGCGCACCTCTGGTTACATAGGGTAGTTATAGAAATCGGGCTGAAGATAGGAAATAACTTTGAGCAAACCACCGGCCGCAGCAGCCAAGCAGTTGCCCGACTCTGCCCTGCGTTTCGTTGGATTCCTGTCATTTTTCGATCGTTATGCCACCCCGCCAATGTTTCTGGCGCTATCGCTGGCGACTGCGCTTACGCTGTCTCAAGCCGTCGAACTCGTGGCGGGGTATTCATTGCTTTACGCCTTGGGGCAACCGCTATGGGGAATGGCCAGCGATAGGTTTGGGCGGCTCACTGTATTGCGGTGCGCGCTGTTCGGAGTGGTGCTTGGCGCGATTGCGAGCAGCGCATTCACTGGGTTCCTCTCCCTATTGATCGCCCGGTCATTTACGGGTTTCATGTTTGGTGCGCTGTATCCGACCCTGCTGACCCTGCTCGGTGATACTCGAGTTGGCTTGGCTAAGGCCCGTGGTCTGTCAGATCTGCAAATTTATTCTTCGTTGGGAACTACCTTGGCCACGCTTGTGGCTGGGGCCCTTGCCACGTTCGTGGATTGGCGCCTGGTGTTTCTTCTTCCGGCCCTAGGCGCGATAGCGGCGCTGGCAACCCTACGCCGGGTGGCCGAACCGCTTCGGGAAGCCACGGCTCGGAACTTCAAGGCGGCCTTCGGCGCAGAGAATTTGCTCCTGTACGCGGCGGTATTCCTCGAAGGTGGGCTGTTGATGGGGATGCTTGCCTATGTAGTTCCCGCCTTGCAAGATGCTGGCGTCGGCATTTGGATCTCGGGCCTGCTTGGTTGCGGATTCGCGGGTGGAGTGATTTTCGGTGCGCGGCTCATGCGCTTGCTCGTGTCGCGGTTTTCCCGTACGTGGCTCATCGGCATCGGTGGCGTAGTCCTTTGGGCGAGCTTTGCGCCTTCGGCTTTTGCTCCGTCGCCTGCGGCTTTCACCTGTACCGCGTTCCTGCTCGGGGTAGCCAACGCGGTCATGCATTCGTCCATGCAAGGCTGGGCCACCGAAGTAGCACCGCAAGCGCGGGCCACAACTGTTTCGCTGTTTGTGTTCTCGCTGTTTTTCGGGGCCTCGGCGGCTACCTACCTCACGGCTGACCTTGCTGAGCAGGGAAACTTTTCGCGCATATTCGGTATCGGCTTTTGGCTCAGTATCTTCTTGGTTGTCGCAGCGACCTGGCTGCATGCCCGCTGGCTAGCAAGGCAGCTCGACTAAAGGAAAGCGCTCAGCAGCACTCCAATGCCCATAAGGAAAAGCGCTGCACAGGCCGTCCATTCCAAGCGAAGAGTGATCTCTGGCTTCTTGAACCACTGCATGGCCTTGGACGCCACTGCGCTCAATATCAATAGATATAGAAATCCAACCGCCGCAAAGATTGCACCCAAGCCCATTCCCCACAGCAGGGTACTCGATTCCTTGGGGATAAAGCTTGGCATCATCGCCAGAAACAACAATCCTAATTTCGGATTCAGCGCTGCCGAAAGCACACCAGCAACAAAAGATCGGCGCAAGGCTTGACCCCGCATCCGAGCGCCGGCTCGCGTTTCGGTGCGCGCAATGGCGCTATCGGCTTTGGCGACTGCGCGAGATTTCAGGAACCCGGATAGCCCCAAGTACATCAGGTACAGACCGCCAAGCATTGCAATGATCGATTCGATGACGGGGTAGCGCTGCATCAACGATGCGGCACCCGCACCAGCCAGCGTGGCCCAGGCGAAAATGGCTGTCACCATGCCGAGAGCCGCGACGACACCGTGGAGCTGGCGTACCAGCGAAAAGCGAAGGACCAAGAAGGTATCTGGCCCTGGTGAGAGAGTGACCATTACGCATACGCCGAGGTATGCCAAGAACGAAGCCCAAGTCATGATCTCTAAGTATAGAAATTCGCCACCAGAGTGTGTTAATGCATGACGCGGGCTTAGCATTAGAAGTGCACTACATAGGAGGCAGAGGCAAAATGTCACAGCCGCAGTATGGGCCGCAGCCCAGTTACCAAGATCCTGCTACCCAGTTCAACGGACACTACCCGCCGCCGCATCCTGGCGTTGCCTTGTCGCAAACTTCAATGATTCTCGGGATTCTCTCGCTTTTTGTCGTGGGCGTGATCCTCGGTCCGATCGCCATCATCAAAGGAAACGAAGCCGAACGTGCCTACGGCGTTCAAGCTACCGGCGGTAAAGTCACCGGGATGATCGGCTTGATCCTGGGAGCGCTGCAGCTGCTAGCGGTCGTAGGATACTTCGTCCTGGCCCTCTTCATACTTCCGTTCTCGATTTACGGCTCAGGCATGCCAGAGCAGTGAAGACTGCAGAAACACGATAATCATTTTCTCTCAAATAAATAAGGACCCCTCATGAGCACCCCGAACAACGAACCGAATAATCCCTACACCTCAGGAAATCCCGGCCAGCAGCCGCAGTACCCGTACCAGACCCCTGGCCAGAACCAGCAATTTGGTGCAGCACCGGGCTACCCCGGATACGCTTATCCGCAGCAGCATGCCCAAGGTTCCCAGTTGGCGCAGACATCGATGATCTTGGGCATCATTTCGCTATTCGTCGTAGGCATCATCTTGGGGCCAATCGCCATTTCGAAGGCCAAAAGGGCCGAACGGGAATTCAACACCGATGCCACGGTCGGCAAGGTGACTGGCTGGATCGGGACCATATTCGGAATTATCGGGTTGCTCTACATAATTTTGATGATCGTCATGGCGGTCACCTTTGCCGGAACCGATGCCATGTACTCCGAATTCTCGTAATCTCTGCGTGCCGTCCGCCTAGCACGTTTAACGACAGAGACCTGGCGATGCGCTTTCGCGCATCGCCAGGTCTCTGCCTGTATCGGCCCTTCGCCATCCCCCATAGATGGCTTCGGGAGCTTACTCTGCGGTTGGCAGGACGAAAGAAGCGTCGATTTCGATCTTGACCTTGTCGCTGACCAGAACGCCGCCTGCTTCGAGAGCCGCGTTCCAGGTAATGCCGAATTCCTTGCGGGAGATGGTGGTGGCGGCGAAGAAGCCTGCACGGGTTGCGCCGAAGGCGTCTACCACCTGGCCGCCGAGCTCAGCTGCGAACTCAACCTGCTTGGTGACGCCGCGGATGGTCAGGTCGCCAACGAGAACGAAGTCCTCAGCGTCGCCCTTGGTGCCGGTGGACTTGAAGGTCATAACCGGGAATTCCTCGGCATTGAAGAAGTCGGCGCTGGTCAGGTGGCCGTCACGGTTTGCATCCTTGGTGTTGACCGAAGCGATCTGAACGGTAGCTTCGATCGAGGACTCTTCCAGGCTCTGGCCAACGTTCAAGGTTGCCTCGAAATCCTGGAAGCTGCCGCGGACTTTGGAAACACCTGCGTGGCGAACCGAGAATCCGATTTCCGAGTGCGAAGCGTCCAGGGTCCAGGCGCCGACGGTCAGTGGTGAAGTTGCAGATACAGTCATTTTCAGTTCCTTGTCGTCATCGCCAACACTGTAGTTGACGTTTCAATTTGTTTTGCTGGTACCAGTATTGCACTATTTAAGTTGAAGCGTCAACCATGTCGCGCAATAAACTTTTCCTCGATTTCAAAGCAGGTGGGCCATTTCAGCTCTGACTAGTAATTTAATTTCCAAAAATTTTTCTACTCAGCCCTCTCCGATCCCAGTAATTCTGGCTAGACTGGGCGCATGACCAGTGATCCGAACGCACCTAATAAAAAAGCGCAGGAAGCCGAACTAGCCGCGGATCTGGAAGAGATCTGGCAGGAAGAGTCCCCCACTACCGCCGAAGCCACCAAGTCTGCCGACGAAGTCGACGGCAAGTTCGGTACCCGCGACGGTTCCTAGAAACCATCCGGACCGACACAACTATCTTGCGCCCCCGGACGCTAACTAATCCAGTATCTCGGCGCAAGGCCACCGGGCGAACCAACTGCGGGTGAACACTGCGCAAGTTTTGCCTGGGTCATTAACCGCAAATGGCCGTTCCAAGGAACCTATCCTTGGAACGGCCATCACGTCGGTTGCTTCACTAAGGTGCGCTAATAAGACCTTCGTTCAGCATCCATTCATAGGCGACATCGGCGGGCTCGCGCCCCTCAACATCCACCTGGTAGTTCAGTTCCAGCAGCACCTCATCGGTCAACATTGGCGCAATCTGCGCCATCACGTCTTTGACCCCGGGATTTTCGTGCAAGAATTCGGCGTTGAACGCTGGGGCCGCGTTATAGCTCGGGAAGTACTGCTTGTCGTCTTCCAGCACCGTAAGATCCAGCGCCCTGATGCGACCGTCAGTTGTGAACACCTCACCGAAGTTGCAAGCGCCCTCGGCGGTTGCCTGGTAGATGGCGCCCACGTCGTACAAACCGATGTTCTCTTCCTTGACTTGGCTGCCGCGGTCGATCCCGTAGTGCTCGAGCATCGGGGTCAACCCATCACGGCGCGAGTTGAACTCCGGGTCGACACAGAAGGTCAGCTCTTCCGAATCAAGTTTGGACATTTCCGAAAGCTTGGTGATGCCCAAGCGATCAGCAACTTTCCGGTTCATGGCCATGGCGTAGGTGTTGTTCAGCGGCGCCGGTTCTCCCCAGACGATGCCGTTGGCCACATCTTCCTCGCGCACCGCTTCCCACTGCTCTTCGGCACCGGCTACCGGTTCTTCATAGCCCAGATAGGTCAGCCATGCGGTACCCGTGTATTCCCACAAGGCGCTGGCGTCCCCGGAGAGCAACAGCTCGCGTGCCGGTTGGGATCCGGGCACATTTGTCAGATCCGTGACGTCATAACCGGCAACATCCAAGGCAATCACCGAGATTTTTCCCAAGATCAATTGCTCGGTGAATGCCTTCGAGGTGACGGTGACCTTGGCGTCATCGGCCAGATCTGGAATTTCTTCAATGATTCCCGGGCTGGCATCGGGCACCGTGCCGGTGGAGGGGCTCAGCCCGCAGCCTGTCAGGCCTAAAAGGGCCGCGAAGGATAGGGCTCCAAGTTTCAATTTCCGATTCATGAGAGTCCTTTCGGCCGGGCGACCTGTTCCACGACTCGTCCAAGCCAGTCGATGGTCAATGCCAGCAAGGCCACGAGCAGCGAACCTGCAATCAGCACCACATTCAGATTCAGGTTCACCCCGGTGGTAATCAGAATTCCTAATCCGCCACCGTTAATGAAGGTGGCCAAGGTGGCGGTTCCTACCAGCAGCACCAAGGCGGTGCGGATGCCGGAGAGCATCACCGGGACCGCGAGTGGAAGCTCGACCTTGAACAAGACCGCCATCTGGCTCATGCCAATGCCGCGCCCGGCTTCCACCAGCCGTTCATCGACCTGTTGCAAGCCCACAATGGTATTTGAAAGGACCGGGAGGATCGCATAGATCACCAAGGACACGATGGCCGTATTCGGTCCGAATCCAAGCCAGAAGGCCAGCAGCACGACCACGCCGATGGCCGGGGCCGCCTGGCCGAAGTTCGCGACGGCGCGCACCCCGGGCGCCGCCTTGCGAAACGCTGGACGGGTCAAGATGATGCCCAGCGGAATCGCAATGATCAGCACGATCACCGCTGAGATCACCGTGATTTTCAGGTGATCCAGCGTATAGCCCCAAATGGTTGCCGGATCCAGCGTCTGCCGTTCGGTTTCCGTGAGGTTCGCGGTGACCAACCAGATCACCAGGATGCCGAAGGCCGCGGCGATGCCAAGGAGCTGGTAGATCAGCCCTCGTTTTTCGGCATTCATGAAGATTCACCGCCGGTTTGACCGCGGTCCGTCTGGATGTCTGCCACATTGATGGCGCCGGAGTTCAGGCCTACCGGTGCATCGTGGTCATCGTCCAGGTTGGCGTTGCTCGCAGAGATCGCTTCCATCACCGTCTGCACCGTGATGATGCCCCGAAGCACATCGCGACGCCCGGTCACCAACGCAGATTCGGTGCTTGCCACCAGCATGGTGTCCAGCGCATCGTTCAAGGTCGCCTGCTCGCCGACAACCGGCAAATCCGGATCATAGGTGCCATCGATAATCTCCGCACGGGAGAGTTGGCGCCGGGTGAGCCGACGCAACGGGCGGCCGCGCGAATCCAGGACCACCGCATATTTCCGTCCGGCGCCTTGCAGCTGCGAAAGCACCTCGGAAGCGTTCTTCCCGGCGGTGGTGGTGATGGCTTCGGACAGTTCCACCTCGTGCACGCGGGTCAGCGTCAACTGCTTCAAGCCGGCACCGGATCCAATGAAGTTCTCCACGAATTCGCTGGCGGGGTTGGCCAGGATGCGCTCGGGGGAATCGTACTGTTCCAGCTGTGCGCCTTCATTGAAGATCGCGATCCAGTCCCCCAGCTTCACGGCTTCGTCGAAGTCGTGGGTCACGCAAACGATGGTCTTCTGGACTTCCGACTGAATGTTGAGCAGCTCATCTTGCAGACGCTGACGGGTAATCGGGTCGACCGCACCGAAGGGCTCGTCCATCAGCAATACCGGAGGGTCTGCTGCCAGTGCACGGGCCACGCCCACGCGTTGCTGCTGGCCCCCGGAGAGCTCCTTCGGGAAGCGGTTGCGGTACAGCTCCGGGTCCAGTGAGACCAACTCCAGCAGCTCGTCGACGCGCGCGGCAATCTTCTCCTTGGACCAGCCAAGCATCTTCGGCACCATCGCGATATTTGTCGCCACGGTCATATGCGGAAACAGCCCTCCGGCCTGAATGACATACCCGATGCGGCGACGCAGCTCGTCGCCATCCATGTCGGTGACGTCTTCGCCGTTGATCACGATCTCGCCGGAGGTCGGTTCGATCAACCGGTTGATCATTTTCAGCGTGGTAGTTTTGCCGCAGCCCGAAGGGCCGACAAACATCACGATCGAACCGGCGGGGATCTCAAGGGTGAGCCCACCGACCGCAGATTTCTTCTGGCCCGGGTAGGTCTTGGTGACCTCCTGAAGCATGATCGATGCCCCGGTGACGCTATTTTCGTTACTGGTTTCGACTTTATTTTCAGACACGGATACCTCGCGGGGTAGTCAGTCGGCCAATGCCGAGCAAGATCAAATCAAGAATGAGCGCCAGAATGACGACCCCGACCACGCCGGTGATGACGGATTCAAGGGAGTTTGCGCCACCTAGACGGGAAAGGCCGGAGAAGATGTAGCCGCCGAGTCCTGGGCCCAGCGCGTAGGACACCACTGCCGCCACGCCCATCACCATCTGCGCCGAGATGCGAACCCCGGTGAGGATCACCGGCCAGGCCATAGGCAGTTCAACGGAGATCAGCGTTTTCATGCGGCTCATCCCGATGCCCTTCGCCGATTCGACGACGGTGGGTTCGATGTTGTTCAGCCCCACAATGGCATTGCGCAGGATCGGAAGGTCGGCAAAGAATGTCACCACGATCACCGCCGGCAAGACGCCGAAGCCGAAAGGCACAATCAGCAGACCGATCAGTGCGAAAGATGGGATGGTTAGCCCGATGGCGCTGATTCCGTTGGCCACTCCGGATAAAGATTTACTGCGATACACCAATACGGCGATCAGCACGGCAATGATCGTCGCCAGGACTAGGCACTGGGCTACCAACCACAAATGCTGCCAAGAGGCGAATAGAATTTGGCGATATCGCTCGCCGAAAAAGTCACCCACATTAAGACCCGCTTCACTTTAGTTTCGTTTCAACCACTGACTTGGAGGAGGTTCCTCGCCTCAGCTTTTCTCCCAAGTTTACGTGGCGATGCGCCACTCCCTTAGTATCGTTTTGATAAACCTTTGCTTGACTTGGCCGAATATGAGTGTCGTTTTGGCCTATTTAGCCCCCTCAGCAGGCTAGCCAAGACGGTGCGGATGTAGTGAGATAGGAACATGAAACTAGCTACCGTGCGGCTGACCACCGAACCGGGCCTGACGACAGCGGCCGTCATCGAAGAGGGCCGTCTTTACTATCTGGAAAATCTCGCCAACGTTCAAAAATTCTTGCGCCTCGATAATGCAACGCAGCAAGAAGTCGTCGCCCGGGCATTGGTAGGCGATTCGATCGCCGAAGGCGAGGCAGACTATGCCGCACTGATCCCAACCCCCGCCAAGGTGTACTGCATTGGGCTGAACTACCGCAACCACATCGCCGAGGTGGGAGCGGAAGAACCTGAGTTCCCCACGGTCTTCGCGAAGTTCGCCTCCACACTCTGCGGAGCAAATGACACCGTCGAAATTCCTGCCGAAGATTACCGGATGGACTATGAGGGTGAGCTGGCCATCGTCATCGGCAGACCCGGACGCCGGATCTCGATCGAAGACGCGGAGAGTCATATCGCCGGCTACGCGGTCTCCAACGATGTCTCCATGCGCGGCTTCCAGGGACGAACCACCGAATGGCTTCAGGGCAAGGCCTGGGATAAGTCGACTCCGGTGGGTCCATGGTTGGTCACCTCCGAAGAGTTCACCCCGGGAGCCAAAATCACCACGAAGGTCAATGGCGCGGTAGTCCAGGAAGACTCAACCGATGATCTGGTGTTCTCCGCGGCCGAGCTGGTCTCCTACCTGTCGGTGATCAATGAGTTGCAACCCGGGGACCTAATCCTCACCGGCACCCCAGCGGGCGTTGCCTTGGGACGCCGCGACGAGCATGGACGACGCCCGTGGCTCAAGGCCGGTGACATCTTGGAAACGAGCATCGAGGGGCTCGGCACCTCGGCGGTCAAGTTCACCTCCGCCTAGTACTTTCAGGATTCCAGTTTCCCCGAGCCGCACCCACCGGCTCGGGGAAACGTTTTAACCTCGAATGCGACACGAAACAGCGTTTGTGACTTGACTCTCACCATCACGTAGGATGACTGAGGATGTCACCTACGATGACAGTCATCATCGCTTCTCACTCGCATCGAAGGATCTAGAACTCATGGACTCATTGGGAACACTCTTCGGAGATATCTCCTCGGTCATTTGGGGACCGTTTGTCCTCATCCCGTTGCTCTTGGGCACCGGCCTCTACCTCACCATCCGCCTCGGCGGATTGCAGTTCATCAAACTCATCCCGGCACTCAGGCTAGGAATCTTCAAGCGCAAGGACCCGGGCGCCGATGGCGACGTCTCGCAGTTCCAGGCGCTCACCACCGCATTGGCGGCCACCGTCGGGACGGGTAACATCGTCGGCGTTGCCACGGCCATCGGCATCGGTGGCCCCGGCGCGTTGTTCTGGATGTGGGTCACCGGCCTGCTCGGCATGGCTTCGAAGTACACCGAAGCCTACTTGGGTGTCCGTTTCCGCGGCACCGACACGGCTGGTGAAAAGTCCGGCGGTCCGCAGAACTACCTTGAGCGCGGCATCAAGGGGCCATTCGGCAAGTTCCTGGCGCTGTTCTTCGCTATTGCGGCGACCCTTGCCAGCTTCGGCATCGGCAACATGACCCAGGGCAACTCGATTGCAGCCAACTTGGAGAACTCCTTCAACGTGATCCCATGGGTCACCGGCGTGGTTCTCACCATCTTGTCGATCGCAGTTCTGGTCGGTGGCATCAAGTCCATCGGCAGGGTCACCGCGGCATTCGTTCCGGTAATGATCGTGTTCTACGTGGCCGCAGCGATCTTCATCTTGATCTCCAACGTCAGCGGCATTCCAGCTGCCTTCGGCCAGATCTTCACCGACGCCTTCACCGGCTCCTCGGCGGTCGGCGGATTCGTCGGCTCGGCCATCATCATCGCCATCCAGTTCGGTGTGGCTCGCGGTATCTTCTCCAACGAATCCGGCATGGGCTCGGCAGCTATCGCCGCAGCCGCGGCGCAGACCACGCACCCGGTTCGACAGGGCCTGGTCTCCATGACCCAGACCTTTATCGATACCATCATCGTGGTCACCTGCACCGGACTGGTCATCATCACCACCGGCACCTGGAAGCTGATCGATGAGGCCACCGGCGAGCAGATCGCCGCCTCGCTGATGACCGGCGAGGCATTCACCAACGGCCTGCCGGGCGAATGGGGCCACTGGATCGTGACCCTTGGCCTGGTCATGTTCGCCTTCTCCACCATCTTGGGCTGGTGCTACTACGGTGAGCGCAACATCGAGCGTCTCATCGGACGCAAGGGCGTCATGCCATTCCGCGTGATTTTCTCGCTGGTCGTGTACGTTGGCTGCACCACCGAGCTGACCCCGGTCTGGAATTTCTCGGACATGATGAACGGCCTGATGGCCCTGCCAAACCTCATCGGCTTGCTGATCCTCTCCGGCATGGTGGCCCGCGAAACTCGCTGGTACCTGAAGAATGACCCGAAGCTGGAAGCCAACAAGGACCAGATCGAGGACTTCATGTCCGGCCGTCCAGGCTGGGCCGAGTGGAAGGCCGGCAACGTGGTTGGCTCTTCGCACCATCGCGGAGCACACGAAGTTCAGGATGATCCAGAGCCTCGACGCTAAGCGCTAAGCAACCGCACCGCGCATTGCGAGGACTGCCGCCGTATCGGCCCTGTTGGGCCGCTACGGCGGCAGTCCTTTTTGCTCCTCAGCGCATACGCAATTGGCTGGTCCCACCATCGCGGGAGCAGCCGTCTTCCGGGTCGGAGCCGTCAAAAGGCCGATGCCCGAGGGATTGACGCCACTTTGCTCCAGCGACGGCGCACAACATGATGACCCAGAGCCGAAAATTGCCTGACAGGCAGCTCAGGGAACCTCCAGCGCCGGGCCAGTCTCGACAGCCGCTCTCCTAATTCGGCGAGCGATTTCCGCAGATTATGGAGCCCGTAGATCTGACGGTGACGCAGCCCACTCAGTGGAAAACTTCTGCGATATAAAACAGATTTTCTAGATATAACCGTAGATTATTCGGCAGAGCCCCGCTAAGCCCGTTGTAAACTCTAATCTGGTGAGTAACTACTACGGCGAGCATCGTCCCGATATCGATTCGATGTCCTTGCCCGACATGTCTCACGAGAGGACTGACTGCCATGATCATTGGTGTCCCAAAGGAAATCAAGAATAACGAATTTCGCGTCGCCATGACACCAGCCGGCGTGTCCGAGTTTGTGACCCGCGGCCACGATGTGATCGTCGAAACCGGTGCAGGCGTCGGCTCGGGGAATGCCGACGAGGCCTATCTCGCGGCCGGCGCGCGCATCGCCGCCGACGCGGATGCCACCTGGGCCGAGGCGGAGATGATCTTGAAGGTCAAGGAGCCGATCGCCGCGGAGTACCATCGCATGCGCTCCGGACAGCTGCTGTTCACCTACCTGCATCTGGCCGCCTCGCGAGAGTGCACCGACGCGCTGTTGGCCGCCGGTTCCACCGCCATCGCCTATGAGACCGTCACGTCGGGGCGCACCTTGCCGTTGCTGGCTCCGATGTCCGAGGTCGCCGGGCGCCTTGCGGCCCAGATTGGTGCCGTCCAGCTGCAGCAGCCCAACGGCGGCGCCGGCGTGCTGATGGGCGGCGTGCCCGGTACGCGCCCGGCCAAGGTTGTGGTGATCGGCGGCGGCGTGGCCGGCACGCATGCGGCCACCATCGCCATGGGGATGGGGGCCGACGTGACCATCATCGATATCAACCTCTCCCGGCTGCGCGAAATCGATCTGGCTTTCATGGGCCGCATCAAGACCCTGGCCTCGCAGCGACTGTCGATTGCCTCCGAGGTGGCCGCCGCCGATCTGGTCATCGGTTCGGTGCTGATCCCGGGCGCGGCTGCGCCCAAGCTGGTCACCCGCGATATGGTCGAGCACATGCGCCCGGGCTCCGTGCTCGTGGATATCGCAATCGACCAGGGCGGCTGTTTCGAAGGTTCGCGCCCGACCACGCACGCCGAACCGACCTTCAAGGTCCACGACGCCGTGTACTACTGCGTGGCCAACATGCCCGGGGCCGTCCCGCAGACTTCCACCGCGGCACTGACCAACGCCACCCTGCCCTATGCGCTGCGTATCGCGGACAAGGGCTGGAAGCAGGCGCTGCGCGAAGACGCCGGTCTGGCCAACGGCCTGAACGTGCACGACGGCCAAGTGACCTTCAAATCGGTGGCGGACGAATTTTCCCTGCCCCACTTGCCCATCGAAGAGCTGCTGGGCGCGGCGTCGCTCGTCTAATTCGCGGCGACCGAAGGGGTGTCTAGGCCCGCTCGTCGTGGCACGGCCGGTGAATGCAAATTACCGGCCGTTCCATTGCGCACGAGAGGTAATGGAGTGCAGTTGCGGACTAGGCGTTCCACAATCCGTAGGAGTCGGCCAGATCTGCGATCTTCTGTGCACGGGCTAGACGCGGCAGGTAGGACCCATCGCCGACAGAGGCACCGGCCGCGTGAGCTTCGAGCAGCTCCATGGCCCAGGACAGTTCGTCCTCGCTTGGTGCGAGTGCGGCGTTGATGCCGTCGACGTGGTCGCGGGAAAGGGAGAGCTTCCCGGTCATGCCCATCGATGCGGTTACCAGGGTATCTTCGGTAACCTTCGCTGCGCTTGCACCGGCAGGCGGCGGGCCGTCGATAGCGCCTGGCAGCTTACCCACGCGGGAAGCCATGACCAGCTTGCCTCGGGCATAGGCCAGGGCCAACGGGTCATCGGAGACACCGGTGTCCTTGCGGAAGTCGTTCACGCCGAAGGCCAGGCGGAAGGTGCCCGGAGCCGAGGCAATGTTCGTGGCGTTTTCGATGCCTACGGCGGTTTCGATCAGCGCGAGCACCGGGGTGCCTGCGCGCAAGCGCATCGCGGTGTAAGTGACCTGCTCTGGTTTTTCGGTCATGGCCAGCATGACCCCGCGCAGGCCCGGGGTTTCCGCGAGAGCCGCGAGATCATCGGCCCAGAAGTCGGTGTCGGTGCCGTTAACGCGCACCCAAGCGGTCATGCCGTTGGATAGAGCGCGCACCACGTTGTCACGGGCGAAGGCCTTTTTGTCGTCCGGAACGGCAGCTTCCATATCAAAAATTACCGAGTCCGCTTCACAAGCTAGGCCGGGTCCGAAGTCTTCTTCTTTGGCGGCGTTGACCAGAAGCCACGAACGGGATAATTTTGCTGGGAGAGCCGCAGCGCGACGATTTCGGAAAGCCATAATTACAAGCCTACTCACTTTTTTGGCCGGCCTTCCACCGACACTCATCCACAAGCACTACTTGCACCGCATCCCAAATTTGGAGTGAAACATGACCACGTGTGGTCAGACCAAGGATCGCTAATTGCACGGGATTTGTCCGGTCTCCAAAATGCACCCCTTCTGCCATGCGAGGGCAGCTCATGAACGGAGCACTGCGTGTCGCCTCGGCCGAGGAAACTCATCACCTACAAGAACTGCAGGATACCGAACGAGTCTTTTCCAGCCGCGATATTCGACAGCTGATGATTCGCGGAACGGGCGGCACAGTGTGCGACGGCCCCTCGGTCAATGATGCCTTGAAGATCCTTGGATTCAAGCAGTTCTTCGCCATTCGCGCCTTGGATCAGACGCTGCCGAAAAAGCTGGACTACAAGAAATTCTCTGAATCCGCGGGGTCATTGGCTCGGAGCATGGGTTGGGTTTTCAGCAGATGTTCCCACTTGTTCAGTTCGGTGGTGGCTAGGATCGCGAATGTGTCCGCGATCGCACAATACACAGGATTCTGTTGGACAGAGCAAAAGCCGTGGTCCCCGGTTTCAGGCCGCATCTTGCCGACTGCGGGACCAAGGTTGCGCGCGGCGAAGGCTTAAGGTGAAACCGAATTCTGGTTCCCACCGGCCAAGAACATCGCTGCATGGACGTTTCTCGTTGTGGGGCTTGTCATGATTGTTACAGGCTCTGCCTCCGTAACCGGGGCATGGTGGCTTGTTCCCCCAAGGAATCATGGGTTTGGTCGCGGAGTCCAGATTGCGGCCTTCGCCCTCGTCGGAATCGGCGGCATGGGGTCGCCGCAGCGGAAGATAAGGACCCAGAGAACATACCCCGTCAGGCCACCGTTGTCGGATCGTTTGATCCTTGCAGGATCAGCCGCTGGTGTGGTGGATTTCGCGGTTCTCAACTCCGCATGTTTGGTACGCGTTGGGGGAACTGTTCCGCCTCTTCGCTACTGAATGCCCAAGCGAAGTCGGGCTACATGTCTAAGTGTTGCGGTAGTTCCCCGCACTCAAGGTCCGAGACAATACGGGTGCGCCCCGCATGGCACAGTTCTACCTTGGCGTTCATCCTCTAGGCCGGGGGCACGCAGATCGATAACCTCATTGCCCTTCTGGTCACGCGGCCACGGTTTCTCGTCGTGCAGGTCGCCTTCGCCCTTGAGGATCCGTAGTTCAATGCGCCTGCTCAATTGCGTGCAGTGCACGCGGCAAACTCGTCCATGAGAACCGGAACACCGACGAATCCAGAGTTGCCAGGCCGGTTAGTTTGCTGAGGGTCTGCCCCACCAAGACGTGTCAGAGCCGCAGCCGGTGCCATCCCTCCTGGCGGCTTCGGCCAACAGCTCAGGTGGTGGCGGCCAGGAATCGATGATGTGAATTTCCAATGCCGTCATCGCGGTACCGTAGCGCACAACGGCCTCCAGCAGATGGGCGCCGGCATCAGGGAGGCGCATGAAATAGAGCAGCTGCTGCCCGAGGTAGTGCGCAGTATGCTGGTGCCCGAAGATTTCACCGGTTGTAATGACCCGCTGGGCCAATGGATTCAGCAGCTCGCAGGTTGTCACCATATCCAGGCCTCGCACCAGGAATTCCGGGTGCCCGTGTGCGGTCAGTCCGACGGTGTAGCCGAAGGTCTTGGTCGGGTCGGGGTTTTCGATGAATTGCACCGCGTTGCCGTACATGCGAATCGTGTTTGTGATCTGCAGTTCGACTTCTTCGTTTGAAAATCCATCACATTGCAAGCACATGGCTGGTCTCCTTGGGCTTCGTCCTATTGACATTCCAAGTGTTGACCCGCCGCTGAGCTTGGCGACAAGCAACTCGAAATTTGTGGATAACTCCGGCAGCATCTCTGGACAACTTTCGATCGACCGCTGGCCGACCTCTCGTTGGCCTGCATCCGTGCCGGGCAGCCAGCGCACCTCGAATAGCAGCATGATCAAGTAGTACCTATCCGAGAAAAGCAGGAAATCAAGTGTCCCGCATGCGCGCCAAGCGAGTATTTTTCCGCCTAGCTTAGGTTCTAACAATTCATTGCGTATTCGCGGGCGCCTTGTGTCATTGCTCGCCTGTCACGTGCTGGGTGGTAGTTGGGAAACGCGTGGGGAATTCCTGCGCCACGCTTCAAGGACGGCGCCCCGAACTTCACCAACCGGCGCGCAGAAGCCACGGGCCTTCGGTTCGCGGCCACCTACTCGCTACCGATTCAGGAGTGAACAATGAAGCGATTACTCGCAGTGGCCGCAGTGGCCGCACTTTCCGCACTAGGTGCTGTCGCACCGGCCAGCGCGGCCCCGCCTGCTGGCGCGGTATGCCCAAGCTGGGACACCGGGCATATCGACGGTTCCGGCGGCGGAACGGCAACCATCATGGCCCCCGAGGGCATGGTCATTACTGCCGTCTGCGTCAAGGCAGGTTCGGCCAAACAAGGCAATGGACCCGAATACACATACTATGATCCGGGAGTTTCCAGCGTGACCATCTGGCATTCCTCGGGCAAGGATATTTCGCATTATTCGGTGATGTACTCGGACGGCGGCCCGATCAGCTAGCGTACGGATCTTCCTGCGATCTGCCAGTTCCCGCGCATTCCGTGCGTGGGAACTGGTTTTCCCGGTCGTACACGGCATTCCCGAGTGACTTCATCTATTCAGCTGGCGGGGCGGTGCACTGGGTAATCTGGAGCAACCGTCACACTGCTTGTGCCGCGAAGGCGCGCTCGCGCGGATGCTCGTGGTGGCGCATCTCCCGAGCCCGGTTGGCTCACCGCGTTGACCCGCAGCATTCCCCGCATGCCGCCTCTGGCTGGCTTTCGTACCTCCCGTCACCGCTTGGTTCGGATTTACGCAGTTTCACGGTGCCAGCAGCGAATCCGAACAGAGCCGGCGTTTCAAACAAGGCCTCCTCCCCCATGGAGCAACCTGACTATGGGTGAGCCAGAAAGTGTCCACGCACAAGCGCTACCCCTGGCGAGAGTCACCGCCGCCCGTCCAGCGATAACTAGCCTTAAACGACGCAGCGCACCTGTTCTCGCCGTATCGGTCTGAGCAGGTGCGCTGCGTTGCGTTGCGCAATAAGCCTACTTCGCGTTCTTTGCTTCCGCGGCCACCGCGGCGGCAACGGCCGGCATCACACGGTCGTCGATCGCCGAAGGAACGATGTAATCCGCGGCGAGGTCCTCGCCGACCAGATCGGCGATCGCGTGTGCCGCGGCCACCTTCATCGCCTCGGTGATCTTCTTGGCGCCCGAATCCAAGGCACCACGGAAGATCCCGGGGAAGGCCAGCACGTTGTTGATCTGGTTCGGGAAGTCGCTGCGTCCGGTGGCCACCACGGCCGCGTAGCGCTTGGCAACCTCCGGCATGATCTCCGGGGTGGGGTTCGACAGGGCGAAGATGATCGCGTTCTCGTTCATCTTGGCCACCGCTGACTCATCAAACTGCGAGGAGGACAGCCCGACAACGACGTCTGCTCCGTCCAATGCCTCGGCGAGGCCGCCCATGACGTCTTCACGGTTGGTGCGTGCCGCCAGTTCCGCCTTGACCGAGTTCAGGTCATCGCGGTCGCGGTGGATGGTGCCGCGCGAATCGAGCACGATCACATCATCAACGCCTGCCTGCAGCAGCAGGTTGGTGACCGCTACACCGGCCGACCCGGCACCCGAAACTACAACCTTCAGCGAGCTGATTTCTCGCTTGGTCTGGCGAGCAGCACCGATCAGGGCCGCCAGCACCACCACAGCGGTGCCGTGCTGGTCATCGTGCATGACCGGGCAATCCAGGGCTTCGATCAGACGCTTTTCAATTTCGAAGCAGCGCGGCGCCGAAATGTCTTCGAGGTTGACCGCGCCGAAGCTTGGGCGGAGGCGGATCACGGTTTCGACGATTTCATCTACGTCGGTGGTGTTCAGCACCAGCGGGATCGAATCCAAGCCGCCGAATTCCTTGAACAATGCGCTCTTGCCTTCCATCACCGGAAGCGATGCGGCGGCACCGATATCGCCGAGTCCGAGGACAGCGGTGCCGTCCGAAACGACGGCGACCAGGCGTGAGGCCCAGGTATGGGTGGCGTGCATGGCTGGGTCGTCGGCGATCGCGTGGGAAACCTTGGCTACGCCCGGGGTATAGGCAATGGAAAGATCGCGCTTGGAATTCAGTGGCATCTTCGACTGGACGGTGAGCTTGCCACCAAGATGGGCGTTGAAGATCTCTTCGTCGGTGATGGTCTTTAGGTCTTTGCTGGCTTCAATAGACATTGAAATACTCTACTTTCAAGAAAGTTCTGAATGACGAAAACGCAGTACCCACGAAACTTGTGGCATAGCGTAGGAACGCGCATGACCATTCATCCGACCGCAAAGGAACCCGAACCAACGCATTTAAGGTGGACATCAGGCTTCCATATACACAATTCCCGCGGCGTCGTTGCCAGGTAAGGCGAAACGCTCCGTCGCGGTGTGCCGGAAGATGGTTGGTCAGTACTTTCTTTAGACCTACTTTTTCCACCATACGGGAACCGCTGAACGTGGCACAACCCCCGTTCGTCGCATTCGGTTAATAATCGCTCGAAGATCCGGCAACCCGGCCCTTCATAGAAATCTATGCATCTAGCCGCTTCCTCGGGCAAGATGAATACATGGCATCACCTACTTCCGCCCTTGGCCGGGTTCGCACCTTTGAAGCGCTGGATGAGAAAACTACGCGGCGGCTGCATCGCGCCCTAGCGGAGTCCAGCGACACCACGGTCTTCGTCAATGGCACGGCACTGCAGCTGCCCAAGGACGCCCATGACGCGTTGCTTGAGGTGCTCAATCGATTCGCGGCAGGGGAGTCCGTCAGCGTCGGGACGACCGAACTATTGCTCAACACCTCGCAGGCCGCGCAGATGGCGGGAATCTCGAATTCCTACCTGCGCAAGTTGGCCGATTCGGGCATCATTCCGGTGGAGTATCGCGGAACGCACCGTCGCATTCGACCTAGCGACGTTCAAGCCTGGCTGGATCGGCGCCCGGCGGCGGGGTCCGAAAACAAGGAATAGCACCAAAGATAAGGCGCCGCTTCTTGTCATCTGGTAAATTTCCTGCTGGAATACCAAAGTAGCCTAATAGAAAACTTTGCTCGCATGCCACCGCATGCGAATTTGCTCTTCCCGTGATCCATGGGCAGATGCCGGTCGAGGAGGACCATGTCAACGAACCAGTCAGTCGACGCATTGCGCACGACGCACGAAACGCTTTTCTCCGAGAGAGCTGCGGGGATCAAGCAGTCCGCGGTTCGCGACGTCTTCGAGCTGTCGTTGGATCCTTCGCTGGTTTCGCTGGCCGGCGGCAACCCTTATCTCCAGGTACTGCCGCTTGAAAAGATTGGCGAAATCTCCAAGCGGATCATCACCGAACAGGGCCATGTCGCATTGCAGTACGGCTCGGGACTGGGTACTCCGGAATTGCGGTCGCAGATTCTTGAGGTCATGGCAGCCGAGGGAATTACCAACGTTTCGGTAGAAGACGTTGTCATCACCAACGGTTCGCAGTCGGCGCAGGACATGGCCTGCAAGGTCTTCTGCAACCCCGGCGACACGGTACTGTGCGAAGACCCTACCTACGTGGGCGCGCTGAACACCTTCGAGGCTTATCAGGTGAAGGCAGCCCCGGTGCTCACCGACGAAAACGGATTGGTTCCGCACGCGCTACGGACAAAGATCCAAGAATTGCGCGCGGCCGGCGAGAAGATCAAATTCCTCTACACCATCCCGAACTTCAACAACCCGTCTGGCATCACCCTGGCCGCGGAGCGGCGCCCGGAAATCGTGGACATCTGCCGCGAAGAAGGCGTGCTGATCCTTGAAGACAATCCTTACGGGATGCTGCGCTACGAGGGCGAAGCCGCCCCGACCCTGCGCAGCCTGGATGCGCAGAACGTCATCTATATGGGTTCCTTCTCCAAGATCCTCTCCCCCGGGCTGCGCATCGGCTGGGCCGCGGTACCAACTCACCTGTTCCGCCGTTTCTACCTCGCTGGCGAGGCGGTGGCACTGTGCCCGCCAACCCTCAATCAGATGATCATCAGCGCCTATCTCGAAGAGCATGACTGGCGCGGGCAAATCCAGACTTACAACGAGCTCTACCGTTCGCGGCGCGATGCAATGCTCGAAGCCCTGGCCACATATCTTCCGGCAGGGATCACCCATACGCACCCCGAGGGCGGATTCTTCATCTGGCTGACCCTTCCGGCCGGGATCGATACCTATGAGCTGTTGCAGGAAGGCGTCAAGGCTGGCGTGATCTTCATTCCCGGGGCAGCGTTCAGCTCCTCGGAATCGGCGCACCACAAGCTGCGCCTGGCCTTCTGTGCGGTGGATGAACAGACGATCACCGAGGGCGTGCGTCGCCTGTCGGCGCTGCTGGAAACCGAGATTTCGAAGCTGCAGAAGTAGCTGGATCCGCCGGGGCGCTAGGCGCTGGCGATGTCCAGCAAGGCTTGCTCCGTGGGGCTCAGCGAGTGGCTGCGCACCCATATCGCACGAAATTCACGGAGCAAGCTCGGCCCGTCAAAGGGGATCTCCACCAGTTTTCCGAGCCTCAGCTGGCTGTCGACGGCGAGCTGGCTCAGTACCGCCGGCCCCATGCCCGCGGCGACGCACTGGCAGATCGTTGAGTTGCTGTTGAACTCAGCGATCGGTTCGGGGCGTTCAACGTGGGCGATATAGTCCAGAAACGCCCGCGTACCAGAACCATCCTCGCGTTCGATCAGCGGCGTGCTCTGCAGCTCATGGAGACCGAGCGGCGTTGTGCGTTGGGCCCATGGGTGCGAGGGCGCGGTGACCACCACCATCTCATCGCTCCATACCTTGTGATTGCGCAGAGACTGCGGAACTTCTGGTGTCTCGACAAAGCCGAAGTTCATTTCTCCGTTTTGCACCGCCGAGATGACATCTTGCGAGTTCATGATCCGCATCCGTGGTTTGACCTTTGAAAACCTCCGGTGCAGCGTGCCGATCCACGTTGGCGCGAGGTATTCGGCCACGGTCATGCTGGCGCCGAATGCGAGCTCGGATTCTCCCGGCGTGGCGAGCGTGCGGGCGCCGGCAGCCAGGTTTTCCAGCGAGATGAGCACCTCGCGGGCCCACTGCACCGTGAGCACGCCCTCGGCTGTCAGCGTTGAGCCGGTGGTTTTCCGGATGACCAGCGGGTAGCCCAGGCGGCGCTCGAGGGTTTTCAGCGCCCGGGTGGCGTTAGGCTGCGCAATCCCGGTAGCCCGCGCCCCGGCGCTGAGGCTGCCGTGATCCGCGATGCCTACCAGCAAGGTCAGCGATGAGATCTGGATCCATTGGGCGATATCCTGCAAGACATTCGAATGCTGATCCATATCATGATCATATGCCCGTGATAGCGAATCAAGGAATACCGGCCGCAAGGCTCTCGTGAGAAGTTGAATATATGCCAAAGAACAGTCCGGCCCCAGGGATGAATGAGCAGCAACATGCCGCAGGCTCCGCCCCGCAGTCATCGGCGGCAAGCAAACTCCGAATGGTGCTCCCTGGTCTCGCGGCCTGCCTCGCCACCGGCCTGCTGTGCATATTCGCCAGCCAATTCCTCAACGGGCTCAGCGCGCTCTTGCTGGCGATCATCCTCGGCGCCGTGTGGCGCAATGTCGCACCGGTCCCGCAGGTGCTGGATCCGGGCGTAGCCATCGCTGCAAAACAACTCCTGCGTTTGGGCATCGTGCTGCTGGGTCTGCAGCTCTCGCTCGGGACGATTCTCGGCCTGGGCCCCGGAGTTCTGCTGGTAGTTTTCCTCTCCGTCTCCGTCACCTTTGCACTGACGTTGTGGATTGGCGGGAAGATGGACATGGAGCTACCTCAACGCCTGCTGATCGCCACCGGATTTTCGATTTGCGGCGCGGCTGCCGTTGCGGCGGCCGAAAACGTGACACGGGCCAAGCAGGCTCAAGTGGCCACCGCCATTGGCTTGGTCGTGCTTTTCGGAACGCTGATGATTCCTGCCATGCCGTTGCTCGGAGCCCTGCTGGGCCTGGACGATCGCAGCACCGGAATGCTCATCGGCGCTTCAACCCATGAGGTTGCTCAGGTTGTAGCCGCTGGCGGTTCGGTGAGCGCCGCGGCCCTGGCGGTGGCAGTGACCGTAAAGCTCGCACGCGTGGCCCTGCTGGCTCCGATCATCGCCGGGCTCGGTATTTACATGCGCCGCACGCACGCGGTGGAGAGCGGCAAGAAACCTCCGCTCGTGCCACTGTTCGTTCTGGGATTCATCGCCGCCATGCTATTGCGCACCACCGGGTTGCTCCCAGATTCCACACTCTCGATTGCGCAGAGCATCCAGACGCTGCTGCTCGCGGCCGCGATGTTTGCGCTCGGCCTTGGCGTGCACCTCCGCAGCATCGTGAAATCCGGTGGCCAAGCCTTGCTCCTGGGTTTGTTCGGCACGCTGATCATCGTCTGCGTCGCTGCTGGTGGAACCGTGCTCTTCCCGCCCGCCTAGGCCCGCGGCGCGGCCGGCTCCCCCCCCCCCCCCCCCCGAGCAGATCGCATCGGGCTTCCAGCGCCGCAGCGTCCGCCCATTGCCCAGCATACTTGCGGGCGGATGACGCCGATGATCTTGGCCGGCCGAGGCTAGTCCACCCGGCCGCCGAAGTCGCCTGCAATATCCTTCGCCGTCCGATACAAGACCGGGAGCATGGATTCGGAAATCTTCGCCGCGTCGGCACGGCCCGACTGCACCGACACGTTCAGCGCTCCGAGCAGCTGATTTCCACGGCGCACCGGCACCGCCAGCCCACGCAGCCCTTCGTCCAGCTCCTGGTTGACCAGCGACCAGCCCTGCTCGGCTACTCGATCCAGTTCCGCGCGCAGCTCCTCCAGGCTGCGCACCGTATGCTCGGTGTAGCTGCGCAGCTCGATGCCCTGCAGGAAGTCTTCGCGTTCACCGGCGGTCAGGTTCGCGATCAGCACGCGGCCCATCGAGGTGGCCCAGGCCGGGAGCCGGTTGCCAATCGAGACATTCATCTGATGCAGGCGCGGGGCCGAAACCCGTTCCACGTACAAGATGTCCTGGCCTTCGAGGACGCACAGGGAGGTGGTTTCGTCCAGCTCGCGAGCCAATCGCTGCAGGTGCGAAATCGCGGCCCGCGGCAAGGTGAGGCTCGACAGGTAGGAGGCCCCGACATCCAGCACGCGTGGAGTCTGCCGGTAGGTGTTCCCAACGACCGCGAGGTATCCCAGGTCAACGAGGGTGAGCAGGAACCTGCGGGCAGAGGCACGCGTCTGATCGGTAGCCGCTGCCACCTGGGAGACCGTCAGGGCCGAGTTTTCGCCTTTGAACGCAAGAAGCACCGCCAAGGTCTTCTCCGCTGACTTAACGTAATAGTCAGGCTGCTCCGCCACGATAGGGGTCCCCATTTTCACTCGGTTATCTTGCCGCCCGCATGCCTAGTGCCGGTCGAAACGATTGTGTTCGAATTGCGCTGCGAGGCGAACCGGGGCGTTAGGAGCCCCATAGCCATCGTAGCCGTCGCGGCGTTCCAGCACCTCGAAGAACATGTTGCCCACCGTGGCTGTGTAGAAATGCAGGAATTCTCCGTGCTCATCCCTGTCGTACAGCAGGTTCAGTTCCTTCAGCGTGGCCAGCGACCGCTCATCAATGCTGAAGCGAGCGGCTAGGTCCTCATAGTAGTTGGCCGGAACTTGCAGGAATTCCATCCCGGCACGCTGCGCCCGGCGCGCCAAGGCCACCACATCATCGGTATGCAAGGCAACGTGCTCGGGGTATTCATGGTGGCTTTCGATCGCCGCTTCGAGCCCCTTGGGCACGATATTCAGAGCCAGGCGCACGCAGCCATCGCCGGTGCGCAGCACCTGGGAGCGGACCAGGCCCATGGGGCTCGGCACCTCGGTTCCAGGCCTTGCCTGCAAATTCAGCACGCTGGTGTAGAACAGCACCGATTCGTCAAAAGCCTGCCACGGCTGGGCGAGGTTAATATGATCGATCCCGGTGATGCCGCCGTGGTGCGCTTCCTCCGGTGAATGGCGGTGCGCGCCGAATTCGGTTTCCCATATGCTTGTCCCGGCAACCGATCCGAAGAACACTTCGGTGGCATCCGGGGCCCTGAAGCCCGCGAGCTCCTGTTCGTCGCTGGTGTGGTGCCGCAACACCGGCTTGGCCAGCAAGTCGGTTGCGCGCGCACGCCCGGCGTCCGGGTCCGGGACCTGCACGCCGAGGCCGGATACGGTTGCGGTCACGCCGCGGCTGCGTTGCGAGTTGACGATGATTCTTGCGTTTCCGGCGCGCCAGAGCTGCACCGGCTTGCGCCGATGCTGGCCGAGGAACGCGAACCCCAGTTGGGCGAGCATTCCGGCGATCAGTTCCGGGTCTTCGGTGCGGATCTCGGCGAAGTCGAATCCGATGGCTTGCTGGACTCCGGGCAGTGCATCAAGTTCCAGCGGGTAGTCCTGCGCGGTAGCGCCGAGCAGTGCGGCCGTGCGGGCCTGCAGCCAGATCAGCGAACGCAGCCCGTCCACGGCCGTCCGCTCGACATTCGATTGCCTGAACACATCATTGAAGATTTCGAGGGAAACAATTCCGGAGTACCCCGAACGCACCAGGTGGCTCAGGAACGCATCCAGCTCGAAGCCGCCCTCACCGGGGAATACCCGGTAGTGGCGGGACCAGGACAAGATATCCATGGTCAGCACCGGGGCGTCCGCAAGCTGGACGAAGAAGATCTTCTCCCCCGGGATCCGGGCGATCTGCGCCGGATCGTCCCCGCGGGAAAGAATATGGAAGCTGTCGATGCACAGTCCCACATTTTCGCGGTCCACCAGCTTCACGATCTCCCACGAGTGCTGGTAGGTGTCCACATATTTGCCCCAGGCCAGCGCCTCGTAGGCGATGCGCACCCCGTAGCGTGCGGCCACATCCGCCAACCGGCGAATCTGCTCGGCGAACAGCCCGTCGTCATCGATGGTCGCCGTACCCACATTCGAGCAGAGCAGCATGAGATCCATGCCCAGCCGTTGCATGAGCTCGAACTTCGCTTCGGCACGGCGCAGATTTGCCAGCAGCACCTCTTCTTCCACGCCTTCGAAGTCACGGAAGGGCTGGAACAGGTCCAGGGTCAGGCCCAACCGGTGGGCAAGCGCCTTGACCTCCTCGGGAGACATCGGGCTGACGGTGAGGTCCTGTTCGAAGATCTCGATTCCGTCAAAACCTGCCTTGGCGCAGGCAAGCATCTTTTCTTCCAGCGTGCCCGAGAGGCACACCGTGGCGATCGAGGTGCGCATTAGAGTCCCGCTTCCAGCATCTCTAGCAGATGGGCGCGCATCCGAGCGGCGTCGGGGGTCAGCCCGGTGATGATGCCAAAGGCGTCCACCGCCTGGCCAACGGCCATATGCCCGCCGTCCAGCACCTCGCAGCCGAGGTCGCGGGCCGCGGTGATCAGCTCGGTGTCCACCGGGCGATAGACGCAGTCGGCAACCCAATGCCGGGAGCGGAGCCCGGAAATATCAAGTGGAAGTCCCGGGTGGTGATGCATTCCGATGGGGCTGGCGTTAAGCAGCCCGTCTGCCTGCGCCAGCAGCGCCGGTGCCTCTTCGGCGCTGGCCGGTGTGATGCTGGCCTGCGGAAAGTGGAGGGCCAGTTCCTTGGCTCGTTCGCTGGCCCGGGAGATATCCGGATCGACCAGGAATAGTTCCTTGACTCCCGCGTCGAGCAGCGCAAAGGCGACGGCAGCGCCGGCACCTCCGGCACCGAGCTGCAGCACCTTGTCCAGCTTGGCTCCGGGAAGCCCGGTGGCCAGCGCCCAGCCGAACCCGGAGGCATCGGTGTTGTAGCCGTGGAATTTTCCGTCCTTGATGAGCACCGTGTTGACCGCGCCGATGGCCTTGGCATTGTCGCTGATTTCATCCAGCTGCCCGATGACCAGCTGCTTGCATGGGTGGGTAATGTTGAAGGCGTTGAATCCCAGTTCGGCGCCGGACTTCAACAGCTGGCCGACATCTTCGGCAGGCCGGCCAAGCGCCGTCAGGTCGATCGGCCGGTACAGGTAGCGCACCGCGTGGGCGTCTGCTTCTCGTTCGTGCATGGGCGGGGTCAGCGAGGGCAGGACGCCGTCACCTATGAGTCCGACTAAAAATGACTGAGCAAGAGTACTCACCGAATTACCCAACTTTCCGTCATGCTTGACGCAGATATTGCCTCAGCTGTGATTTGCATCTACCCTATATCAACGTACACATTCCGTACAACTGTACGGATAGCGCACACTGTTTTTGATTTCAGCGTTCGCCCTTCAGCAAACAAAAGAGTTTTCCGATGCCATCCACACGTGAACCGTCGGCGTCCGAGGTGCCCGGCACCGGGAAACGCACACCCGTCAAGGCGGCCGTTGCCAGTTTCATGGGAAGCGCAGTTGAATACTACGACTTCTTCATCTTCGGCTCCGCCGCGGCGCTGATCTTCCCGCACATCTTCTTCCCCGACGCGGATGCCAATGCCTCGGTGATGTCTCTGGCCACCTTCGGCTTCGCCTACATCGCCCGGCCGATTGGCGCGGTCGTTCTCGGCCATTTCGGGGACCGCATCGGACGCCAGAAGGTGCTGATGTTCACCCTGGTGCTCATGGGCGCTTCGACCTTCGCGATCGGCTGCCTGCCGACCTTCGACCAGGTCGGTTGGCTCTCCCCCATCCTGCTGGTCCTCGCCCGGCTTTGCCAGGGCCTCTCGGCGGCCGGTGAGCAGGCCGGCGCCTCCTCGATGACGCTGGAGCACGCACCCGATCGCCGGCGCAGCTTCTTCACCTCCTGGACGCTCACCGGCACCCAGGGCGGACAGATCCTCGCGGCCCTGATCTTCATTCCCGTGGTGGCACTGCCCGATGACATCAAGTACGGCATCGGCTGGCGCATCCCGTTCTGGCTCTCCGCGGTAGTTGTCCTGGTAACCTTCTTCATCCGCCGCTCGCTGCACGAGACCCCGGAATTCGAAGAGGCGAAGAAGAACAACAACATTGCAAAGCTGCCGCTGGCGGTCCTGCTGAAGTTCCACTGGAAAGACGTCTTGCGCGTGGTGCTGTGCGCATTCATCGCCGCCGTGTCCACCGTGTATGGAACGCTTGCCATCTCCTACGGCAAGACCATCGGGAACATGGACGAGTCCATCACCCTATGGCTGGTCGTTGCCGGCAATATCGGCGCATTATTCACCCAGCCGCTGTTCGGCAAACTTGCAGATGCCATCGGCCGCAAGCCGGTCTTCGTCTATGGTGCAATCTCTTCGGCGGCCATTATGCCGTTCTACCTGCGCAGCATGGAAACTGACAATACGCTCTTGCAGTTCGTTCTCTCTGTGGCGGTCTTCTCCTGCGCCTATGCAGCGGCCAATGCCGTCTGGCCTAGCTTCTACGCCGAGATGTTCTCCTCCAAGGTGCGCTTCTCCGGCCTGGCCATCGGCACCCAGCTCGGCTTCCTCATGGCCGGCTTCGCGCCGTCCATCGTGGCGGCCATGGGCGGTCTGGAACCCGGCGGCTGGGTCAAGATCAGCCTCTTCACCGCCGGAATCGCGCTCATCGCGGCGATCTCGGCGATGACCGCCAAGGAAACCTACCGGGTGCCCACCGCGCAACTGGGCACCAGCCCGGAACTAGTGAAAAAGTAGCACTCGAAGGCAGCAATCATGCGAGGCCTGGCTCCCCGAAGAATGGGAGCCGGGCCTCGCTTTTTGCTGCGTCGAGCCACGCATCGGCGGCCTTCGGAAGCTTCGGCGAGCGCAAGGAGCTGACCGGAGGCCGCTGCACTGCCAACGCCTTCAACAGCGACGCACCGCGATGCAGCCGCGTGGTGACCTCGCGGGCCAGCAGCACCCTCGATGCTGCCCATCCCGCCAGCCATCGTTTCCGGCACGGTGGCTGGCGGCACTCACCGGGCGCTCCACCCGCCGTCCATGGCATAGGAGGTGCCGGTGACCATCCCCGCCTCATCCTGGGCCAGCCAGGACACCAAGGATGCCACCTCCTCGGGCTCCACCAGCCGCTTGACCGCCGCTTCGGTGAGCAAGATCTTCTCCACCACCTCGGACGGGGCGATGCCATGGTGTTGCGCCTGATCCTGGATCTGCTTCTCCACCAGGGCGGTGCGCACGTAGCCGGGGTTGACGCAGTTGCTCGTCACCCCGTGCTCGGCCCCCTCCAACGCGGTGACCTTGGATAGTCCTTCCAACCCGTGCTTGGCCGACACATAGGCGCTCTTGAACGCGCTGGCTCGATTGCCGTGCACGCTGGAGACATTGATGATGCGCCCAAAACCGCGCGCATACATTCCGGGCAGCGCCGCACGGATGAGCAGGAACGGGGATTCGAGCATCAGCCGGTGGATAAGCCGCCAGGCTTCGGGATCATATTCATGGATCGGCGCAACGCGTTGCACCCCGGCATTATTGATCAGAATGTCGGTATCCAAGCTGAGTTCTTCCAGCGCCTTCGTATCGGCTAAATCAACCGCCCAGGCCTTGCCGCCCAGCTCGTCTGCAGCCGCGCTGGCCGCCTGCTCGTTCAGATCCGCGACGGTGACAGCTGCCCCTTGGGCGCTCAGCCTTCTGGCACAGGCCAGCCCGATTCCCGAAGCGCCCCCGGTGATCAACGCGGTACGTCCGGACAATGCGCCGCTGGCCAGTCCGTGCTTCGTCTTTGTTTCAGTCATGTAGCTCAACCTTCCACGGTCGGTTGTGCGTTGAGTGATTCCAACGCACGGACAATAAATTCATCTTTTCTTCAGTCACCTCATCGGAGACTCCGGGACAGCGAAACCTGCACCCCGGGATACGCACCTCGGTGATTTTCATGCGGTGACTGCGGAGCGCGTCGGCAGAACCGGATCCGACCCGCCGGATGGCCTGAATCCGAGCAGGTTGCTGCGTGATGCGCGAAGACTAGTTGACGATCTCGGGCGGGGCGATGTCCTCGCCTGGCACGGTCTTCAGCAGTTCCGGGATCCACTGCTTGCCGTCCCCGGATAAGGCCACCCGGTACATGTTCTGCACCAGTCCATGATCCGAGGCGCGCACGGTGGCATCGCCCTGGGGACTTTCGAAGCTCCAGCCCTCCAAGGCGGTGACCATCTGCTCCACGTCGTCGCCGCCTTCGCCCACGGCCCGGGCTATCATCTGCCCTGCCACAAATCCATCCGGGGAGAACTGTCCGACTTCTTTGCCCGCTTCCACAACCGAGGAGATCATCTCTTTTTCGACGTCGGTGCCTGCCGCGCCCGGGAAGTAGTGGCTGAAGAAGGAGATCTTCTCGCTCGCGCCGCCGAAGGCGGCATAGCTTGCCGCCTCACCCAGCCCGGTGACGATGGGAGCAATGTCGAAGGCGCCCTGCCGGTCCAATGCCTGCCACATAGAATCTGAGGATGCTCCGGCCCAGGCCGCGTAGATGAGGTCGGGTTTGGCATCCACCAGCTGCCGGGCGAAGGCTGCGAAATCGGTGACGTCTTCGGGCACGAGAAGGTTGCTGACGTTGGCGCCCTGCAGTCCAAGGGCTGCTTCTGCCGCTGCGAGATGTCCCTGCCCGAACGTGTTGTCCTGGGCGAAAACGGTGATCTGCTTGCCGTTCAAGTCATTTAGGAAGGCGCCGGCGGTGGCCGCGTCCTGCATGGACTGGCCTCCGGAGCGGAAGGTGTATTTGTTGGCGCCGGAGATGGCATCCGAGACGGCCGGGCCGGAAATGTAGAGGACCTTGTCCCGGGCTGCCAGGTCGGCAAGTGTCAGGGCGATATCCGAAGAGGCGGTTCCGGCCAGAATCTTGTAGTCCTCGCCGATTAGCTCTCCGGCCACCGCGGCTGCCTGGTCCGGGTCGCCGCCGTCGTCGTGATAGGTGATGTTCAGTTCGAAGTTCCCCAGCTGGCCCGTACCATCGGTGGCGTAATCGAGTCCCGCTTGCAGGCCTTCGTAATAGGCGTCTCCCTCGGCAGCAAGCGGGCCGGTCTTGGAGTAGATGATCCCAACGTTCACCGAGTCTTCGACTGCCCCGGGCTCACCCCCGTCGGTGTTCCCGGTTTCCGCGGTGGGCGCGCAGGCCGTCAAGGCCAGTGCCCCGCCGAGGGACAGCGCAGCCAAAACCTTGCCGGTTCGATTCACGAGTGACGCCTTTCCTCGTGGGGCTCCGCTAATAGCAGCTGGCCCCGAAGCCAGATTGTGCGGTGCGCGTTTGCACCAAACCCGAACCGCGATTCTGGTTACAATCCCAAACTATGGCGACCTCTCGAAGGAGTCAACGGATCCGATGCGCGGAAACCGTAAAAAGGTGTGCGCTTTTGCAAAGCCGTCGTGCGCGGCGGCACCCGGTGATGCCTGTGATTTCAGGACCTAGGAATCGACCAGCCCGCGCCCCACGATCAGCTGCATAATCTCATTTGTGCCTTCCAGGATCTGATGCACGCGCAGATCACGGACGATCTTTTCCAGCCCGTACTCGCTGAGGTAGCCATAACCGCCATGCAATTGGATCGCGGTATTGGCCGCGTTGAACCCGGCATCGGTAGCCACCTTCTTCGCCATCGCGCACAGCCGCAGCGCGTCGGAAGTTTGTGCGTCCAGGGCTGCCGCTGCCCGGCGCAGCAGCGTGCGCGCCGCTTCCAATTCCATATCCATATCGGCAAGCTTGAAGACCAGCGCCTCCTGGCGCGTGAGCGGACCGCCAAAGGCCTCGCGCTCCTTGAGGTAGGCCACGGATTTCTCCAGGGCCAGCTGCCCGCCGCCGATCGAGCAGGCACCGATATTCAGCCGGCCACCATTGAGCCCGCGCATCGCTATGGAGAAACCATCGCCTTCGGCACCTAGCAGGTTGCCGGCGGGGATCCGCACGTCTTGCATGATGACCTGACGGGTAGGTTGCGCATTCCAGCCCATCTTCTTTTCCTTGGCCCCGAAAGACAATCCCGGCGCATCGGCGGGCAGCAAGAAAGCGCTGATCCCCCGCCCGCCCGTATCGGCCGTGCGGGCCATCACCAGATAGAGCGCGGATGAACCCGCGCCGGAGATGAACTGCTTGACCCCGTTGAGCACATATTCATCGCCGTCCCGGACCGCACTGGTAGTCAGCGCCGCAGCGTCCGATCCGGTCCCGGGTTCGGTCAGGCAATAGGATCCCAGATCCTGCATCGCCACCATGCCCGGCAGCCACTGGGCTCGTTGCGCCTCGGTGCCGAAGCTGTCGATCATCCACACCACCATATTGTGGATGGAGATATAGGCCGCAATGGTGGGACAAGCCTTGGATAGTTCTTCGAAGATCAGCACCGCGTCGCTGCGGCTCAGCCCGGACCCGCCATAGGCTTCGCTGACGTAGATGCCGCCCATCCCCAATTCGCCGGCTTCGGCGAGCACATCGACGGGGAAATGCTGCTTCTCGTCCCACTCGAGGGCATGCGGAGCGATTTTCTCCGTAGCAAATTCGCGGACTGCCTCCACCAGCTCACGTTGCTCCTCATTTAGTCCAAACATCACTAACCCCTATCTGACCACCGCTACTTGTGACCCACACTACAGCCATTGCGAAGAGTTTAGGATGCCAGCAGCGGGCGGGAATTCCGAGAACTGCGCTCGAAATGCGACGCATGGCCCGTGGGTCAAAGAACTCGCCTCGCGCCGCCCAAAGCGGTTCCAGCGAACGCCCCATTTGTCACAGTGCGCGGTTCCGCCTCGGTTCTCGGCCATACTTGGACTTATGGATTCCGCCTCTACTGACCCGAATATGCAGCCGGTGACGCCGCGACGTGCCGCAAGCGTCCTGATGATCCGCGAGGGAAACGAAGGCCTGGAGGTCTTCATCCAACACCGGGTTTCCACCATGGACTTCGCAGCTGGCATGGTTGTCTACCCCGGCGGCCGGGTCGATGCTCAAGATCTGGCCGAGGCGCAAGCGGGGAATATTCCGTTAGCGCTGGCCATCGAGCACGCACGGCTTTGGGAAGACTCCTCCATCTGGGAAGACGGAGAAGAGCAGGCCATCCTCGATGCGGCAACCCTGCTGGCCGCCGCGCGCCGCGAGATCTTCGAAGAGACCGGGGCGCGCTTGGACGTGAGCCAGCTGCGTCCTTGGGCGAATTGGATCACGCCTCCGGATAATCCCAAACGCTTCGACACCTTTTTCTACGTGGCTCAGGTGCAGCCCGGACAGGCCCCCGTGCACCAGACCACCGAGGCCTCAAACTCCGAATGGATCCAGCCCGCCGTGCTGTTCTCCGCCTACGAGCGCGGCGAGCTGGGCTTGATGACCCCCACCCGCACAACTCTGCGCAACCTCGCAGCACTTGAAACCGTTGATGCCGCCATGAGCTCGCAAACTCCCATCGTCACGGTCCGGCCCCAGCGCATGCCACCGGCCGCGGATTCCAAGAAGGAACGCACCCTCTAGCCGCACCAGGCCCGGTACCCCTTGGCTGGTGCAGCAGCACTGCCCGAACCCCCGGGCGACTGGGCAGGAGTCCGGTTTCCACAAGCTCCCCCGGGAATTCTCACACGCCGATATTGCCTACCGGATTCCTTGCAGAGCGCATATGCCTGGTCGTCGAGGTCCTGAGGCTCCGCGTCGGGTCCACTCGCCATGAACGCCGGCGAACACCCGGCATCGCTCCGGGGCGCCTTGGCCATTCGAAGGATCCTTGGCAATCCCTAGAAGGGGTACTGCTTATCGGTGCTCTGCACCCCGATCCAATGGTCGGTGGTGAATTCCTCGATAGCCCACTCACCGTTAAAGCGGCCCAACCCGGAGTTCTTCTCCCCGCCGAACATCACATGTGGTTCATCATTCACGGTGATGTCATTGAGGTGAGTCATTCCCGCCTTGATCCCGCGGGCAAAGCGCACACCCTTCTCAATATCGGTGGTGAATACCGCGCTGGATAATCCGAATTCGGTGTCATTTGCCAGTTCGAGCGCATGCGCCTCATCTTCGGCCCTAGTGATGCCAACCACCGGGCCGAAGATCTCCTCACGGAACAGTTCCATCTCACTGGTGACATCGGCGAAAACATGCGGCGGCACTACGCGGCCGACGACCTCGCCGGAGAGCACCTCGCGGGCCCCCTCGCTTCGAGCCTGCGCGATCTTTCCCTGCACGCTGGCCAGCTGCGCGTCGTTGATAATTGGCCCCACCACATTTGCGGGCTCCGCCGCATCACCGTACTTGATGGTGGCTGCATGGGCGGCGAACTCCTCGACGAACCGGTCATAGACCGGGGCTTGAACGATGATTCGGTTGATTGCCATGCAGATCTGCCCCTGATGCAGGAACTTGCCCATGGCAGCGGCGCGGACCGCTTGTTCGAGGTTGGCGTCGGCGAGCACCACAAATGGTGCGTTGCCACCAAGTTCCAGCGCGACCCGCTTCATATGCTTGCCCGAAACGGCGAGCTTGCCGACGTTTTTCCCCACCGGGGTGGAGCCGGTGAAGGAAATCAGCGAAGGGACGCTGTGCGCCACAAAGTGGTCCCCGATTTCGGAACCCGAACCAACAACCACGCTGAACACGCCGCGCGGGATTCCGGCCGCTTCGAAGGCCTTGGCCAGCACCAGCGCGCCAGCCAGCGGGGTATCGCTGGCCGGTTTGAGCACCACCGAGTTGCCCAGCGCCAGCGCAGGGGCCACCGAGCGCTGGGAAAGCAGCATCGGGAAGTTCCACGGGCTAATCACGCCCACCACGCCCACCGGTTCGCGGTAAACACGGTTTTCCTTGCCCGCACTGTTCGACGGCAGGATCTGGCCGTGCACCCGGGTCGGGAAGGTGGCGGCCTCACGCGTTGCGGCGATCGTGCCAGATACCTCCACGTTCGCCTTGAGCACCGATGAACCGGATTCGGCCACTAGCAGCGCAACCAGGTCATCGTAGTTGGCTTGCAGATAGTCCGCAGCCTTGGTGAGCACCGCAGCACGTTTTGCCGGAATGAGCGCAGCCCAGTCGCGTTGGGCTTGGGCCGCGCTCGCATAAGCCTCGTCCACATCCTCGCTGGAAGCCTGGCGGATTTCTGCCAGCACCGCGTCGTCGAAGGGGTTGCGGGTGACCAGAACGGAAGAACTGCGCCCCTCGCGCCATTTCCCGGCGATGAAAAGTTGCGCCGGAAGCTGGTCAAGGAAAGCTGGTCGGCTGGATACGGCCTGGTTGGTCATGGATCTTCCTTCCCACAGTGCGGCGCTTCGCGCCACAGCGAATCGAGCTCTTCGCACTCATTGTTCGCGGGAAATCCGCCACGATCAAGGAACTCATCGAACAGCAGAATTCGCGCCGGCAGAAGACCTACTTATCGTCAAAAATTTCTCGGGCGGCCAGCACCTTGGCCGCATGCGCCTCGGACCAGATGCGGATGGCATCCATCGGTTCGAGCAGACTGCGACCCAGATCGGTCAATTCATAGTCCACCCGGACCGGCACCTGAGCCGTGACGGTGCGAGCCACCAGGCCATCGCGCTCCAGGATGCGCAGCGTGCTGGTCAGCACCTTGGGCGTCACCGCACCGATCTGCTGGCGTAACGCGGAGAAACGTAGCGGCCCCCGGGCTAAGGTAAGCATCACTAAAGGGGTCCATTTATCCCCCAAACGTTGCATAATTTCACGTGAGGGACAGTCCTGCACAAGCACGTTGTAGGTGAGGGCGCTATCCATTTGGTAACCAAGTTCCTTTGAAGTAGTCGGTATCTAAAGGATACTATAAGGGTGAAGAACACAGCTACGAGAGGATCATCATGAAGATTGCAGTTTACGGGGCCACCGGAATGGTCGGCAGCCAGATCACCGCCGAGGCGCTGCGCCGTGGCCACGAGGTCACCGCCGTCAGCAGCAGCGGCAAAACCGTCGAAGGCACCAGCGCGGCCACTGCCGAGCTCAGCGACACCGCCGCCTACCGCGACCTGGGAAAGAACCACGACGTCGTCGTGATCTCCGTGCCGCCATCGCGCACCGGTGGCGACCACCAGGAATACCTTGACGCTTTCGAGGAGATCACCGAAACCCTCATTCCGGCGCGCCTGGTCGTCGTCGGCGGAGCCGGCGCCACCGAGATCGACGGGGTGCGGCTGTTCGACACCCCGGGCTTCCCAGAAGAATACAAGGCAGAGGCGGTCACCTGCGGCGCGGTCTACGACATGTTCACCTCGGTGTCGGGCATCACCTGGACCCTGGCAGCACCTGCCCCGGTGATCGCACCGGGCACCCGCACCGGCAACTACACGCTCGGCGCCAACTCCCCTGCCGGCGACTTCGTTTCCACCCAGGACTTCGCGGTAGCGATCCTCGACGAAATCGACACCCCGGCGCACAACAACCGCCGCTTCACCGTCGCCAGCGAAAAGTAACACGCCGGCCAACCGGTCAGCCAAGGTCGATGGCTCGGCTCTCGCTTCCTCTGGCAGGGAAACGATCTGACCTTTCGGCCTTGGTTGACTAAGGTTGTCTACGTCATCGCTCACTTATTCAAAGGTCACTCACCGTTCATGCAACGAACACAGCGCGCCACCCGCCTGCTCACCGGAGCACTAGCTCTCCCGCTGGCCGGAGCGCTCATCGCAGGCTGCTCCACCACCTCCGATCCCTCGGCCACCGAGGATCTGAAACCCGTCACCGGCGGGACGCTGGTCTACGCCTCGGGTGACGCCGAGCCGAACTGCCTGGACCCGCATGTGGGAGGAAACTATCCGCAGGCGCTGGTGGCCTCGCAGTTCATGGAATCGCTGTTCAGCAAGGACGCCAAAGGCGAGATCATCCCGTGGCTGGCCGAGAAGTCCGAGGTCTCCGAGGACGGGTTGACCCGCACCATCACGCTGCGTGAGGGGATCAGCTTCCACGACGGCACCGCGCTCACCGCCGAAGCCATCAAGGCGAATATCGAGCACCTGCAGGATCCGAATACCGCGTCCTCTACCGGTTATCTTGCCGTCGGCAAGGTCTCCGAAATCAAGATCGTCGACGAGTTGACCGCGCAGCTGGAGCTCTCCGCCCCGGATAACGCGCTGCTCGAGTCGCTGTCCATGCCTTGGACGGCAATCCAGTCCCCCGAAGGGCTCAAGCGCGACCAAGCGGCGAACTGCGCCGCCCCGGCAGGCACCGGCCCGTTCAAGGTCGAGTCCTGGGACCGCCAGCAGGCGGTCAATCTGGTGCGCTACGAAGACTACGCCCCACCGGTGGCAGATGCCGAGCGGGCCGGCTCCGCTTCCTACCTGGACGGCATCACCTGGCGCTTCATCCCGGAGGCCGCCAGCCGCTATGCGGCCCTGCAGTCCGGCGAGGTCGACGTGATCGACAATCCGCAGCCCGACACCATCGCCACCGCCACCGAGGGCGGGCTGGGCCACCTCGCGGCGCCGCGTCCGGGAGCCTCGAACCGGGTGGAGCTCAACAGCTCCAAGGCGCCATTTGACGACGCCTCGGTGCGCGAGGCGTTCATCCGTTCCCTCGACGTGAACACCGGAATCGACGCGCTGTACTTCAATGCCGCCGAGCGCAGCTACTCGCTGCTTTCAAGCGTTGAACCGCTGGGCATTTCAGCTGAAGAGAACTTCGGCACCGATGCTGATCGGGCCAATCAGCTCCTCGACGAGGCAGGCTGGACCGAACGCGATGCACAGGGCTACCGAACCAAGGACGGCAAGCGCCTGAGCCTGAGCTTCCCGGTATCCACGAACCAGTCGGTTCCGGCCGAGCAGTCGCTCTTCGAGCAGATGCAGGCGTCCGCCAAGACCGTTGGCTTCGAGGTCAAGATCGAGTTGCTCGACCTCTCCAGCTGGTACGGCGCTCTGGCGCAACACGAGTACGACCTCGTTTCGGCACCGTACACCAAGGTCGGCCCGAGCGTGCTGCGCATCTTGTTCCATTCGGATTCCACCGTCCCGGCGCCGAGCGGCTACTTTGCGAACAATGCGCAGATCAAGAATCCGCAGCTGGACCGGCTGCTGGTGGAAGCCGAGCAGAGCAATGACGAAGCCGAACGCGCAGAGCTCTACGAGCAGGCGCAGCGCCTGGTCTTGGACGGCTACTACGTGCTCCCGCTCTACGATCAGCAGAACCACTTCCTGTTTTCGAAGAACGTGCACGGCATGGGCGAAACCACCGCGGTCTCCTCGCCGACCTACTTCAACGTGTTCCTGAACAAGTAGCCATCGAACACGTCCAGAGATGAAAATGCTCGCTTGGTTGGGTCGCAAGGTTGGCGGCGCGCTGGTGGTGTTGTGGCTGGTGGCCACCGCCATCTTCATCGGCGTGCGGCTGATCCCCGGCGACCCGGCCGAAGCGATTATGGGTGGCCCGGGCTCGCAGGCCTCGGCCGAGGCCCTGGCCGCCGCGCGCAGCGAGTACGGCTTGGACCTTCCGCCGTTGACCCAGTACGTGATGTTTCTGGCCAAGCTGATCCGCCTGGATTTTGGAACCTCCTATGCGCTGAAGGACCCGGTTCTGCAGGTCATCGCCGAGGTGCTGCCGCCGACCATCACGCTGGCACTCATCTCACTGGCGGCGGCTTGGTTGCTGTCGCTCATCTTCGCGATGCTGGCCATGCGTGCCACGCGGGTGGGCCAGTGGGTCGGCAACGCGGTGGAGATCATTGCCGCGGCCGTGCCGCACTTCTGGCTCGGTGCGGTGCTGATCATGCTTTTCTCCTCGATGCTCGGCTGGTTCCCTGCGGTGGACAACGGGACCGGGGCGGGACTGGTCTTGCCGGTGCTCACCCTCGCGCTGCCGCTGGCAGGTTTTCTCACCCAGTTGATGCGCGACTCGCTGTCCACCGCATTGGGAAGCCAGTTCGCGTTGGCCGCCCGAACCCGCGGCGAAAGCCGGTTGACGGTGTTCTGGCGCCACGGTTTGCGCCATGCGGCGCTGCCCGCTTTGGGGTTGACCGGCTGGGCTTTCTCCTCCCTGCTTTCCGGAGCGGTGGTTGTCGAGGCGATCTTCGCCCGTCCGGGACTGGGACGTTCCCTGCTTTCGGCGGTGCTCTCCCGTGATATTCCCATGGTCACCGGCATCGCGCTGTTCTCCGCCCTCGTATATATCGTGGTGATGGCGCTGACCGAAGCCCTCGAACGCCTCATCAATCCGGCGGGGGCAGAATCATGAGCCGAACCGCCAAAATTCTCGGCACCGTCTTTATCCTCTTCTGGCTCCTTACGGCGCTTGCGCCGGGGCTCATCGCCCCGGGCGACCCCCTGGCGGTTGACCCCGCGCAGGCATTCCACGCGCCGAGCCTGGCGCACCCGATGGGGACCGATGAATCGGGACGCGACGTGTTCACCCGCGTCATCCATGGTGCCGGCGACTCGCTGTATATCGGCCTGGCCGCCACGGCTCTGGGCATGGGCATTGCCCTAGTTCTGGGTACCGTCGCGGCCCTTGCCCCGCGCTGGCTCGATGGTGCGATCTTGCGTGTGCTCGAAGCCCTCTACGCGGTGCCCTCGCTGCTGCTGGCACTGCTGATCATCGCCTTCACCGGCCCCGGGGTCGGGCCGGCAATCGTTGCCGTTGGCTTATCCACCGCGCCGGGCTACGCCCGCTTGGTGCGCAGCCAGATCCGTTCTGTGAAGAACTCCGAAATGCTGGAAGCCGCCACGGTGCTCGGCCGCGGCACCTGGCTGAAGGTACAAAACCACCTGGTGCCCAACGCGCTGCGCCCCCTGCTGGCGCTGGTGACCCTGGGCATTGGGCAGGCGGTGATTTGGGCCGCCGCGCTGTCCTTCCTCGGCTTGGGCACTCCGCCGCCGGCTCCCGAATGGGGTGCCATGCTCTCGGCCGGGCGCACCTACCTGCATCTGGCCTGGTGGCTGAGCTTCTTCCCTGGCTTGGCGATTGTGGTGGTGGCCGCCGGGGCCACGCTGATCGGGCGTTCCTTGGGCGGAAAGGTCAATGCCGCATGAGTCCTTTATTTGATGTCAAGAACCTCTCGGTGAGCTTCGCCGGGCAGCTCGCGGTGGACTCGGTCTCCTTCGAGCTCTCCGCCGGGGAATGCCTGGCGCTGGTTGGTGAATCCGGGTCCGGCAAGTCCGTCACCGCCCGCAGCCTGCTGGGGCTCTCCGGCGGCAAGGTCAGCGCCGAAAAATTCATGGTCTTGGGGCAGGACGCCACCGCGATGAGCGAACGGGACTGGCAGCAGCTGCGCGGAAATTCCGTGGCGATGATCCTGCAAGATGCGCTCATGGCGTTGGATCCGTTGCGCCCGGTGGGCCACGAAATTGCCGACGCGCTGAAGGAACACAGCTCGCTGTCCAAGTCCGAGCGCACCACGAAGGTCCGCAAGGCCTTGGAAGCGGTGGATCTTCCCGAGCCTGCCTGGCGGATGAAGCAGCGCAGCTCCCAACTCTCCGGTGGCATGCGCCAACGCGTGCTCATTGCCCAAGCGATGATCGGGGACCCGCAAGTTGTGATCGCCGACGAGGCGACCACCGCGTTGGACTCCCGGCTGACCGCGCTGGTGCTCGAGCAACTCCGGGCGCTCAAAGACGAGGGCCGGGCGGTGCTGATGATCAGCCACGACCTGGCACAAGTGGCCCATCTGGCGGATCGGATCGCGGTGATGCGTGCCGGAAAGCTCGTCGAGGCCGGCGACACCGACCAGGTGCTGAACCGCCCGCAGCACGAGTACACGCGCACTCTTCTGCGCGCCATCCCCTCCGGGGTGCCCCGCTTCCAGCCCTTGAGCCTTGCTCCCCCGAAGGCGGCTGTCGTGGCTCAAGAACCGGCGAGGCCTGCTCGGATGCCGGCTCTGGTGGTGGAGGACCTGTCCAAAAGCTTCGGCAAACATGCCGCGGTGCGGGGGGCGGGTTTTGTCGTTCAGCAAGGACAGACGCTGGGCCTGGTCGGTGAATCCGGTTCGGGCAAGACCACCACCGCGCGCATGGTGCTCGGCTTGGAACGCCCGGATACCGGCACCGTCCAGCTGCTCGGGGAGCACTTTGCCCCGCACCGCGAATCCCAGCGCCGGCACCTGCGCGAAAACATCGGGGCGATCTACCAGAATCCGCTGGGTTCTTTTGACCCACGCTATAGCGTGGGTCAGTTGCTCACCGATGCGCTCTCCGCCGGACGCAGCAAACGCGGCGCGAGCTACCGGACCCAAGTCTCCCGGCTCCTTGAACAGGTGGAACTGGACCCTGCCCTGAGCTCGCGAAATCCACGCGAGCTTTCCGGCGGACAGCGCCAACGCTTGGCGATCGCCCGCGCACTGGCTCCGAAGCCTAAGGTGCTCGTCTTGGATGAACCGGTCTCGGCCTTGGACGTTTCGATCCAGGCGACCGTCCTGGACCTGCTGGATCGGTTGCAGCAAGAGACCGGCACCAGCTACCTGTTCATCAGCCACGACCTGTCGGTGATCGAGCATATGAGCGATACCGTAGCGGTGATGTACCGGGGAAGCATTGTCGAGCAGGGCGCTACCGCCGACGTGTTCGGCGACCCGCAGCACGAGTACACCCGAGCGCTGCTCACAGCCATGCCGCGGCTGCGTTAGCAACCGCGGCATGGCTGGTTCAAACCGTATCGTTCGCGCTAGAGCCCTTCACCGAACTGGTCGCGGACCTGCTTGCGCAACACCTTGCCCAGCATCGAGCGGGGCATCTCCTCGATGGCAACGATCCGCTTAGGCACCTTGTAGGCCGCCAGCAAGGTCCGGCAGTGTTCGCGCAGGTCGGCCTCGTCCAGGCTCGCGCCTTCATCGAGTTGCACCGCGGCGACCACCATTTCACCGCCCCGTTCCAGTGCCTTGCCGAACACCGCGGCGTCGGCAATATCTGAATGCTGGCGCAGCGCGTTCTCCACCTCGCTGGGCGAGACATTAAAGCCGCCGGTAATGATCAGCTCCTTGGCCCGGTCAACGATCTGGGTAAACCCGTCCTGGTCGACGGTGACTACGTCGCCGGTGTGCAGCCAGCCGTCCTCGGTCAGCGTTTTCGCGGTCTCCTCCGGGTTATTCCAGTATCCGCGGAACACCTGGGGCCCCTTGATCAGCAGCTCTCCGGCTTCGCCCTGCGCCACCTCGCGGCTTGGCTCATCGACATCCACGACCTTCATCAGGGTCGAAGGAAATGGCACTCCGATGGTGCCGTTGCGACGTGTGGGGTGGAACGGGTTGCCCAAGGCCACCGGCGAGGACTCGGTCATCCCATAGCCTTCGACCAGCAGTCCGCCGGACATCGACTCCCAGAGCTCGACCACATGATCTGGCAGGTTCATCGCACCCGAGATGCAGTACTTGGCCGAACGCAGCGAAATGCCCTGCTCCTTGGCCGCCATGGCGGTGCGCTCGTAGATCGGCGGGACCGCGCAGTACACGGTGGCCGGAGACTTCTTCCACGCATCCAGGATCATCTGCGGTTCAAACTTCGGGAAGAGCACCAGCAGTCCCTGCTTCTTCACCCCGAAGGTCAGATACAGGGTCATTCCGAAAGCATGGAACATCGGCAGGATCGCATACAGGATTTCCTTGCGCTCTTCGGCGCCTTCCATCCAAGCCTCGCCCTGCAACGCATTGGCATACAGGTTGTAGTGGGTAAGCATTGCGCCCTTTGGACGCCCGGTGGTTCCCGAGGTGTACTGGATGACCGCCAGATCCTGCACCTCGGGGTATCGATAGTCCGGATCCAGTCGCCCGGACTTCAGCAGCTGCTTCCATGCCATGGTGCCTGACGTGGAGGCGGTCAGCGAGTCCTTGGTCTCGCGCAGCTTTTTCACCGGCAGTTTCAGTGCCAGGCGCTTGACCGCCGGGAATGCCTCAAGCAAATTGACGGCGACGATCGTATCGATTCGTACGTCCTTGGGGAACTGCTGCAGGTTCGGCACGACCTTGTCCCAGGCGATCACCACCCGCGCCTGGTGGTCTTCGAACTGGTGGCGTAGTTCGCGCGAGGTGTACAGCGGGTTGTGCTCCACAACCACCGCACCCAGCCGAAGCACCGCGTAGAACGCGACGACGTGCTGCGGGCAGTTGGGCAGGACCAGCGCTACCCGGTCACCGGGCTTCACGCCCAGCTGGCGCAGCCCCTCGGCCGCCCTCTCGACCTGTTGGCCCAATTCGAGGTAGCTCATCCGTCGACCGAAGAATTCGGTGGCCGGGCTCTCACCGGCTTCGCGGACCGAACGCTCAAACATATGACTCAACGACTCGGTGGGAAGCTTGATTTCGGCAGGGACGCCTGGCTGATAGTTGGCTACCCAGGCCGGTGCGGCAGTATTCTCCATGCCTACAATCATGCCCGATACCCACGGTTTCAGGTTAAACGCGAGGTGGACTTTCGGTGATTATTCAGCGGAACTGGCTCATTGGAATTCACGATTCGGCGTAGTTCGCCAATGCCTCGGCACGGTCGGCAACGCAACTTTTCATGGGGGTTTCGAGTTGCTCCAGCAGATGACGATCAACCCGTTGCCTCAGCTGATAATCTCCGGGCACTAGGAGTCCGTTCCGCTGCAACCGGACCGCCATCCACGAACCTGGTGCAAGACGATGAGTGAATAAATTCTTCATTCACCCACACACGGCTAGCCCGCCCCATCAGCATGTCTGCCTAGCGCCTCAAGAACCAGACCACTGACTGAGAATATTTTTCATTCAGCCACCGAACCCAACCACCAACCAGCCAATAAGCAACAGGAACAGGCTCAAGCCGGCACCAAGAGCACCGCGCCCCCCGGCAACCGGAAAACAAACGTTCGATAGGTGATATGAACCAGCGGCAGTGAACGAAAAAATCATTCACCCAACAAACCCAACAACCCTCCTAGCTGGCGATACGATCCGGCGGATCAGCCCAACCCAACACCCGACGCACCCGATCGTTCAACCCCACCTCCCGCACCGGAGTCCGGTCATGAACATGATCAAAGTTCTGAACCACCTCAACACTGCCCGGCAACTCCAAACACACCAACCCATGAGGAGTCCGCCAACTCACCGACCCATCCGGGCGGTAAATCGACTGCCACCCCAACGCGTGCTTCAACATCTGATGCCGTTTGCAGAGCAACTTCGTATTACTCCGATCCGTGTGCCCGCCCTTGGCCCAATCCTCCACATGATCAATCTCCGAAGTCTCCGCGGTGCGCCGGCACCCCGGGAAGCAGCAATGCACCTCCCGCACCCGCAACAAATCCTTCAACGCCTGCGAAGGACGGTACTTCTGCCGCCCCACATCGATCGCGGCCCCGGTCCACGGATCGGTCAGCACCCGCAGCATCGACGGAGCGTCCTTCGCCAACGCCAAGGCCGTGCCCACCGGAATCGGCCCATACCCCTCCAAATCCGCCAACGCCCGCTTAGGATCCGCCAAGGTTTCCACCGCCGGGATCGTCAACGCCACCCGCGTCTTCAACGGCGTACCACCCGTCGCAGGCCACCCATCGAGCAGGGCATCCCGGAAAATATCAGCCTCCCGCTGCCCCTGAGTACGCGAATCACCCGGATCCACATCATGCCTGGCAAAATACTTCACTGTATTAACCATGGAAATAATATCCGCCGCCGGAGCCCGCAGCTTCAACGCCGCCATCCCATCCGCTTCGCTCCAATGCGTCAACGCCCGGGACTCCTTCGCCGCCTCATGACGCTCCTGCGCCGAGACCGGATTCAACCGGTCATGCATCCGCCTCGCCCGCTGGCTCACGGCCGCATCACTGGCGGTTTTCGCCATCGGCAACAGCACATGCTCCATCCGCCGGATATCAGCAGCCCCCAGATCCTGAGCCTGCTTGACAATATCCCCCGCCGCCTTCGTAGTGATCTCCCCAGCAGCCAAAGCATCCAGCGTCCCCGTGCACAAATGGCGCAACCCATCGGCAATAAACAGCTTCCCCCGCACCTTCTCCTCAGACTCGCGCAACGCCACAGCGGCTTCAGCAACGAAATTCGAACGGATGATCTGCTCGGACGCCGGATCCACACCATAGTAATTCGCGCTGATCCGCTCACGGCGCTGCTGCTCGGTCTCCGTCTTCGGATCCGCACAACTATTTTCGGCAACGACCTGCGCGACCAGTTCCACCGAATCCGAAAGAGTCACCGCTTCGGCCGCGTCAAGCATGCGCCGCAGCCTCGCGAGCTTCTGCAACCGCACCAGCCCTGAGCCCGGATCCTGCAACGGCGGCAGGTTGTAGAGTTCGGTAGCCAGCGCCGCGATCTGGCCGAAATACTTCTCATGCTCCACCAAGGAAGAGAACAACCCGTCAGGGTGGGAAGCATCCCGATGCCCTGGCGGGCTCAACGGAAGACGATGAGTATCATCGTCGCTCTGAAAAATGTCTTGTAGTCCCATGTTCAATGATCTCGCCGGATCCCGACGGTTTGAGCGGGTTTATAACCCATTGTGGACAAGTATTGAGCGGCCGTTTGCTGATCAGCCGGCGCGTCACCGAGACCGCCCCACGTTGGCCGAGAGACTCGCCAGGTGCCTAACGACCAGCTTCCCAGCGAATAGGATTCCTCCAACTAATTGAGGACAGTGGCTAGTGGCTAAATCCTAGGCACCGGGCGTTGCTTTGGACTTATTGCTCTTCAATAGGCATTTTTGATCGCTTCCGGAGCGCTGGCACACATAGACTTCGAACCAATGCGTGTCGTTGAATAGGTGCCGCAAATTCTCTAGGGGGGACAATGGTCCACTGCATTCCAGAAGAACCTGATTTTTCCGATGGCCAGTCTGCCGAGAAAGCCGTCTGGGAAGAGCTACGTCGTTCCTTACCCCAAGAGGCCATCCTCGCCCACTCGGTCGCGGTACGCCACGGAGCCGTTGAACATGAGATCGACTTGCTGATTTTGTGGCCTGGAGTCGGGCTTGTGGCGATTGAGGTCAAGGGCGGATTGGTAGGCGTAGAGAACAGCGCCTGGTACCAGTCCGATAGCAACGGCCGGCACCATATGAAAGATCCCATGGCCCAAGTCCAGAGCGCGGCGCACGCCTTTAAAAAGTGGATTACCGAACAATCCGGCACCCCCTTGAACAGTCGCTTCGCCCACGTGGTGTGCCTGCCATATACGGAGGTTCCGGCGAATTGGCAGAAGGCAGATATGCCCCGTGATCTGCTCATGGACCAAAACGATCTAAAGCAAAGCGCGAACTACCTGCGTCGCGCCATCGAAGAGCTAGGCGGTGGTTACTCGGCGTTGGCACAGTCCTTCGCGCAACGCATCGCCCGGCATCTGGCGGCGGACTTCACACCCGAGCATCTGGAAACTTCCGAAGCTCTGGAAAACGAAGACCTGCAAGAACATCTCACCGCACGTCAGGCCATCTTGTTGAGCGCAACGCGGGCACTTCCCCGAGTGAAATTCATCGGTGGAGCCGGCAGCGGAAAAACATGGATGGCGGTTGAAAAAGCTAAACAGCTGGCCAAGGGCAATGCGCGCGTGGGGCTATTTTGCTACAACAAAGGATTGGGCCATTACCTAAAGAAACAGGTGAGCGGTTGGAGACAGAATAAACCCGTGCATATCGGAGAATTCCATGAGTACGCCCGCAGCCTCGGAGTTCCCAACGGCAGCGGACAAGACTACTTCGACGTGCAGATGCCGCGGCTGCTGCGCGAGCTGGCACTGCGACTGCCCGAGGAAGAGAAGCTCGACGCGATCGTTGTCGATGAGGCCCAAGACTTTGCCCCCGAATGGTGGGAGGCACTGCTTGCGTGTACCAAAGACCCATTGCAGGGCAAGATCTATGCCTTCATGGACGTCCGGCAAGATGTCTACCGGAGATGGAACGGTGAGGACCTCGGCGGAAGTTTTGGCACCGCGGCACCGCTGGTATCCATTCACGTAGATGACAACTTACGCAACACTCGCCGGATCGCCGAAACGTTCAAGAACCTGGCCGGAGCACAAATCAAACCCCGTGGCGGGCAGGGAGTTCCGGTGCGCTTTGTCGCGTGCTCTACCGAAGAAGCGGTGGACATCGCCTCGGATTGCGTGGATCCGCTCATTAGCGAAGGCTGGGCAAATAACCAGATCGCGTTGCTCACCACCAATCGTCGCCACCCGATACACCAGGAGCACTTCGAGCAAGGAACCATCGACTCTGAATACTGGCCCGCATTCCACGCCCATGATCAGGAATTCTACGGGCATGTGTTGGGATTCAAGGGGCTAGAACGTTCGGTGGTGGTGCTGTGTATCAATGGTTTCAAAGATATGTCGCGCGCCGTGGAGCAACTCTACGTGGGTCTTTCCCGTGCCCGGAGCCTACTGGTTGTCGTCGGAGACCGCGAACTCATCGAGGCGGCCTGCGGCAGTGAACTGCACGCCGCACTGCGCAGCGCGAAGAGCTGGTCCCCGGCCATTGCGGCGGATCCGCTAGCGCTCTAAGGCAACTTCGCTAGAAGTTCAATCCGCGTGCGGCCACGTCCCAGCGTTCGATTACCTCGCCGGCGCGGACCACGGTGACCTGGTCCACCAGGTTCACCGCCACGCATACATGGTTCGGGATCACGCGGAGTTGCTCCCCGTGTGCCGGAAGCGGCTGGCCCTCGGGCCAGAGCACCGTCGCATGGTGTTCGGACACCGCACTGATCCGCGCGTCCGGATTTTCAAGGATTCGGCCAAACCCGCTGGCCCAGGCGGGGCGGTCACCGCCCAGGATCTTGCTGCCCGCGTCCAGGACGATCCGCCGCGGGATGAGTTCGTCCCCTTCATGCCGGCTGACCACCGTGGAGGCTACGCTCAAGGCGATCTCTTCCCAGCGGCAGCGTCCCAGCTCGAACTGCTGCGCGTCGCCAAATACGTACACCCCGGGGCGGACCTCGGTCAGCAGCGAGTTGTCCGCAAGCTCTGCCGTGGGAGTGGAGCCACCGCTGATTCGTTTGAGTTCGAAGCCGTCTTCGCGGAGCAAGCCGGCCGCTTCGGCGAGCGCTTGCTGTTCTTCCGCGGCGACCGCTTGCGGCCGACCCGGTGCATAACTATGACCGGGGAAGGTGAAAATGCCGATGACGTTCAGCCCTGCCTCGCGGGCGGCGCGGGCGACTTCCAATGCGCCTCGGGGAGGCACACCGCTGCGGTGGTGACCGCTGTCGATCTCGATCATCAATCCTAATTTGTCGGCCTTGTCTCCCAGTTGCCGGGCAAGCTGCTCGACGGCTGCCACGGAGTCTGTGCCCAAGGAGAGCCTGACATAGCGCAGCAATTTGCGAATGCGTGCCGCTTGGACCTCGGAAACCCATAAGGGGAATGCGACGAAGAGATCCGCCACCCCGTGCAGCGCGAAGGTCAGGGCCTCCCCGATGGTTGCGACCGTCAGTCCCACTGCTCCGGAATCGAGCTGGCGGGCGGCGATCTCATGCATCTTGTGCGTTTTCGCGTGCGGCCGCAAGGCAAGTCCCTTGCCTGCAACGTTCTGCGCCACACGGTCGATGTTCCGCTCGAGGATCTCAACGTCGACCAGGATTTGCGGGGTTAATAAACCTTGCGGGATGGTGTTCACCAATGCCAGCTTTCCTCTTCGTGCTCGGGCGATCTGATTCGTACGTTACCCGAGAAAAATGCCCGGCTCGTCGTTGACACCCAGAGAATCCCAGCCACCTGGCGTGGGATCGGCCGACCTGGCCTATCTGTTGGCCGGCAGTCCCGATCCGCGAAGCTTCAGCGACAGCTCATGCGCGTGGTGCAGCAGTAATTGGCCCAGCGATTCTTGCCGGGCCACCTCGAAGCGCGATTCGATTCCCGTCAGGCTCAACGCCCAGGCCGGCTGGCCCGAGGCGTCGAAGACCGCGGCGCCGATCCCCCAGCTGCCTTCGACGATGAGCCCCGGATTGACCGAGTACCCCAGGGTGCGGGTCTCTTCAACTTTTTGACGCAGCTGCTCGGTGGAATGCGCTGGTCCGTATTCGGCCACGAGGTTGTTGCTAGCCAGATAGCGTTCGACGATCTCTTCGGGAAGAAAGGCGAGAATCGCGATGCCTGCCGAGGCGACCCCGAGCGGGAAGCGCCGGCCTTCGTAGAGGACAAAGGAACGGATTGGGAATGCTCCGTCTTGGCGCAGCAGGCAGACCGTTTCATCTCCGCGCCGGGCTGAGAGAAAAGCGCTCTCCCCGGATTCTTCGGCCAGCGCGGTCACGTGTTCCCTGGCAAGCTCGCTGATGTCGTAGCGTTCGGCCGCTACCGCACCCATCAGATAGAGCTCGGGGCCCAGCAGCCAGCGCCCCGCCCGGTGGTCTTGATCGCAGAAGCCCTCTGCTACCAGCGCCGTGAGCAGCCGGTGCACCGTCGGCCGCGCGAGCCCGGTAAGCCGCGCGACCTGCGTGGTCGTGATTCCTTCCGGCATGGAGGTGCTGACCGCACGCAATACCGCGGCCAAGCGTCCGACGACCTGTGCACCGGCAGGAGATTTGCTCATGACCATATTATGAACGAAGGCAGTCCATAATATGAGGAACATGACGTTTTCAATAAGCGGCCCAACGCAATGGTGCGGATGCGCTTTGGGTGGCGCGGCAACCACTCTTCGAAATGTCCATAATGTGAACGAATGGGCGGTTGTTCTTCACCTATCGAGCAATATCGGATTCTTTTCTCTTAGCTATTGAGCTATCGACTTGGAGTTACTACCTTCGAAGGTAGGGAACACTCAAATCCATAATATGGACGGATGGAGTCAGAAGATGTCAACAAAGTATCGCGAGGACGCCGCCCAGGCACTTGCCGCAGTGGTCAAGGACGGAATGACCATTGCCGTTGGCGGTTTTGGGCTCAGTGGAATACCCAACCGCCTGATCACCGCGCTGCGCGACTCGGGCGCCCGCAACCTGACCATCGTGTCCAACAATATGGGCGTGGACGGCAAAGGACTGGGCATACTGCTGGAGAACAAGCAGGTCTCCAAGGTGCTTGCTTCCTATGTGGGGGAAAATAAGCTCTTCGCTCAACAGTTCCTCGATGGGGATCTCGAGGTTGAATTTGTCCCCCAGGGAACCTTGGCCGAACGCTTGCGCGCAGGGGGCGTCGGGATCCCCGCATTCTTCACTCCAACCGGCGTTGGCACCCCCGTGGCCGAAGGTAAAGAAGTCATGGAATTCGACGGCAAGCAGGCCATCTTGGAACGCGGCATCGTCGCCGACATCGCGTTGGTCCGCGCCTACGAGGCGGACCGCGAAGGCAATCTGCGCTACCGCATGACCTCGAAGAACTTCAACCCGCTTGCCGCCATGTCCGGCCGACATACCTTCGCCGAGGCCGAGCACATCCTTGCGGACTACCTCGATCCGTCTTTGGTGGAAACGCCGGGTATTTTCGTGAAGACGCTCGTCGATGCCGACGACGTCAAGGACATCGAACAGCGCACCGTCCGCCCGAAGCAGGAGGCCTAAGCATGTGGAATAGAGATCAGATGGCGGCACTGGCCGCCAGCGAACTGACCGACGGCCAATACGCAAACCTTGGGATCGGCATTCCCACCCTGGTGGCGAACAACCTACCGGCGGGTGTCTCGGTCAAGCTGCAAAGCGAGAATGGCCTGCTGGGCATGGGCCCCTTCCCCTTCGAAGGCGAAGAGGACGCGGACCTGATCAACGCCGGCAAGCAGACGGTGACGATTCTTCCCGGCGGAAGCTTCTTCGATTCGGCCATGTCCTTCGGCATGATCCGCGGCGGCCACGTGCAAACGGCGATCCTCGGTGCCCTGCAGGTTGCCGCCAACGGCGACCTGGCCAACTGGACCATCCCGGGCAAGCTGGTCAAGGGCATGGGCGGCGCCATGGATCTGGTCGCAGGCACCCCCCGGGTCATCGTGCTGACCGATCACGTGGCCAAGGACGGCAGCTCGAAGATCGTGGAAAAGTGCGACCTGCCACTGACCGGGGTCGGCGTGGTGGATCGAATCATCACGGACCGCGCCGTCTTCGACATAGTTAATGCAAAACTGGTGCTACGCCAGGTGGCCCCGGGCGAAACTCCGGAAAGCATCAAGGACATCACCGCAGCAAAATTCATCGTCGAACTCCAGGAGGACCTCAGAGCATGAGCGTCAAAATTGTAGGCTACGCACGCACCCCGTTTATGCGCTTCAACGGCGCGCTGGCAAGCATCCCCGCAACCGAGCTGGGCGCCCACGCGGCCAAGGCTGCACTGGAACGCGCCGGAGTTGCACCTAGCGAGGTCCAGCGCGTGATCGCCGGACAGGTATTGCAGGCTGGCGCCGGGCAGAACCCGGCACGGCAGACCGCGGTCGGCGCCGGGGTGGGGCTGGACGTTCCGGCCATCACGCTGAACGCGGTATGCCTTTCGGGCGCCGAAGCCGTGGTGGCCGGCGAACGGCTGATCGCCAGCGGCGAGGTTGACGTGGTGCTGGCCGTCGGCCAGGAATCGATGTCCTTGGCACCCCATGTGCAGCGCGCCCGCGCGGGCACCAAGTACGGTGCCATTGAAATGCTCGACACCCTGGATTATGACGGTTTGACCGATGCGCATGAGAAGCGTTCCATGGGCATCTCCACCGAGGAACACAACACCACGCTGAAGCTGGGCCGCCGGCCGCAGGACGAGGTCGCCGCGGCCTCGCACCAGCGCGCCGCAGCCTCCGGGGAATTCTTTGCCGGGGAAATCGCCCCCTTCACGGTGAGCAGCCGAAAGGGCGATACCGTATTTGCTGCCGACGACGGGATCCGCCCGCAAACTACCGTCGATTCCCTGTCGGGCCTTCGTCCTGCCTTCGCCAAGGACGGCACCGTGACCGCCGGCAACTCCTCGCAGATTACCGACGGCGCCGCCGCGATCGTGCTGGCAAGCGATGCCGCCGTGGAACGTCTGGGGTTGAAGCCACTGGCCGAAATCCTCTCCCACGCGTTCGTCGCCGGCCCGGACCGCACCCTGCACGACCAGCCGTCCAACGCGATCAATACCGCGTTGGACAAGGCAGGAGCCAAGGCCGCGGATTTGCAGGTCGTGGAAATCAATGAGGCTTTCGCCGCCGTTTCGGTGCAGTCGACGGCCACGCTGGGCCTTGATGCCAAGATTGTGAACCCGCACGGCGGCGCAATCGCGCTGGGCCACCCGATCGGGGCCTCCGGCGCTCGCATCATCGGTACGCTGGCTCGCCAGCTGCAGGAACTTGGCTCCGGTTCGCTCGGGGCAGTCGGCATCTGCGGCGGCGGCGGTCAGGGCACTTCGGTGCTCCTGCGTTCGCTCTAGCTCGGCGGCAGTTGCCAGCCGAAAAATGAAATCCACGTTGACTTGAGGTCAACGTGGATTTCTCTTTTCAGTACGGAGTCAGTGCCACAGTGGCTCACGGGCCACATAATTGGTCAGCAGCTCGGCCTCTACCCGGATGACCGCTCCGTTCGCAACCCTCTCCTGGCCCGGGCCGTGCAACTCGGTGAGCACCGAGCGAATCAGCGAACCGTGGCTGACCACAACTACTCGCTGCCCCGGGTGCTGCACGGAGATCTTGAACAGCACGTTGATCGCGCGTTCCACCAGGTGCTCTTCGCTCTCCCCCAGGTCCATCAGGCGGTGGATATTTTCCTCGCTCAACCCGGCCACGATGGTGCCCTCGGCGTCGCCGTAATCCCGTTCCATCAGCTCCGAGAACTCTTGCACACGGGGCACGGCGAGCAGATCGGCGATGAGCTGCGCAGACTGGCGAGCGCGGAAAAGCGGGGAAGAAACTACCGCGTCCCATGCCCCGGTCGCTGCCAGTTCCATGCCCGCTTGCTGGGCCTGGCGGCGCCCGGTTTCGTTCATGGGCAGGTCGCTGCGGCCTTGCAGGCGCCCGGCGCGATTCCATTCGGTTTCTCCGTGCCGCACGAAGACGATTTCTGTTGCGTTCATGATGATGTCTCTCTCGAATGTGCCGGAATTCTGGCACGTGTTGCGTTAGTCGTTTTACTTGCGATTTGGTTCTTGTTCTTGCGTGTACCGTGCCGGACCGGGATGGGACTGTTCCGGATCGACTGCGCATCAACTTGCAGCAAGGAAAACCATGAGCTTTCCGGTCCGCTCAAGATCTCCTGTGGTGCGTAGGCGTTGGTGTTATAGGAGGTTGCCGGGGCCATGAAAACGTTTGTACCCTTCAGTTGCCCGACACCGGCTTGGTGGAAGTGGCCGCACAGGATTCCGCGCACATCGCTGCCGCTCAGTATCAGGGCGAGGTCTTCGGGATTTGCCAGTCCGCGTCCGGATAGCTCCGCGGCCATTGCTTCCACCGGCGGGTGGTGCATCAGGATCAGCGAACCGCGTGGGGCCGGCTGGGTGAGCAGAGAGGATAGCCAGCGAAGTTGCGGCGCATCGAGCCATCCGCGAGCCTCGCGATAGCCTCCGCTATCCAGACCGATGATGCGCAGTCCGTCGATCTCATGCACGGTATTTGCGATATGGGGTCCGGTGGACAGGCGGAAGGTATTAAATGCTTCATTGACCGACTCTTGGGGGTCGTGATTGCCCGGCACGGCAATGATGGGGCAGCCCAGTTCATTTTCGAACTTCGCAAATAGCTTCGCGGCTCGTTCATGGACCGGTGCCCCACGGTCTGCGATATCCCCGGTCACCACCACAACGTCCGGAGTGAAGTGCTTGGCCGCGTGGAGCGCGGCGCGCAAGCGAGCCCACGCGTCGATGGTGCCGTGCAGGAGCTTGCCTTCGGTACACAGGTGGGCGTCGCTCAGATGAACTACGTTCAGCGTTTTCATCAGCTTGCCACCAGGCTGCGCAGCTCACGGGGTGCCGCATGCTTGGCCAGCGATTGCAGCCGTCGAAGTTCTGCCCCGGTGAACCCCTTGCTGAGCAGGTAGCCGGTGATCGAACCGTAGCTATCGGTCAACCAATCGAGGGTGTCGCTCAGGGTCGCTCGGTCACGTTGCCATTGCGTGTCTGCAGTTCGAAAAGACTCTGGAGCGAAATCGGCCACGATCTGGGCCCGGTCCATGCCGAGGGCCGCCGACAACAGAGCGATCACCAACCCGGTACGCTCTTCGCCGGTTCGGCATTGCACCACGGTGCTTCCGCCGGTGGCATTGGCAATCGCACGAAGGGCCGCCACTAGCCGCGCACCCCGGCCGTCCAGGAGGATTCGTTGCACCTCGCCGAGGGTCCTGTCCACCGGCAGCTGACCGGAATACAGCGAGATCGCTCGGTAGCGCAGCCCCGCCAGCACCGGAATGGACTCTGGCTGGATTTCCTGAGATTCGCGCAGATCGATGAGCGTGCCCACGTCTAAACCTTGGAATTGTTCCATAGCACGCGGGCCAAAGCTGCTCAGGGCGCCGGCCCGATAGAGCCGGTTCGGCCCGATTCCCGGAACCGGGCGTAGGCTCATTAGTTCGGCAGTCTTTACGTGAGTTGCAGACATCGTTCTCCCCTATCCTCGATTCCTGATCCGGAGCTTTCCCACCATTGCACCGCACACTGTTGGCCGACAGGTGAACAACGAACCACAACGTCATGAATCCGGCCGAAAAGCCGTGAAAAGTACGCTTTTCTCGGAGGCTTCGCCGGTTTTCCGGTCAATCTCATAGGCCGCAGAGCTGATGTGAACAGCGAGTAGGCAACAAAACGACTAACCTTGAGTGCAAGAGTATTAATTTTCCAAGGAGCTAAACTCATGACCGGCAGCAAAGTCGTAGCCTTTGGCCACTTCCAGCCAGAGCGCATCGTGCCCAACACCGAGTTGGAGAAGCTGGTCGAAACCAGTGACGAATGGATCACCCGCCGCGTTGGCATCCAGGAGCGCCGTTGGGGCACCGGGGTCGAGACCGTCGATTCCATGGCCATCAAGGCCGCAAAAATGGCATTGGACAATGCCGAGGATATCGATGCCACGGACATTGACCTGATCATCGTGGCCACCTGCACCGCCGAGGACCGTTCGCCGAATATGGCCGCCCGCGTGGCGCAGGCGCTGGACATGGAGCAGGGCCCGGCAACGATGGACGTCAACGCTGCCTGCTCCGGCTTTGCCCACGCGGTAGGCCTGGCCCAGGGTTCCATCGCCGCCGGCAGCTCGACCAAGGCGCTGGTGATCGGCGCGGAAATGCTGACCGACTACACCGACTTCACCGACCGCACCACCTGCGTGCTGACCGCCGATGGCGCGGGCGCTTTCATTATCACCGCCTCGGAAACCGCTGAGATTTCCCCGGTGGTTTGGGGCTCGGTTCCTTCGCTTTCCGACGCGGTGCGCATCGAAGCTGAGAACGACATGAAGTTCGCGCAGAATGGCCAGAGCGTTTACCGCTGGACCGTCACGCAGCTTCCAAAGATCGCCTCGAAGATCATCGAGCGCGCAGATATGAAGCCCGAAGAGCTGGATGCAATCGTCTTGCACCAGGCGAACCTGCGCATTATCGAACCGCTGGCCGAGAAGATCGGTGCACCGAACGCCCGGGTTGCCACCGATGTGGTCTACTCCGGCAACACCTCCGCCGCCTCGGTGCCGCTGGCCCTCTCCAAGCTGATGGCCTCGGATGATCCGCTGCCTTCGGGCTCCAAGGCCCTGCTCTTCGCCTTCGGCGGCGGCCTGTCCTACGCCGGGCAGATCATCACGATCCCGTAGTAGCAACGAATCCCCAAAGGGGAGGACCGAGCGTACGCTCGGTCCTCCCCTTTTTTTGATTAAACTTTCCGCTCAATATCCCGCGAGGCAATCCGGATGATTACTGCTTTCCCGATTCGGCCAATCAAAACGCCACGGGTATCGACGGAACTGGCGAAATAGACCGAGAAAAACCTTGCCTTAATGCGTTAGTCGACGCTAACGTATTAACCATGCAGGATTTACTGGAAGTTGCCGCGGAGCCTAACCGCAGGCGGCTGCTTCAATTGCTGGGTTCAGGTGAATGCACGGTGTCGCAACTGGCAGAACACTTCACCGTCTCTCGCTCCGCGATATCCCAGCACCTGCTGCTGCTTTGCGAGGTCGGGCTTCTGGACGCCCGCAAGCAAGGCCGCAGCCGCTACTATTCGCTCAACACCACGGGGGTCTTGCGGCTAAAAGCCCTGCTCGATTCATTCTGGAACAACGAGCTAGACCTCCTCGTTGCCGAGGCCAAGCAACTCGCCGCAGAGCTGCCCGCCCCGTCAGCAACCCCGAGAGATGGAGAATCATCATGAGCTACGAGAGAACCGTCATCCTTCCAGTCGACGCCGACGCGGCCTTCGCGCTGGTCACCGAACCCGAACGCCTGCGCCGCTGGCAAACCGTCGCCTGCCGCGTTGACCTCACCGTTGGCGGCGGATTCCGCTTCACCATGGGTCCGGGCCACCAGGCGTCGGGCACATTCACCGAAATCGAACCGGGCCGCCGCCTCGTCTTCACCTGGGGCTGGGAAGGCTCGGACGCCGTGCCGCCGGGCGACTCCACCGTCTTCATCACGTTGGAACCGCTCGCCCAAGGCACCGCGGTCACCTTGCGGCACGAGGGGCTGAACGCCGAGCAGTCCGCCGGCCATGCCGAGGGCTGGAACCACTTCCTGGACCGGCTGGCGCGCTTCGCCGAAACCGGGCAGGCCGTGGCCGATGAATGGAACGCCACCCCGGAACCGGAGAACGCGATCCAATCCGCCGAAGCCGCACTCACGGCACTGCAGCTCGCGCTGTACCACCTCACCGCCGAGGATGCCACGCGCCCTACACCCTGCGAGGATTTCAATGTTTCGGAGCTACTTGACCACCTGGCCGGCAATCTCGCGGGCATCGGATCGGCCCTTGGCGCCCAGCTATCCGACGCTCCCGAGCTGGCGCCGGAACCGCGCATCGCGAATCTCGCCCAAGCGGCCCTCGAAGCCCTCAACGTGCGCGGCTTGGCCGGAGAGATCGACCTCGGTTTTGCGGTTTTGCCCGCTCCGGTGGTCGCCGGAATTCTGAACCTGGAACTGCTGGTGCACGGCTGGGACCTGGCCCAAGCCACCGGCCAGGACTATGCGGTGGATCCGGGGTTGGCCGACTACGTGCTGGGAATTGCCCAAGGAACCGTCGGCGCAGCGCAACGCGAATCCGGCTCCTTCGGGCCGCAAACGGTGGTTGCCGAATCGGCCGGCAGCCTCGATCGACTGGTCGCCTTCACCGGCCGAGTTCCGAGCGGCGCGTAGGGGCCACGCAGCATGGTCGACGTCACCACCAGCATCGTCATCCACCGCCCGCTTCGGGCGGTGGCCGACTACGCAGTGGATCCGCTTAATGCCCCGGCCTGGTACCGGAACATCCGCTCGGTGCGCCGGTTGACGGACGGGGAATTCTCGATCGGAGCGCGCGCCGCCTTCGAGGCCCGCTTCCTAGGCCGGGAGCTGTCCTACGTCTACGAGGTGATCGAGCTGGTGCCTGAGAAGCTGCTCGTGATGTCCACCGCGCAGGGCCCGTTTCCTATGCGCACCAGCTACCGCTTCGAAACCGTCGATGCCCACAGCACCCGCGTGCGCCTGCGCAACGATGGCCAGCCGGCGGGTTTCGGGCGGATCTTCGCTCCGCTCATGGCACCGCTGATGCGCCGCGCGAACGCCGCGGACCTGCGGGCCTTGAAGCAGATCCTGGAATCCACGGAACGCTGAATCAGGCTGCCGGAAGAGTGGGCAGCGCCCCACTCTCCCGGTGTCCGCACGCCGTTGACTAGTCCGATCGCAAGCCCTGCCGAATCAACTTGACGTAGGGTGCATCACACCCGCACACTGGTACTCATGAACCTGTCAGACAGCTGGACAGCCGGACAGCAACCGATCGCCCGGACCAGCGCCTCCGAAGCAGTCTTCAACACCCTGCGCGCAGCCATCGAGGCCCAGGAGATCCCGCTCGGCGCAAAGCTCGGCTCCGAAGCGAGTCTGGCCTCGACCTACGGGGTCAGCCGCTCGGTGGTCCGCGAAGCCCTGCGTTCCTGCGCCGCGCTCGGATTGACCCGCACCGAAACCGGCCGCGGCACCTTCGTCATCTCCCACCGGCCCACCCGGGATCTGGTGCTCGGCACCTTCTCCTCGGCGGACCTCTATGAGGCACGCCCGCATATCGAGATCCCCGCCGCCGAATTGGCCGCCGCCCGGCGCACCTCCGAGGACCTGGAGCGGCTGAACGGACTCATCGAGGAGATGGAAGCCGAAGACGGCGCCGAAGCCTGGGTGGAACTCGATGCCGCCTTCCATGCGGCGATCGCCCGCGCCAGCGGCAACTCCGTCTTCGACCGCGTCGTGGGCGACATCCGCGAGGCCATGGCCCGCCAATCCGAAACGGTCAACCTCGTCACCGGACGCCGCTCCCCCTCGAATTCCGAGCACCGCAAGATCGTCGCCGCCATCTGCTCGTCCGACGCCGAAGCCGCCGGCCAGGCGATGGCCGAACACCTGAGCGCCGTGCAACAAGCAGTTTCAACTATCGTCAGGAGTTCCAAGTGACCCCCTCAGCCGCCGCATCCGCGGGATTGGCGCAGTGCGCCGGTGCAGAGCTTCCACAACATGTGCCGCTGGTCTCCGCCAGCCGTGGCGAAATGCTCGAATCGATCCACTACGGTTCGGCGGTGCTGCTCGATCCGCAGGGTGAGGTCATCACCGCGCTGGGAGATCAGCAGGCGCGCTTCTACCCGCGTTCGGCGCTGAAGCCGCTCTTTGCCGTGGCCATTTTGCGCTCCGGCCTGGAACTGAGCCAGGAGCAGATCGCGCTGGCTGCCGCCAGCCATTCCGGTGCGCCGCGCCATCAGGAGGTTGCCCATTCGACGCTGCGCGATGCAGGGCTGGAGCTCGCGGAGCTGGGGAACTCCACAGACCTGCCCTACGGTGTGGCCGAACGGGCCAGCTGGCTTGCCGACGGCGGCAGCGCCACCCAACTGGCGCAGAACTGCTCGGGAAAGCATGCGGCGCTGCTGGCCATGTGCAAGCACAACGGCTGGGCGACCGAAAACTATTTGGCTGCCTCCCACCCGCTGGCGGCGGCGCTGCGCGAGATCGTTGAGGAACTCACCGAAGAGCGCATCACCACGATCAGCACCGACGGCTGCGGCACCCAGGTCTACCCCATGACCCTCGCCGCGCTGGCTCGCGGCTTCGCCAAATTGGCCAAGGCCGCGCCGGACACCGCTGAGGGCCGCGTAGCTGCTTCCATGCGCGCCTATCCAGAACTGGTCGCCGGCGAAGGGCGCGACGTCACCGAGCTCATGCGCGCGGTGCCCGGTGCCGTGGCCAAGGATGGCTTCGAAGGAATCCAGGCCGTCGGCCTGCCCGACGGTTCCTCGCTGGCGGTCAAGATCTCCGACGGCTCAGACCGGGCACGCATGCCGATCACCGTCAAGCTGCTGGCCAGCCATCTTGGAGACCAGACGCCCACGGCGCTGGAAGATTTGGCTTCTTCCCCCGCCCTGGGCGGCGGAGAGCCTGTCGGCGAACTGACAGCACTCTAACCCGACGATTTTCAATTTCTATCCAACACCCATGGTGCATTTAGTGCGCCTAAAATCAGGAGTGAGCACTCATGTCTGAAACCATTCAGGCTCCCGTCACACGCAGCGAACACGATCTGATCGGCGACCGCGACATCCCGGTCGACGCCTACTGGGGCGTGCATACCCTGCGCGCCAAGGAAAACTTCGATATCACCGGCACCAGCCTCACCGGCAACCCGCATCTGATTGCCGCGCTGGCCCGCGTGAAGCAGGCGGCCGCCCGGGCAAACCACGAGCTGGGCCTGCTCGACGCCGAGCGCGCCGGGGCCATCGACCAGGCTTGCGAAAAGATCGCCGCCGGCGCCCTGCACGAACAGTTCATCATCGACCCCATCCAGGGCGGCGCGGGCACCAGCACCAATATGAACGCCAACGAGGTCATTGCAAACCTCGCCCTGGAAATCATGGGCCATGCAAAGGGCGAGTACTCCTACCTGCACCCCAATGACCATGTGAACCTCTCGCAGTCCACCAACGACGCGTACCCGACCGCGGTGAACATCGCCACGCACTTCGCCACCCAGCCGCTGCTTGAAGCCATGCTGGTGCTGGAGAATTCCTGCCTGGCCAAGGCCGGCGAATTCCGCAGCGTGGTGAAGATGGGCCGCACCCAGTTGCAAGATGCGGTGCCGATGACCGTCGGCCAAGAATTTGGCGGGTGGGCCGTCACCTTGCGCGAAGACCGCGATCGGCTGGCCGAATCGCTGTCGCTGGTCACCGAGATCAACCTCGGGGCCACCGCGATCGGCACCGGCTTGAACGCACCGGCAGGTTACGCCGAATCGGCGCGCGGCCACCTGGCCGCTTTGACCGGCCTGCCGTTGACCACCAGTCCCGATCTGATCGAGGCCACCAGCGACGTGGGAGCCTTCGTGCACCTCTCCGGAGTGCTCAAGCGTGTGGCGCTGAAGATCTCGAAGATCTGCAACGATTTGCGCCTGCTCTCTTCCGGACCACGTGCCGGACTCAACGACCTGCAGCTGCCGGCCGTGCAGTCCGGGTCCTCGATCATGCCCGGAAAGGTCAACCCGGTAATCCCGGAGGTCGTCAACCAGATCGCCTACCAGGTGGTCGGCCACGATATGACGGTGACTATGGCGGCCGAGGGCGGCCAGCTCCAGCTGAACGCCTTCGAACCGGTGATCGCGCACTCCATTGGGCTATCGCTCAAGCATCTGACCAACGGTTGCCTCACCCTGGCCACCCGCTGCATCGATGGAATCACCGTCGATGAGGACGCGTTGCGCCGCGAGGTGGAGAACTCCATCGGCCTGGTCACCGCGTTGAACCCGCGGCTGGGCTACGCCCAGTCCACCTCGATCGCGCTGGAAGCGTTGCATTCCGGACGCGGCGTGGCCGAGCTGGTGCTCGAACGCGGCCTGCTCTCGGCCGCAGACCTGAACGAACTGCTCAAGCCAGAGCGCCTGGCAAATCTCTCCGACTAACACGCAAGGATTCCGATGGAGCATTCCACCACCCACGCCACCGCGGCGCACGTGCCCGAGGCGGGCCTCACCGCCGGTGACGACGACTACCACAAGGGACTTTCTTCCCGCCAGATGCAGATGATCGCCATTGGCGGCGCCATCGGCACCGGCCTGTTCATGGGCGCCGGCGGGCGCCTGGCGGCTGCCGGTCCGGGCATCGTCGTGAGCTACGCGGTCTGCGGCTTCTTCGCATTCCTGATCCTGCGCGCACTGGGCGAACTGGTCATGCACCGCCCGACCTCGGGTTCGTTTGTTTCCTATGCCCGCGAGTTCTACGGCGAGAAGGCAGCCTTCGCCACCGGCTGGCTGTACTGGCTGAACTGGGTCATGACCTCAATTGTGGATATCACCGCGGTGGCCCTGTACATGGCGTTCTTCGGCAAATACGTTTCCTGGATTGGCGCGGTTCCGCAGTGGGTCTGGGCGTTGGCGGCCCTTGCCCTGGTGCTCGGCATGAACCTGGTTTCGGTCAAGGCCTTCGGCGAGATGGAATTCTGGTTCGCCTTGATCAAGGTCGTCGCGCTGGTGGGCTTCCTCATTGTTGGCTGCTACTTCGTCATCTTCGGCACCCCGATCGACGGCCACGAGGTGGGCTTCTCGATTCTCAGCGACAACGGCGGGCTGCTGCCCAACGGCTTGCTGCCGGTGCTGGTGCTCATGCAGGGTGTGGTCTTCTCCTACGCGTCGATCGAGCTGATCGGCACCGCGGCCGGCGAGGCAAAGGATCCCGAGAAGGTCATGCCGAAGGCGGTGAACACGGTGATCATCCGCATCGCAGTGTTCTACGTCGGCTCGCTGGTATTGCTTTCCTTGCTGCTTCCCTACTCCGCCTACAAGGCCGGCGAATCCCCGTTCGTGACGTTCTTCGGCTCCATCGGCATTCAGGGCATGGATGTGGTGATGAACCTGGTGGTGCTCACCGCCGCGCTGTCTTCGTTGAATGCCGGCTTGTACTCCACCGGGCGCATCATGCGCTCCATGTCCTTGAACGGTTCGGCCCCGCGTTTCGCCGGACGCATGAACAAGTCCGGTGTGCCTTATGGCGGCATCTTGATCACCGCGGCCGTCGCGGTATTCGGCGTGGTCCTCAATGCCTTTGTTCCGGCAAAAGCATTTGAAATCGTCTTGAACTTCGCCGCCGTGGGAATCTTGGCCTCCTGGGGCATGATCGTGTTGTGCCAGATGGCGTTGGTCAAGGCCGCACGCCGCGGCAGCCTTGAACGTCCGAGCTTCAGGATGCCGCTGGCTCCCATCTCCGGATGGGTAACGCTGGTCTTCCTCGCCGCGGTGCTGGTCATGATGGCCTTCGATAATCCGGTGGGCACCTGGACCATCGCCTCGTTGGCGATCATCGTTCCGCTGCTGATTCTCGGCTGGTACGCCAGCCGGAAGCGGATCAACGAGCTGGCAAGCGCACGCCTGGCTGCAGAGCGCGCAAGCAATGACGACTCGGGAAATGAGAAGGCCCTGGTCTAATCACCCGGCAATGGTGTTGAGTTCCAGCGGGCTCCACACCATTGGTGCTTAACCTGCCGCATGGCGCACGGTGAGCAGGATGTTTTCGATGGTTCGGTACTCGTCGCTGGCCAGGAAGTTGTCCACGCCCTCACGAGTGGGATCGTCGCCGATCCCTTGATCCTCCATATATTCCTCTTCCACCCAGAGCATCGGCGCCTGGCTGTCGCCGATTTTGAAATAGTCCAGATCGGGTTGTTCGGTGCGCTCTTTCAGGACCTGGTCATCGACGAGCGCCAAGGAGAAACCGGTTTCCTTTTCGCCGTCTTCCTGGCTGGTGCCCGTCCAAAACTCGGCGATTAGACTCGTTGGAGTTTCCAGTGCGGGTATCGGAACTTCTTTGAGCAGTTCGCGTTCATAGAGGTTCATGTCGCCGTCCGGAGAGGTCGCGGTATTCGGGAGCAGGGTCATCACGTGTGCGCCGCTGCGATTCTTGATCTCCCATTTGTCGTACTCGATGCATTCGCCATCGCAATCTTCTTCGACGTACCACTCCGCGGGCAGCTGGAAACCGATGCCCATAATCTCTTGAGTTTGAGATAGGTCGGTTTCTCCAGTTCGACTCGAATTATCGGATTCGTCCGCGCTCGGGCTCTGCGCGGCGCCGGGGCTTGGCGCGGGCGCTGCTTCCGAGACGTCCGGGACTTGGGTGTTCTCGCTCGGTGCCGGTTCTGGGCTTGGATCATTCGTCGAGCACGAAGCCAACGCGAGCGCGGAGAGTGCCGTTAGCGACAGCAGTCGCAGCGATAGTTGTAGTTGTTTCACCCTTTGCTCCTTAGCAGTCCCTGCGGATCGGCGTGCCGGCCGGCACGCCGCGGTAAGCGGGTGCGGGGCCCTTCGCTCCCACGATCCCCTATCCGGCACGCCATTCCAATATCAAAAGCATTAAGTCTTGGACGCAACTCGCGTGATGCGACGCGGCTTCTGTTTCGAGCGCATCTGTGCATTGCACTAGTGCCTGAGCGGCAATAGTGGAATGATGTGTCCTATGGCACATGCAAAGCAACCATTTCATAATCTTGATGGCTACATTTCCCTCTCCCGGCTCGGCGGGCTGGCGCTCTCACCGGATGGCACCCGGCTAGTCACCTCGGTGAGCACGCTTGCCGAGGACGCAACAAAATACAGCTCTGCCCTCTGGGAGATCGACCCCAGCGGGCACGAACCGGCCCGCCGGCTGACCTTTGGCGAAAACGGCGAATCGCAGCCGAACTTCACCGCCACCGGCGATCTGCTCTTCCTGTCCAAGCGCTCCTCCAAGGATGACGCCAAGCCCGAAGCTTGGCTGCTGCCCAAGGCGGGAGGCGAGGCGCGGTCGATCCTGTCGCATCCGGCAGGCATCGAATCGGTCACCACATTCGCCCGGAACCAGAAGGACCTTTTGGTGCGCGCCGCCGGGCTGCCGCGCGCAAAGGACCTGGAACACGAGGAAAAAATCCTCGGCGAACGCAAAGAGAAGAAGATCTCCGCCATCCTGCACACCAGTTATCCGGTGCGATATTGGGATGCGGATCTTGGACCGCAAACACCACATTTCTATGCCACCCGGCTGCCGGAAAGCTCAAGCGCCGATGCTTGCACGCTCAAGGACCTAACTCCCGGCATCGGTGCGAATCAGACAGAAGCTGAGTTCACTGCCGCGGATAGCGGCGAGTTCCTGATTACCGAGTGGATGGTACCGGAAGGCCGCGGCTCGGTGGCTACAGGATTGATGCGCATCGATCTGCATTCCGGCGAACAGGAGATGCTCCTGTCTCCGGACCAGGACTACGAGTACACGGTAGGCAAGATCAGCCCGGACTCGACCAAACTGATCTACTGCCGTTGGACCCGATCCACACCCGAGACCGCGCCGGTGATGAGCCTTTGGCTTATGGAACTGGCCAGCGGAGAAACCCACGAAATCGCAGTGGGTTGGGACCGCTGGGCGGAAGACATCATCTGGTTCCCTAACGGCCACTCGCTGCTGATCGTCGCCGACGAGCACGGGCATAGCCCGATCTTCCACCTGTCGCTGGACCGGGACAAGATCACTCGCCTGACCGATGCCGGAGCATACGCCAACGTACTGATCAGCCCGGATTCGCGGACCGCCTACGCTTTGCGCTCAAGCTACGAATATCCTGCGGAACCGGTGGCGGTGGAACTTACCCACCTCTCGGATCTGGAAGAGAACGAATACGCGCGGGTATCCGAGCTGCGTTCCCCCGCAGCGCGGCCCGAGCTTCCGGGCACGCTCACCGAAGTCACGGCCACCGCCGAGGACGGAACCCCGGTGCGTGCCTGGTTGGCGCTTCCCGAAACTGCCGGTCCGAAGTCCAAGGCACCGTTGCTGCTGTGGGTCCACGGCGGCCCGCTGGGTTCATGGAATGCCTGGAGCTGGCGTTGGAATCCATGGCTGGCGGTCGCTCAAGGGTACGCGGTGCTCTTGCCCGACCCTTCGCTGTCTACCGGCTACGGCCAGGAGTTCATCCAGCGTGGTTGGGGGCGTTGGGGTTTCGAGCCTTATACGGATTTAATGGCCATCACCGATGCCGCCGAGTCCCGCCCGGATATTGACGAGACCCGGACCGCGGCCATGGGTGGCTCGTTCGGTGGCTACATGGCCAACTGGATCGCCGGGCACACCGATAGGTTCAAGGCAATCGTGACTCATGCGAGCCTGTGGGCGCTGGAAGGTTTCGGCAAGACCACCGATGCCTCGTTCTATTGGACACGTGAGATGAGCAAGGAAATGATCCAGGTCAATTCCCCGCATAACTCGGTGGCGAATATTGTGACGCCCATGCTGGTGATTCATGGCGACAAGGATTATCGCGTACCCATTGGGGAGGGCTTGCGCTTGTGGTACGAGCTATTGGCCGAGTCCGGGCTTCCGCAGGAGGCGGACGGAACCACCGTCCATCAGTTCCTGTACTTCCCGGATGAAAACCACTGGGTTCTCACTCCGCAACACGCCAAGATCTGGTACCAGGTGATCTTCGAGTTCTTGTCACGGAATGTTCTGGGCAATGAGCCTAGCCCGTTGCCTGAGGTGCTCGGCTAGCCGATACTGCTAGCTCAGGCGGCGGTCGTGCCTCTCTGAAAGTTTTGGGAGCTTGGCCGCCGCTCCCGCTTCTGGCTCCTGCGGTGCCCGCCCGCCAGGGATGACGCGATCACAGGTAGCTCCCATCATCTTCAGCTCATATCCCAAGGTGTGCAGGACCAGGGCTCCTCCGCCAACGGCAGCTGCTTGTGCAAGTATTGCTGCATGGAGCTCCCAAATGTAGAAGAGAAGTCCGCCGCTGCGGCCTACGACGCCATTGCCGATGGCTACACTGCCGAAAACGATTCAAGCCTGCTCAACGAGTATTACAATCGTCCTGCAATCCGCGCACTGCTTGGCGAGGTCAAAGGACATCGCGTGCTGGACGCCGGGTGCGGATCCGGCCCAAATATTGCCGACCTGCTTGGACTCGGCGCTACCGTCATCGGCATCGACGGCAGCGCCGCAATGCTCGACATTGCCCGCGATCGGCTCGGCCCCGGGGTGGACCTGCGAGTCGCCGATCTAGCTGCACCGCTGCCCTTCGAAGACAATACCTTTGATGATGTGCTCTGTTCGCTCTCGCTGCACTATCTCGAAGACTGGCAGGACACCCTGGCCCAGATGAAACGTGTGCTTAAACCGGGCGGTCGCCTGATCCTCTCGGTCGAGCACCCGTTCGCGACCTGGCTCGGCCAGCGTGAGGCCGGAGTGAAGACAAATTACTTCGAAACCCGTTCAAGAACCGAGAATTGGCAGATGAACGGGCAAGAAACCGAACTGACCTTCTGGGACAGGTCCTTGTCGGCCATGCTGACATCCTTCCTAGCAGCAGGTTTTCGCCTGACGCACCTCGAAGAGCCTGCCCCCTCTCCAGAAGCCGTGGAGAAGTTCCCTGATTTTTTCAACGGCCGCCAAGACCCGCGGTTCCTCGCCTTCCTCTTTATTGTTCTGGAAGCCTAATACCCAAATTATCCGGGAAGGATGACCGAGGCCGGCTCATCTCCGCCAGCACCACGAGTCGCGGCCACCAGGGCCTTGGCGCGGCGGGCGACATCTGCATCGCGTTCACCCAGCATCGCCACCAAGCGTTCCAGGTGGGCCACCCGGTGAGCATATGACTGGTGCAAGCGTTCGGACATGGGAAGCTGCGAGAGTTCTTCCGCTTCGTGCCACGCCATCACCAGAGCGCGTTCGAAGAGCCGCTGCCCGGCTTCATCTGCGCGCCCTTGGCCGCCGGAACCGAGCACCGCCACCGCGTTGAGCTGTGCATCGTCCAAGCCGAGCATCAACGTTTCGAGCTGCTTCTTCGCCCGAGCCAAGGCCCCCGCACCGCGTCCGAATCGGCTGATGCGGCTCGTGGCACCGAGCAGGTACCGCACGACGAGCACCAGGTTGACGACGGTGAAGAAGAACATGAAGCTGAGCATCCAGAAGAGGCTCGACGAGGAGAACCCGGCTCGCTCATACCCGTTGCGTTCCAGCGCCTCGTTGTAGTCGTCCAGGGTTCCGGCGACCTCCATCTCCAAATACCTGGATTCACTGATCGACCCGTGTTCCCAGGCGTTCAAGCGACCCCAGGAATACTCGCCGCGTTGCACCTCGGAGCTGATGATTCCCGGAACGACGGTCCTTTCGGCGTCGGTGACTAGCACCGGGATGATCGCTTCCTCGGGGAGAAGCTCACCGGTTACCGGATCTACTTTGTCCTTGAATTCACCCTTCAAACGCCATTTCGCCTCCAGGATGCTGACGGGCCGAACATCGCGGAAGGTGCTCCCGGACTCCGGGGGACGGAATTCAAGATAGCTTTCGGCATCCCGTACCGCGAGGGTGAAGCTGCTGTCGCTTTCGAAGTCGGTGTCCATATAGCGCAAGACATCCTCTTCGACGAGCATCCCCGCTGGGTCATCTACCTCAAAGCTCACGCCTTGCCCGCTGCCATCGCTGGCCACTTCGGGCCTTGCGGTCAGCTTGGCCACCAGCAATCCGGCGGCAACCATGCTGCCCAGAAGCGTCAACACCGCGAGGGTGATCAGCAGCCCGCGACGGCGCGGAGCCGGTTCCTCGGTACCGGCGGTACCTCGCCTTCCCCGAGCCGAAGCAATCGCGGTGTCGGGCATGGCGCCGGCGTCGGGCGTTTGCCGGCCGCCGTCCGAGGCGAGGGTGTCTCCAAGCGTTGCTCGCACCAGGGCATTGGCCAAGCGCAGGTGGTGCAAGGCGCTAGATTTTTCTGGTGCTTCGAGGCCCAGGCTTTCACGCAGTTGGCGATGGTCTTGGGAAATCTGCGCCGCGGCGGGAATCCGGCCGTGCGGGTAACGGCGCAGCGAGGTAATCAGCGTGCGGGTGTGCCGGGCAAGCTGCTGTTCGGCTTCGCGCCACCGGGCGACCGCCTGCTTGCTGTCGGTGTCCCCCGTCGAGGCGTCCAAAAGCTCGCCAAGGTCAGTGCGCAACGCCTGGACATCTTGGCCCGAGATCATGCGCCCCGGCGCCTTGTCCAGACGAATCAGCAGTGCGGTCGCTGCCTCATAGATTGGCCGGCTGAGCTTATCGAAGGTACTTCCGGTCCCGGCGAGATTTGCGTGAACCGACCCGGCGCCCATCAGCGCATCGGCTAATTGGGTCAGCCTCCGGCTGGTGTTTTCAAATTCGGCGAGCTTTGCACCGGTGTCCTGGTTCAGTGCCTCGGCCTTGGTGAAAAGCGAGGTCAACAGCGGATCTTCGTTGCGCGCCGCCTGTAATGACAGGCTTTGCAAGTCGTGCCAGTTTTTGCTGAACCCTTCCGGACGCGAACTCTCGGCTGCGGCGGCATAGGTCGCTTCCAAGGCTTCGAGGTCCAGGACCACTCGGGCCAGCTTGCGCTGCGCGGCCACGAAACGGCGATACCTGGAACTCCACCGCGCGCGGTAGCGCAGCGCAAAGTACAGCAGCACCGCGGTGAGCATGGCGCATAGGCCAATCGCCCCGAACCAATACAGCGGATTTTGCACCGGAACATCGGAGAGCACAATCGCCGCACGTTCGGCCGCGGCAATCGCCGCTTGCGGTCCGTGGCCCAGACCGACATTGTCCCAAAAGGAATTGCTGATTTCGAAGCGCGCATCCCGGTACTCGTCGTCTCCGGAAACCAACTCGGATTTCAGCGCACTGCCGTTGAACCGCTCGTCAACGTCTTGGTTGCCGGTTTCAAGATTTTCCAACTGGGTGGAGAGCAGAACGTCGTAGCCCGGCAGTTCGCCGCGTAGCAGTTCATCCCCGCTGAGATACCTGTCGGTGACGGTGAGCGTCAGCGGTCTATGCGACTTGATGGGCTGTTTTTCAAGTGCCGCGTCCACCGTGGACTGGCTGATGTTCCAGTCGTTCGACCCCTCGACGACGATCGACACCTCGTGCAGTGGCTCCTCCGGGATCGAGGTGTACCCCCGCACGGCAACCAGCGTGGTGATGAGGGCCATGAGTATCGCACCAAGTGCCGCCCAGGACCGCGGCCGGCTTAATCGACGACCGCGCGAATCGAGCATTTGACGCCGGCTCATGAGTTCTCCTGTTGCTTCACGACGGCCAGCTCTTCAGCCCGTGCGTATGCACGGTCCAAGATGCTCAGCGGATCGGAGTAGACCTTCGCGGCCCGGTCACCGAGCATGCGCTCGCGCAATGAGTCGATGAGTTTCAAATTTGCGGCTCTAGCCTGTTGAACTGCTGTTGCATGTTCCCGCTGCAACTCGTGGTGTATGGTCCACAGCTCATCCAGTACCTGCGCAGTAGTTTGATTTCGCTGCTGGCTTCCGCCTGCCCATTGGCGCACCTCGTCCAGCCGGTTGGTGTGCTCGATGATCAATGCGCGCAATCGTGGCACACACGCCAGCTGCCCGACTGACGGTATGTTGAGGAATTGTGCGGTATCTTCGAGCCGTTCGCGGTGGGTGAGCACGATGGCGTTCCAGTCGTCCTTGTTCCGGAACTTCGAGCCAAGCAGGCTATTGAGCGCTTTGCTCCCCGCGACCAGCACTTCCTGATCGGCAAAGGTGCTTTCCATGGTTGCCAACCGATCGGCATCGAGCGGACCGCCGTCTTGGTATTGTTCGGCCAATTCGCGGGCGCGAGCATTAAGCGGTGGAATCGCGTTTTTAATTGCCGCGCTCGCCTGCGTGCTGGGTCCTTCCGGGTTGCCGGCAGCTGGGTGCGCGCCATGCTTGTCCAGCTGTAAGGCGCGCTGGCGGAGCAGCTCCACGAGCATGTCACCGCGTTTGCTGCGCGCCATGGCAGCCGCTGCACGATTCTTGCGATGCCGCGCGATCAAGGTTGCGAGCACCGCTCCAACCACGATCAGGCCTAGCACGCCGAATCCAATGATTTTTGCGGTGGTGCTGTCTTTGGGCGCCTTCAGCTCGGTGGCGCTGGCCCGTGCCACCTCGATGAGGCCTTGGGTGTAGTTCTGGGCGTCGAACTGCTGCTGGCCGGCTCCTTGGATGCGGTCTTCGGCTCCCGACCCGACGGCCGTGACGTTGCGGCCCGGTTCCACCGAAACCTCGGTTGGTGCTCCCGGGGCTTCGGGCAGCATGACCCCGACAACAATCCAGCCTTTTCCGACGTACCCCAGCTCCTGGCCGTTTTCCACCCAGTCATCGCTGAGCGCGTCGCTGTCACCGAAGAGCAGCATGCCTCGCACCAGCTGCGCGGCTCCCGTGAGGTTGTTTGGCTTCTGGTCGACTCCAACCAGAATCTTTGCATTTGAAAGATCCATGGATTGGCGTACCTGATCGAGAATTTCCTGCGTATCGACCGAGCCTTGAGCCGCGTCGCTGACCGCAAGGTAGAAGTTCTCTTGCTGCGCGGTGACACGCGGAATGAGGATTGGTTCTTCGTCTTCCGCCGGGGCGCTTGATTGCACGGTGGGGTAAACCGGTTCTGACCGGAGGTCTTGGGCCTGTGCTGGGAGCGGTAGCGCGAGAAGCGCCAACAGCGGCAGGAGCAGTGCTCCAAATCGGGGCAAGGAACGGACTGCAGCGAACGGTCGAGTCATAGTGCCCCGAGTATATCAATAAGAGTTTGAGTAACCGGGCGCGGAAAAACCCGCCCTGTGAGGTGCTCAGGCACTTCACCGGGCGGGTTGATTTCACCGCTTAGTCCAGCAGCATGGCCGGTTCTTGCATAATCGAGGCGACGTCGGCCATGAAGCGGGCCGACAGGTCGCCGTCAACCACGCGGTGGTCGAAGGAGCCACCGAGGGTGGTGATCCAGCGGGGCACCACCTCGCCGTCGACAACCCATGGCTTCTGGCGGATCGTGCCGAAGGCGACGATCGCTACCTCGCCCGGGTTGATGATCGGGGTTCCGGTATCAATGCCCAACGCACCGATATTGGTGATGCTCAACGTGCCGTCGCGCATTTCTTCCGGGCTGGTCTTGCCTGCTCGGGCCGTGGTGGCCAGCTCGTTGAGGGAGATCGCGAGCTCACGCATGTTCAGCTCATGGGCATTTTTGATATTCGGAACCAGCAGCCCACGCGGGGTGGCCGCGGCGATGCCGAGATTCATGAAGTGCTTCTGGTGGATCTCCGCACCATTCTCGGTCTCCACCCAGGAGGCGTTGACCGAGGGGTTGCGTGCGGCCGCCCAGATCACTGCGCGGGCCAGCACCAGCAACGGGGAAACCTTAATGCCTTCGAAGTCGCGGGACTTCTTCAGCCGCTGCACGTACTCCATGGTGCGGCTTGCGTCCACGTCCACGAAGATCGAAACGTGCGGGGCGCTGAAGGCGGAGTTCACCATGGCCTTTGCGGTGGCCTTGCGCACCCCGCGAACCTGCGTGCGTTCGATGAGCGCGCCGCCTTCGGCTCCGTGTCCCCAGTAGGTTGGTGCCGCGTCGCGCTCGGCTTCGCGCTGGCCCTGGTAGCTATTGACGTCTTCGCGGGTGACCTCACCCTGCACGCCGGTACCGACGATCTCGTTGATGTCCACGCCAAGATCCTTGGCAAGCCGACGCACCGGAGGCTTTGCAAGCACCCGGTCGACAAAGTTGGCCATGGCAGGCTTCCGGCGGTCGACCTCGCGGGCCACCGCCTGGCCCAGACCCTGGGCGCGACGCGAGATCGTATCTGCCAGGCCGGCGGCGCTGGCGCTCCCGCGAGGCGGGGTGGGCCGCGCTGCTGCGGCCGAAGGCGCCGGACGACTGGTGCGCTTGCGGCGTACCGCGGAGTCGGCTGCCGGGCCGGAGCCGACCAACGGGCCAGGCTCCTCGGAGGCCACCGGGGTTTCGGTGTTAGCGGCTTCCAAAGGTTCGGGGACACCGGTAGGTGGCACCGGGTCGCCTTCTTCGTTGATGGTGATCAGAGGCTGGTCCACCAATACGGTGTCGCCTTCGCCCGCGTGCAGTTCGGTGACTACCCCGGCAAAGGGGCAGGGAAGCTCGACCAGCGATTTGGCGGTTTCGATTTCCACGAAGATCTGGTTGACCTCGACGGTGTCTCCCACGGAGACCTTCCAGGAGGCGATATCGGCTTCGGTTAGCCCCTCGCCCACATCGGGAAGATTAAAGACAGTCATGTTTTTCTCCTTGGTTCCTTAGCGCTTAGTAAGCGAAGGACCGGTCGAGGGCTTCGAGCAGCTTGTCGATGTCCGGCAGGTACTGGGATTCGACCTTCGAGATGGGGTATGGCATGTGGAATCCACCTACGCGAAGCACAGGTGCTTCCAGGGACAGGAAGGCGCGTTCGGAAATGCGCGCGGCGATTTCGCCACCGAGACCGCCAAAGGTCGGCGCTTCGTGGGTGATGATCAGCCGTCCGGTCTTCTGCACCGATTCGGTGATGGTGTCGAAATCGATCGGCGAGAGCGAACGCAGGTCGATCACTTCAACCGAGCGGCCGTCCTCGCGGGCGGCTTCCGCGGCAGCCAGCGCGATGGGAACCAGCGGGCCGTAGGCGACGATGGTCGCGTCTTCTCCGGGGTGGACTATCTGAGCCTTGAATGCGTCCAGCGCCGGAGCTTCGGTATCAACCTCGCCCTTGAGCCAGTAGCGGCGCTTGGGTTCCAGGTAGATGACCGGGTCCTTGCATTCGGCGGCCTGCTGGATCATCCAGTAGGCGTCGTGCGCGTTGGAGGGGGTGATCACGCGCAAACCCGCGGTATGCACGAACAGGGCTTCCGGGGATTCGGAGTGGTGCTCAATGGAACCGATGCCGCCGCCGTAAGGAATGCGGATGACCACAGGCACGGTCAGCCGCCCCTCGGAGCGGGCATGCATCTTGGCCAGCTGGGTGGTGATCTGGCTGAAAGCGGGGAAGACGAAGCCGTCGAACTGGATTTCCACCAGCGGGCTGTGCCCCCGCAGTGCCATGCCGACCGCGCCGCCCACGATACCGGCTTCGCCCAGTGGGGAATCGATCACGCGGTGGGCACCGTACTTGTCGATCAGCCCTTCGGTGATTCGGTATACGCCGCCGAGGCGTCCGATATCTTCGCCCATGAGGATGGCGCGGTCATTGGATGCAAGCACCTTGTCCAAGCCGTTGGTGATGGCCTTGGCAAGAGTCATGGTTGTCGTCAATTTATTTCTCTCCCTGTCCGGCTTCGTCCGCGAACCCGGCTTCGTAGTCCAGATGCCATTGCAGTTCTTCCTGGACTAGTGGGTGAGCTTCGGCGTACACCTGCTCAAAGGACTTGGACAGCGGCGGAACGGGGAAGGCCATGGCGTCCTTGCGGACCTGAGCGGCCATCGCGTTTCCGTCCCGTTCGAGTTGTTCAAAGAACGCTTCGTCGACGATGTTGCTCTCTCGCAGGTAGGTTTCCATGCGGATTAGCGGATCCTTCGGCGCCCAGGCCAGCTCTTCTTCGCTCTGGCGGTACTTGGTCGGGTCATCTGCGGTGGTATGCGCACCGAGGCGGTAGGTAACCGCTTCGATCAGCACCGGTCCCTTGCCGCTTCGCGCATGCTCCATGGCCCAGCGGGTGACCGCCAGGACCGCCAGCACGTCGTTGCCGTCCACGCGGATTCCCGGCATTCCGTAGCCAGCGGCGCGGGTGACCAGCGGGACCTTCGATTGAACTTCAAATGGCACCGAAATGGCCCACTGGTTGTTCTGGCAGAAGTACACCACCGGTGCGTCGAAGGAGTTGGCGAAAACCATCGATTCGTGGGTTTCGCCTTCGGTGGAGGAGCCGTCGCCGAAGTAGGTCAGCACCGCGTCACCCTGTTCGGCGCGTTTCGCTTCATCCCAGCCATGCTGTTCAAGATTAATCGCCATGCCGTAGCCGGCGGCATGCGGCAGCTGGGCGGCAAGCACCATGGTGTACATGTGGAAGTTGTTTTCCCGCGGGTCCCAACCGCCGCCGGAGATGCCGCGGAACAAGCGAAGCATCTCGGAGAAGGAGACATTGCGGGTGAGCGCAACACCGTGTTCGCGGTAGGTCGGGAAGATGTAGTCCTTCGGGCGGGCGGCTCGGCCCGAACCGATTTGCGCCGCTTCCTGCCCACGCAGCGGGACCCAGAGGCAGAGCTGACCTTGGCGTTGCAGGGCCGTGGCTTCTTGGTCAAACCTGCGGGTCAACGCCATGTCGCGGTAAAAACCACGCAACATGTCATCGTCAACATCGCCCAAATACGAATCATAAGTTTCGTTGGGCAGACGCTGGCCTTCCGGGGTCAGAATCTGAATCAGATCCTGGTCCGTTGCCTCGGTTGCGGCACGCGGCATAAAACTTCCTTCGATCAATTATATGCCCCACAAGGAATACATTCCCTATGGGACATATAGCGGCTTAACTAATGAACAGCCTATATCTCAAGGCGTCTAAAACGCGAGAATTAGAAGCAGGTCAGCTCTGCTTTAAATCGAGAGAATTCTTGCATAATTCAATGATCCGGTCGTTGGCCGCTGCCTCGGCAATCGAGATCCGCACGCCCTCACCGGCAAACCCGCGAACCGACAGCCCTTGGCTCTGGGCTCGTTCGGTGAAAGCCTGTGTGTTTCCGCCTAGCGGCAACCACACGAAGTTCGCCTGGGTTGCCGGGAAATCCCAGCCCAGCGCCTTCAATGCAGCCACCACGCGTTCGCGCTCCTGCACCAAGGTGTTGACCCGCTCAAGCACCTTATCGATGTTTTCCAAGGAGGCGACGGCGGCATCTTCCGCCACTGAAGAGACCGCAAATGGTGTGGCGACGACACGAATATTGTCGGTGATTTCCGGGTGCGCGACGCTGTAGCCAACCCGCAGATTCGCCAGGCCGTGGGCCTTGGAGAACGTGCGCAACAACACCACGTTTTCATTCTCGCGGTAGGTGTTGACTCCGTCCACCGCTTCGGGATCGCGCACAAACTCGATGTACGCCTCGTCCAGCACGATCAGCACATTGCGCGGCACTCTCGTTATGAAGTCATCGACCTCGCTCTGGGTCAGGATCGGGCCGGTGGGGTTGTTCGGCGTGCAAAGCAAGATGACCGAGGTATTTTCGTTGACTGCTTCGATCATCGATTCAAGATCGTGGCGGCCATCTTCCAGCACGGGAATTTCTACCGGCAGCGCGCCTGCGCTCTGCACCAAAATTGGGTAGGCCTCGAAGGAGCGCCATGCATAGATAACCTCGTCTTGGACGCCGTCTTCGTTCTGACCGGCAAAGGTCGTCAGAATCTGCGCCAGCGCGCCGAGCGATCCTGCACCGGTGACGACATCTTCGGCTGGTACGTCGAGGTAATCGCTGAGGCTCTCGCGCAGTTTCGTGGAGAGGCTGTCCGGATAGCGGTTCAGCGCGTCCTGTTCCATGACCGCCCGACGCACCTCATCCAATGGGCCAAAAGGGATCTCATTGGAGGACAACTTGAAAGATTCAAGTCCTTCGATTGCTGTCGGTGGTTTGCCGGCGGCGTATTTTGGCAAGCGCGCAACTACTGAACGAGGTTGCACCAAATCTTGGGTCACGGGGTTCTCACTCATACATCAAAGCCTAGCCCTCGGTAGGTCAATCGGCAGATTCTTTGCTCACCGGGCTTCCAGTCTTTTATGGCAAAGTTGTCTCATGAGCTTTTTGATTCGAGTCATTGTTAATGCATTGGCCCTTGCCGCAGCGGTATGGATTGTCCCCGGAATCCAGATCAGCGCCATCAGCGAAGGCCTCCTTGGATCCGCGATCGCCTATTTGATCGTGGGCGTGATCTTTGGCCTGATCAACGCGTTGGTGCGGCCAATAGTCTCGTTCTTCTCGATGCCGATCACTTGCCTCACCTTGGGCCTGTTCACCGTGATCATTAATGCGCTGATGCTGATGCTGACCAGCTGGCTGACTCAGTTCACGCCGGTGGGCCTTAGCATCGACGCATTCTGGTGGGACGCCATTGTCGGCACCATCATCATCTCGATCGTTTCGGCAGTCCTCGGCTTTTTCGTTGGCAAGGAAAAGCGCTAAGCGCTAGCGGGCTGAGCCGTATTTCTCTTCCTCCCAGTTTTCATGCTTTGTGTTTCGCGGGCGCTCTTTGCGTTCGATCTTGAATTTGCGAAATTTCAAAGGCCCCGGAGGAAGCCCGAATTCCCGCAGATTCTCGTGCAGATCCGGGATCGGCTTCTCCACCAGCTCTTCGAGATGGTCTCCGTAATTATCTAGGTCGTGCGGTTTGCCGAACAACCCCTCGTCGAGCTGTTCCTCAAACCTCGGACCGTCAAATTTCACGGTGATTTGATCCTTTTTGCGTTTGTTCTCCACCCCGTCGGTACCAGGAACCATGTCTTTGGAATCCTCAATCGACAGGCTTCGAATGTCTTCGGGAAGATCTATGTGGCCAATGGGAGAACCGAGGGTCAGCATCTTTTCCATCTTGAACTTCTTGCGCAAGAACCTGTTCTTCATCAGATTCGCAATATGAATCCCGCCTTGCGAGTACCCGCTGAGGATCACCTCGTCGCCCTCGCGGGCACCAGTGATGTGCAGGGCCTCGCTGATCGGTCCGGCGAAGTTCTCCGATTCGAGGCTGAACGCATCGATGATGCCGTAGGTGTCAAAGGGATTATTGCCATTGCCCTCCCCCTGAGTCCCGGGAAGAATGACGAGATAAACGTTCTCTCCATCTTGCTCGGCCTCGGCGATCAGAATCTGCCCATCATCGCTGGGTCCCGCATCGTTGAGAATCTTATGAAGCTGGTAGTAGCCGTTCAGCGTGCCGTCGATCTCAACCTGTTCCACCGGTTGGGCGTCGCCGAGGTGCAGTTCCTTGCTCCGCAATGGCCCCCAGGTAGAGATGAAATCGGCCAGTTTTTCGGTCGTTTCGTGCATCATCAAGGGCTGCGGGCGCGCAAAGCCAAACCGGTCCCGTGGCGAAGAGAGCAAAACAAAGAGCTTGAGCAGCGTTTCCATGTCGGTGGTTGGCGGGCGGGAATCGTTGTTGCGCGTGCTGTTCCAAGCGTCCAGCAGAATCTGCCATTTGGCAGAGACCAGAATCGAGTTCTCGATTCTGGTCTCTGCCCTGACGTAGTTCTCGATTGCTGCGTGCACCTTCTCCTCCAACCTCCGGGCGCCGATCACGGCTTCGGCCGCGTGGTGGTAGCCGGTGCGTAATTTGTCCGCCAGTATCCCCAGTGAATAGCCGCGGTTACCGATTCCGTTTACCCAGCATTGGGTTTGCGCTTCTCGCTGGCATTCTTGCGCGCGCACCGAGGCTCTCAGCAGTTGCGTCTCCACACTTTGGAGTTGCCCGTAGACTTGTTGGCAAATTTGAGCCGATTGGGCGTAATCCAAGGCGTTGTAATTGACGTCATATCCCATGGCTAGGAAGCCATTCGCTGATTGAGGATCTCCGCTTCCAACGCGTTCATCTCCCTGATCGCCAACGACAGATAGGACTCGGCTTCGCCCAGCGCTTTGGTGAGTCCCACGAGCCTGTCGCTGAGTTGGCTCACCTCCGAGGCAAAGGCCTTGCCTGCCGAAGATCTCCAAGTCAGCGAACCGATTGAAGAGAGCTGTTCGATGGCGAAACGCGTTGTTGACTGGGCGTCATCCAGCTGGAAGGCCACCGAATCCAGGGTCGCCTGAAACATCATGATTAGCTCCCACCCGTCATTCTCCACCGGCGAATCGGTGAAAATCTGCCTTCATCTTCACCCTGCTGCTGCCTCTTTCGGCCCGTTTGGGCACCGGCTGTGGAAAGAAGGATGTGTGTAAAAGATGTGATGTGCACGCAGTGATGAAAGAATATGAACATGGCTGAGATTGCGCGCACTTCCCTTGCTAATGAACCCCTGGCACTTGGTGCCCTCGATGGACGCTACCGCAGCGCGGTGGCACCGTTGGTTGACTACCTTTCCGAAGCGGCGCTGAACCGCGATCGTGTTCACGTGGAGATCGAATGGTTGATCCACCTGGCCGAGAACTCCGTGCTGCCGGGCACCTCCCCGTTCACCGCCGATCAGCAGGCTGCCCTGCGCAAGATCGTCACGGACTTCAACGCCGACTCGGTGAAGGAACTGGCCGAGATCGAGGCCGTCACCGTCCACGACGTGAAGGCAGTCGAGTACTACATCGCTAACCGCCTGGACGCTATCGGCATTGGCAACCTGAAGCCGCTGGTCCACTTCGGCTGCACTAGCGAAGACATCAACAACCTCTCCTATGCTCTGGGCGTCCAGGGCGGCGTCACCCAGGTGTGGTTGCCTGCGGCCCGCGAGCTGGTGACCCAGCTGACCAAGATGGCCGAAGAGTCCCGCGACGTTCCGATGCTTTCGCGCACCCACGGCCAGCCGGCAACCCCAACCACCTTGGGCAAGGAACTGGCAGTTCTTGCCTGGCGCCTAACCCGCCAGCTGGACCGCATCGAGAAGACCGAGTACCTGGGCAAGATCAACGGCGCCACCGGCACCTATGCCGCCCACTACGCTTCGGTTCCCACCGCTAACTGGCAGCAGGTTTCGCAGTCCTTCGTCGAGCACCTGGGACTGACCTGGAACCCGCTGACCACCCAGATCGAATCCCACGACTGGCAGGCAGAGGTCTACGCCGACATCGCACGCTTCAACCGCATCCTGCACAACCTGTGCACCGATGTGTGGAGCTACATCTCCATCGGATACTTCGCACAGATCCCTGTGGCCGGAGCAACCGGCTCCTCGACCATGCCGCACAAGGTGAACCCGATCCGCTTCGAGAACGCCGAGGCGAACCTGGAGATCTCCAACGGCCTGCTCGACACCCTGGGTGCCACCCTGGTCACCAGCCGCTGGCAGCGCGACCTGACCGACTCCTCCTCGCAGCGCAACATCGGCACCGCCATCGGCCACTCGGTGCTTGCCATCTCGAACGTCGCCAAGGGCCTGGATCGCTTGGATGTCGCCGAGGCGGTACTCGCAGAGGATCTGGACCACAACTGGGAGGTGCTCGCCGAGGCCATCCAGATGGTCATGCGAGCCGAATCCATTGCCGGCGTTGCAGGCATGGACAATCCTTATGAGCGCCTGAAGGACCTGACCCGCGGACAGCGCGTGGACGCGGCCCGCTTGAAGGAATTCGTTGGCGAGCTGGGCTTGTCGGCGGACGCCGAGGCTCGTCTGCAGCAGATGACCCCGGGCAGCTACACCGGCATCGCCTCTGAGCTGGTTGACCACCTGAAGTAGTCTTCCATCGCAACGGCCGTGAGTTCCCATCGGGTATTCACGGCCGTTGTCGTATCCGCGCGCTGCCGTAGGTGAAACACCACTCACCCTCCCTCGAATCCTCCAGATGTTACATCGCTTAGACTTTAAGTGTTCATCACATCAAGGAAGAGGGACATGTTTCTCACAGTTCTCATCATCATTGGCATGCTTCTCGGGCTAGTCTTCGTCTTCGGCAGCGCGGGCATGAAAGCCGGCACGAAGTCCAAGGGAAATGCCCGGTTGACCGGCATCGGCATTCTGGTCGTTTCGCTGGTTGTTCTCGGATTCGCCTCAGCCACCATCGTTCAGCCGCGCACCGTCGGGGTGAAGATCGCCCTGGGCAAGCCCACCGCCGTCATCGGCAACGGCTTCCACCTCAAGGCGCCGTGGGAAACCGTGGAGAAGCTCGACGGGTCGGTCCAAAACGACGTGTACTCTTCGAACAGCGCCATCCCGGTCCGCCTGGGGAATAACGGCAAGGCGAACGTCGACGCCTCGATCCAGTGGCAGTTGAAGACCGACGACGCGATGTCCGTGTTCCTGGACTACCGCACCTTCGAAGGCATCCAGTCCAACCTGGTGGATCGCAATTTCCGCGCCGCGTTGAACGAAGTCATGGCGAGCTACGACCCGCTGGCCTACACCGATCCAGCCGATGGAGGCCAGGACCTCGAGGGCCTGGCCAAGTCCGTGCGGACCAAGATGCAGGAAAAGGTCGGCACCCAGATCGACATCCGCTCGGTAACCCTGCCGATCATCAACTTCGATGAGCCGACGCAGAATCGCATCAACGAGCTGCAGGCCGAAACTGCGAAGACCCGCATCGCCGAGCAGCGCAAGCAAACCAGCGCCGCCGAGGCCGAGGCCAACAAGATCCTCGAGCGGTCCATCACCCCCGAGACGCTGACATCCAAATGCTTGGACATCGTCGCAGAATCAGGCAAGAGCCCGATCGGCTGTTTCCCCGGCGGAGGCGTCCAGCCAATCACCATGGTCGGTGGCGACGAGGGCAAATAGCGCCAAGGCGCACGGCTCCACTGGAGCCGTGCGCCTTGTTATGCAATTCCGGGTGGCTCCGTTTTATCGATGCCGCCGATGCTTCGACTTGCCCCCAACGGGGCAGGCCGAAGGGATATATCGCGCTTTAGACCAATGCGGCCTTGAGCTCGCGGGCCGCGGTCGCCGGGTCGGCCGCACCATAGATGGCGCCTCCGGCCACCGCCACCTGGGCCCCGGACTTCTGCACCTCGGCGATCGTGCTGATGCTGACCCCGCCGGCCACCGAGAACGGAACTGCTGCGATCGCCCCCGCGCTGAGCAGGCCAGTCAGGTCGTAACCGGGCTGCGCCTGCTCGTCCAAGCCGGCGTGGAACTCGACAAATTGAGCTCCCAACGCGATGACCTCCTTCGCACGGGCGGCCTTGTCCGCGATGCCGATCAGATCGACGACAATGCCCTTATTGCGCTCCTTGGCAGCCTTGACGGCGCCCGCCACGGTGGAGTCGTCTGCGCTGCCGAGCACGGAGACCAGATCCGCGCCGGCTGCGAAGGCGATGTCGGCTTCCAGTTCGCCGGCATCCATCGTCTTCATGTCGGCGAACACGATCTTGTCCGGGTGGGCGCTCTTGATCGCGGCAACCGCCGAGAGGCCCTCGGCCTTGATCAGCGGGGTGCCCAACTCGATGATGTCGACGTACGGGGCGACCTTGGCCGCCAGCTCCAGCGCGTCCTGGGTGGTCAACAGGTCGATGGCAACTTGGATTTTCATGATGATCTTCTTTCGGTTGTTGTGTTTTTCGAGGAGGATTCGCGGCGGGCTATTCCAGGTTGGCGTGCCGCAGCCACAGCTCTTCGGCCGGCAAGTCCGTGCTGCTCCAGAGGCAGTGGAATAGCGATTCGGTGGCCAAAAAGAGCGACTGCTCGAAGAGGCTGCCCGAGTACTGCTTGCTCTTCGCCGATCCGTGGTCCGTCTTGCGCGCGGCCGGCACCTGCACAATCGCGGTGGCCAGATGCGCCAAGGGAGAATCCGGGTCCGTGGTCACCGCGGCGATGCGCGCGCCGAGATCGGCCGCAGTCTGTGCGCTTCTGACCACCCCGGAGGTGGTGCCCGAGCCTGAGGCCACCAGCAGCAGATCCCCCTCGGTGATGGCCGGAGTGGTGATATCCCCGGCCACGTGCACGGTGAGGCCCAGATGCATCAGCCGCATGGCGGCCATGCGCAGCACCAGACCGCTGCGCCCGGCACCGGCGACGAAGATCCGCTTGGCCGAACCGGCCAGCTCGGCCACCGCTGCGATCTGCCCGGGATCGATGGCCTGCATGGTCCCAGCGATCTCCGCCTGGATCATTTCCTGCGCGGCTAGAACATGATTTGTCGTGATTGCCGCCGCCGTGGTTCGCAAAGTTCCCAAGCCATTCCTCTCGATGCTCGCTTCGGTGCCCGTCGAGGACCCCGCCGTGTCTACAATCCATCCTCGCGATTCCTCCGGGTGGGCAATACCCCATTTTGTGACGGTTCATCCCACCCATTCAGGTAGGTGAGCCAGTCCCGGATGGAATACACTCGCTGTCATGGTTTCTTCCCCCGAGGGCATTGCTGCCGAACCGATTTCCCAAGACGGGCTCTGGCGGCTTCTCGATTCGCTGTCGCTGCTGGCGACCGCGCCGCTGCTGCAGATCGCCGAGCGCCTGCATGCCGCCCTGCCGCCCTGGATCAAATGCTCCGCGCTGCTGATCTTCACCGAAGAATGCACGGGCAGGCCGCAGAAGAAGTCGGGAAGCGAGGCAATCACCTCCCGGGTCACCATCGATGAATTGGACCAGCTGCGCAGCTCCCATCCGGGCCAGGACCGGTGGCGGAGCACCGCCGGGATTGGCGGGGCTCCGCGCGAAGTCCTTGCCTTGCGCTATCCGCCGAGCAATGCGCTCCTCGTGCTGACCGATCCGGTGTTGGCGCAGGAGCCTGCCGAGTCCGCCAGTTCCCGCGATCTGCTTGGCTACCTCTGGCGGCTCACGGCAGCCCGGATCCGCGAAAAGGTCGCCGACGCGCCGCCCTCCTACTTGCGTGAATCGCGGGCCGTATCGGCCGAACGCACCCGGGTGACCACCGAACTGGTCGACCAGTACTCCACCAGCCTGGACCTTCTGCTGGCCACCTTGCGCAGCACGCAGCTCAGCGATGCGCTGGCACGTGCCAAGGCCACCGACCTGGCGGCGAAGACCCTGGTGGGCTTGCGGTCCCTCGATGACCGGATCAATGGCATGGCCGAGGAACCGGTGGGCAGCGCCTTTACCCGCTTGCGCGAGGACCTGCGCCCCTTGAGCGAATCCGGCGGAGTGGAACTGCAATTCATCGAGCCGCCCGCCGATGGCAGGGCCTTGCCCGGAGAAGTCGCCTACGCGGCGCGCTCGATCATGCGCGGGCTGGCGCTGGTCATGATGGATCAAGAACAGATCCACCGGATTCGTGCCCAATGGGACTGCGACGGTGAGAACCTGCTGATCAACATGCGTGACGACGGACGCGGCGCCATGGATCAAGCGTCTCCGACTATCGAGCGCCTGAACCGTCAGGTGCAAGCCCTGGCCGGGCGGATGGAGCTGGAAGTCATCTCCGAGTGGGGCACCGATGTCTCGATCGTGCTGCCGCTCGATGCGCCGCAGAGCATGCCCGCCGATCTGGCCCAATGGAAGCTGGCCGCCCGGGAATTCGAGGTGCTCCAACTGCTGGCGGCGGGGCAGGGAAACCGCGCGATCTCCGCAGCCCTGGGCATCAGCGAGAATACGGTGAAGTTCCATGTCCGCAACCTCTTCAAGAAGCTGGATGTGCGTTCGCGCGCCGAGGCAGCGGCGCTGGCCCATAGCCGCGGCGTGCCGGATGCCGCTAGCGGGAAGCGCTGGGGCGAGGCCCCTGGAACCGTCAAACATCCACGAGCCGCAACGGAATAGGGGCCGGGGCAGCCTGATCGATGGCAGTGTTCCATAATGCCGGGCAAGATCGTGTTCGTGGTGGCCGGCGGACCGATCTTCAAGATCTCTTTCCCGCAGGTCAAGAGCCACGAGTTCCCGCTGGCAGCGGGTTCAGGATGCACGGCGGCCGCTCCATGCCAGTGCTAGAACTCGAAGTCCCCGAAGCTTCCTCCGGCACCGCCCAGGAAGTCCCCGAACGCTCCCCCGGCCTGGTCGCCCAGGCCCTCTCCGGCCGCGGAAAACTGTTCGCCGGCCCCGGCGAAGCCATCGAGCAGCGGGCCGGCGATCGCGGTGCCGATGAAGGCGCCGGCCACACCGCCCAGCAGGCCGATTCCGAGTCCGCCGGCAGCGCCGGCGGCCATGCCGCCCATGGATTTCCGTCCCGAACCGCCCCGCGAGAGGAGCTTGTCCATGAAGCCCGGGCGGGACACCTCGGCGCGGGTGGCGGCCCGGGCCAGATCCTCCGGCCGCTGCGAGGCCGGGCGCTCTGCGGCCGGCAGCTGCTCGGCCAGCTCGGCGTGCAGCAGCTCGCGCTGCGGGGCAGTCAACCGGGAGAAAGCCTCGGTGTGGGCGCGTTCCATATCCTGCGGCGGCGCGGTGCGCAGCATGTAGCGGTATTTCTCAATCGCCGCCTGGTCCTCGCGTGAGGCGCCCTGGCTACCGGCCGTCCGCGGTTGCGCCGCGCTTGGCTGGTTCGGGTAGTTCCGGTTTTCGTACCCGGCGTGGCTGCGCGGTCCGCGCGGATCCTGCTGGTTGTTTCGCTGGCCGGTGGTGCTGCGCTGGTTCAGCTGTTCCCGGACATACTCGCCGGCCAGCTGCTTTCCCTTGCGCAATAGCTTGTCGAACATCGCCACAACGTCCTCATTTCCTTGGTGGGTCGCGGCACGATTTACGCCCGCCTTGGCCCCGTTAAACTCCCCAGAGCCGCGCAGAGTTCCCGGTTTCGGCGTTTTCACAGCGCCCGTTCAGCGCGCCGGGGTGAACACCCCGGACCCGTGGCGCCAGCGGTAGTAGCCCAGGCACAGCAGCGTGAAGGGCACCCCGAACCAGAGGGCCGGGCGCTGCACGGGATCGAAGGCCACACCCACCAGCGAGGCGCCCAGCAGAAGCAGCGCAAGGATCGGAAGCAGCGGGAACAGCGGGGCCCGGTAGGGCAGCGAATCGGTGCCGCCATGCAGCGCCACATGGTGCCGGCGGAAGGACAGGTGCGAAGCGCAGATCACGATCCACACCGCCACCACCGCGAACCCGGAGATCGAGACCAGCGCCAGGAACAGCGAGTCGGCGGCGATGACCCCGGAGAGCAGGGAGGCCAAACCGCCCAGCAGCGACAGGCACAGCGCCAGCATCGGCACGCCGCGGCGGTTGGTTTTCGAGAGCACCGCCGGGGCTTGGCCTGCGGCGCCCATGGCGTGCAGCATCCGGGCGCAGGAATACAGCCCGGAGTTGCCCGCGGAGAGCAATGCAGTGATGATCACGAAGTTCATGATGTCGGCCCCGGCCGGCAGCCCCGCGGCATCCAGCACCGTGACGAATGGGCTCTCGTTTGCGCCCGCCTCGGCGAAGGGAACGATCGCGGCGATCACCACGATGGCGCCGATGAAGAACACCGCCAGGCGCACCACGGCGGTGCGGATGGCCCGCGGGATGCTCAGTTCCGGGTTCTTGGCCTCGCCGGCGGCCACACCGATCAGCTCCGTGCCGCTGAAGGCATAGAACACCGCCAGGATGGTGACCAGCACGCCGCTGATCCCCGTCGGGAACAGCCCATCGCCGGTATCGAAGTTCGCCAGGCCAAGCGGGCCCGCCTCGCTGGCCGGGTTGATGCCGAGGATCGTGGCCGCGCCGACCACGATCATGAGCACCACGGCGGCCACCTTGATCAGCGAGAACCAGAATTCGGTTTCCGCGAAGACCTTCGAGGACACCGCGTTCAGCGCGAACAGCAGGGCCGCGAAGAGCAGGGCGAACACCCAGACCGGCACCGTGGGGAACCAGCGCTGCATGAGGATGCCCGAGGCGGTGAACTCGCTGGCCAGCGCCACCGCCCAGCACATCCAGTACAGCCAGGCCGTAGTGAAACCCCAGGCCGGGCCGAGGTCGCGGGTGGCGTGGGCGTGGAACCCGCCGGCCACCGGATGGCGTGCGGACAGCTCCCCGAGCCCGCTCATCACCATATAGGCCACCAGCGCGCCCACCGCGTAGGCCAGCACGGCGCCCAGCGGTCCGGCCTGCGCAATCGTATAGCCCGAAGAGACGAACAGCCCCGAGCCGATCACCCCGCCCAGCGCGATCATCACCAGGTGGCGGGAGGTCATGGTTCTGCGCAGCCCGGATTCGCCGGGCGAAACGCCCGGAGTAGAGCGGGCGGGAGGCTGCTGCGCCGGCGGCGCGCTGAGCTCGGACATGGGGGCTCCTTCTGAAATGAATGCGTTTGAAGAATAACTGCCGTGCCCCCTGCTCCGCGCAGCCCTCGTCATGGCCTGTCACGGACCGTCATAATCGGTCATCAGGCCGTCACCGGGTTACCCTCGGAAAGTGAAAAATCCCAGTGAAACCCTCAATTTCCGCGAGGCGCTGAGCGCCGCCGACAGCGCGCCGCTGCTGCTGGACGGCGGGCTCGGCACCCATCTGGCGCAGCGCGGTAATGACGTGAGCGGCGAACTGTGGTCCGCGCAGATCCTCAAAGACCGTCCCGAGGAGGTCCGCGCCGCGCATGCCGACTTCTTCGCCGCCGGCGCGCAACTGGCCACCACCTGCTCCTACCAGGTCAGCATCGATGGCCTGGCGAACACCAGCAAAGGTGCGAGCACCGAGCAGGCCGCCGAGCAGGCCGCCGAGCTGCTGCGCACCAGCGTGCGGCTGGCCCGCGAGGCGGCGAACGGTACACCGGCGCGCTGGGTGGCCGCCTCGGTGGGACCCTACGGCGCCGGTCCGGGGTCCGGCACCGAATACGACGGAGCCTATGGGCGCACCGTCGCCGAGCTGGCCGACTGGCACCGCGGGCGTCTGCGGGTCCTGGCCGATGCCGGCGCAGACGTGCTGATCTGTGAAACCGTGCCGAGCCTGGCCGAAGTCCAGGCGCTGGCCGGGGAGGCGGCCGGATTGGACCTGCCGGTGCTGCTCAGCCTCGCGGTGCGCACCACCGCGGACGGACAGCTGGTGCTGGGAGACGGCAGCGACCTGCGCGAGGCGGCCCGGATCGCCAACGATTCCGGCGCCTTTGCCGCGCTCGGCGTGAATTGCTGCCCGGTGCCCGTGGCCGTCTCGGCCCTGAGGGTGCTGCGCGAGCTGACGGACCTTCCGCTGCTGGCCTACCCGAACAGCGGCGAGATCTGGGACCGCGAGGCCCGGAGCTGGCTTCCGGGGATCTCGGGCACCGATCTGCCCGGAGCGGTGCCGGAACTGATCACCGCCGGCGCACGCATTATCGGCGGGTGCTGCCAGGTCGGCCCCGAGCAGATCACCCGGGTCGGCAGCGAACTTCGGCGCGTCCAGGGCTGATGCCGGTGGCCGGCGGCGGATCACATGATCTCAGGCATGCACCTTGGGGCTGGAATTGATTCTTGCCAGCAGCTCGGCGGCCACGCTGACGGCGATAACCGCCGGCTGCTTGCCCGAGACCTCGGCCAAGCCGATGGGGCATTGGATCTGCTGGATTTTCGCCTCGCCGTGACCGCTGGCGGCCAGGTTCTTCCGGAAGCGGGCCCATTTGGCCTTCGAGCCGATCAGCCCGATCGATCCGAGCCCCGGATGCCGCAAGGCCGCATCGCACAAGTGGAAATCCTCGGCATGGTCGTGGGTCATGATCAGCACGTGGGCGCCTTCCGGAAGGCAGCTCAACACCTGCTCGCCCAGCACCGCCACCTGCGCATGCACACGGGCCACGCCGGGTTCCATAGCCGCCAGCGACTGGAGGAACTCGGGACGCGAGTCGGTCAGATGCAATTCCAGCTCATGCCGGGAGAGGATGCGGGCAAGTTCCATTCCCACGTTGCCGATCCCGAAGATCGCCACGGTGGCCGGCACCGGCAAAGGCTCCAGCAGCAGGCTCACCTCTCCCCCGCAGCATTGGCGCCCGTATTTTGCCGGGGCCTTGTCGTTCAGCCGCAGGCTCATGTCCTGCGGCTGGCTTTCGCCCTGCGTGAGCATCTCGCGGGCCCGTTCCATGGCCGCCATCTCCAGATTGCCGCCGCCGATGGTGCCGAAGATTTCTTCCTTTGCGATCACCATCTTCGCGCCGGCTTCACGCGGGGCATGGCCGCGCACGGCGGTGACGGTGACCAGCACCGCCGCGCGCCGCTCATTGCGCAGTGCCGTCACCGCTTCGATCCAGGACAGCATGGCTAGCGCACCTTTTCCTCGATCAGGCTCGGCTCGCGCACGGATTCAATGGCCCAGAACACCGCCTCCGGTGTGGCCGGCGAGGCCAGCTGCACCGAGCAGCCGGCCGGGCCGAATTCGGCCACCGCCTGCCGCAGCGCCTCGCGCACCGAGAAGGCCAGCATCAGCGGCGGTTCGCCGACCGCCTTGGAACCGTACACCGCGCCTTCCTCGTGGGCCTTGTCCAGCAACGAAACGTTGAATTCCTCGGGCATCTCGGAAAAGCTGGGGATCTTGTAGGTGCTCGCGGCCTGGGTGGCCACTCGTCCACGCCCCGGACCATCCGAGGTATCCCAGCGCAGGTCTTCGAGGGTCAGCCACCCGGCGCCCTGCACGAAACCGCCTTCAATCTGCCCCAGATCCACCAGCGGCGAGAGCGAGTCTCCCACGTCGTGGACGATGTCCACTCGGGCCAGGGTGTAGGACCCGTCAAAGCGGCTGACCTCCACCTCGCTGGCGGCCACCCCGTAGGCGAAGTACTTGAACGGGGTGCCGGACATCTGGCTCAGGTCCCAGTGCAGCCCCTCGGTACGGTAGAACCCGGCGGCCGAGAGTTGGATGCGCTGGAAGTAGGCGTCCCGCACGGTTTCTTCCCAGCTCAGCTCCTGGCTCTTGCCCAGTGCGGTGATCTTTCCGTTGCCGAAACGCACCTCATGCGCCGGAACGCCAAGCTTGCCGGCGGCGACCTGCGCCAGCCTGGCCTGGATCTGCTCGCAAGCGTCCTTCACGGCCCCGCCATTGATATCGCTGCCGGAGCTGGCGGCGGTGGCCGAGGTATTGGGCACCTTGTCTGTGCGGGTTGGCGCGATGCGCACCGCGGACAGCGGCACTCCCAAGGTGGTGGCCGCGACCTGCAGCATCTTGGTATGCAGCCCTTGGCCCATCTCGGTGCCGCCGTGGTTCACCAGCACCGAGCCGTCCTTGTAGACCAGCACCAGGGCGCCGCCCTGGTTGAAGGCGGTGAGGTTAAAGGAGATCCCGAACTTCACCGGGGTGAGTGCCAGGGCGCGTTTGGTGTTCTCATTGCGCGCGTTGAATTCGCTGATTTGCGCCTCGCGCTGGGTGATCTGGGCGGATTCCAGGACCTGCTGCCAGGCCGCGTCGAGCCGTTCGGGATGGCGCACCGGCTGGTAGTACGGGGTGTCCTGACCCTGCGCGTAGAAGTTGCGCCGGCGCAGCTCGCGGGCAGCGATCCCCAGCTTGGGGGCGACCCGGCCCAGGATGTCCTCCATCACCAGCATGCCCTGCGGCCCGCCAAAGCCGCGGAATGCGGTCTGTGAGGTCTTATGGCATTTGGCAATCCGTCCGCGCACCCGGATATTCGGGACCCAGTAGCCGTTGTCGATATGGCACATCGCGCGGGTGAGTACCGGTTCGGACAGATCCAGGCTCCATCCGCCGTCCGCGGTGAGGCCGGCATCCAAGGCCAGGATCTTTCCCTGCGCGTCGAAGCCGATCTTCCAGGTCGCGTAGAACCCGTGGCGCTTGCCGGTCATGGTCATATCCAGGGTGCGGTTCAAGCGAACCCGCACCGGACGCCCGGTGAGCACCGCGCCCAGCGCGGCGAGCGCCGCGTAGCCGTGCGGCTGCATTTCCTTGCCGCCGAACCCGCCGCCCATCCGCAATACCTGCACCGTCACCTCATGGGCCGGGATGCCGAGCACATGGGAGACGATATCTTGGGTTTCGGTGGGGTGCTGGGTGGAGCAATGAATCAATATCTGGCCGGACTCGTCAACCAGGGCGAGCGAGTTCTGCGTCTCAAGATAAAAATGCTCCTGGCCGGAGAATTCGAAGTCCCCTTCAAAGACATGTGCCGCGTCGGCGAAGGCCCCGGAAATATCCCCCTTGTCGATGGTGGGCTTGATCCCGTGGAAGCTCTGGGCGGCAATGGCCTCCTTGATGGTGATCAGCGAGGCAAGCGGCTCGTAGTCCACCTTGACCGCCCCCGCCCCGGCCTTGGCGGCTTCCAGATCTTCGCCGAGCACCCAGGCCACCGGTTGGCCGTAGAACATCACCTCGTCGACCGGAAGCATGGGTTCGTCGCGTTTGGCGCCCTGGTCGTTGACCCCCGGGATATCGGCGGCGGTAATCACCCGCACCACCCCGGGAATTGCGCTGGCGCCGCTGGTATCGAGGCCCAGGATCTTCGCGTGGGCTTCGGTGGACTGCACCGGGTAGGCGTGGAGTACCCCGGTGAGCCGCTGCGCCAGATCATCGGTGTAGCGCGCGCTGCCGGTGACGTGTTCGGCCGCGGATTCGTGGCGCTGGCGCTGGCCGACTACGGGCGATTCCGGGCGTTGTGAAAGCTGGCTCATGAGATCTGCTCCCCCTTTGCTGCGTTGGTGCGGGCGAGCTGTTCGGCGAAAAAACGCTCCAGCGAGGACTTCAGCATCGCCTTTCGATAGCTTGAGCTGGCCCGGTGGTCATCCATGGGGGTGCCCTCCTGCGCCATCTGCTCGGCAGCCGCATGGATAGTCGCCAAGCACCACTCTTTGCCTTCCAAGGCGGCTTCGGTGGCGGTAGCTCGCAGCGGAGTGGCCGCCACTCCGCCCAAGCCGATGCGGGCCTTGGTGATGTAGTTGTTTTCCACGCTCACCGCATAGCCGATGGCCACCGAAGAGATATCGTCAAAGCGTCGTTTGGAGATCTTCTGGAAGCTGGTCAGGACCGCCAGCGGCAGCGGGATGCGGATCGCGGTGATCAGTTCCCCGGCGGCCCGCACCGTCTGCCGGTACCCGGTGAAGTACTGCGCCAAGGGCACGATGCGGCTACCCGAGGCGCTGCCCAGCACGAGGTCCGCTTCCAGCGCCAGCAGCGCCGGCGGGGTATCCCCGATCGGCGAACCGGTGCCCAAATTGCCGCCGAGGGTGGCGCCATTTCGGATGAGCCGGGAGGCGAACTGCGGGAAGAGCTGGCCGAGCAACGGGATCTTGCCGGCCAGAAGACGTTCGAGTTCGCTCAGCGTGCAGGCGGCGCCGAGTTCGATATAGTCTTCGCCGAAGTGAATTTGGCGCAACTCGGCAAGCCGGTCGATGGCCAGCACCGAGCGGGCCCGCGCACCTTTGATATTGACCTCGACACCCCAGTCGGTGCCCCCGGCCACGAGCAGGGTTTCGGGTTCCTCGGCCAGGATGCCAAAGGCCGCGTCCAGGCTGGCCGGGCGCCGGAAGCGACCGGTGCTTCCGGTGGGGGTGTCCACCCGCGTGATATCGGTGGACACCGCCGCCGGTGCGGCTTGCCCACGCCGGGTGGCAAGCTCATCTTGTGCATCCGGTGCACCCAAGGCATAGGCCGCGTCACGAATGGGTCGATACCCGGTGCAGCGGCACAAGTTGCCAGAGAGCGAATGCAGATCGAATCCATTGGGTCCGCACCGGTGCTCCTCGCCGTGCTCCGCGATGACTGCGGTATTGGCGATTCGCTCCGGGCGGTAGTATTCGGCGGCCATGGAGCAGACGAATCCGGGGGTGCAATAACCGCACTGGGATCCGCCGCGATTGGCCATCTCCTCTTGCACCGGATGCAGGTTTTCCACGCTGCCCAGGCCTTCGGAAGTGATGACTTCCTGCCCGTCGAGCGATGCGGCCGGCAGCAGGCAGGCATTCAACGCCGTCCAGCGGGTCCCCTGCCTGTCGCTGCGGGCCACGAGGATCGAGCAGGCGCCGCATTCGCCCTCCGCGCATCCCTCCTTGCACCCGATGAGCCCTTCGCCACGCAGGAAATCCAGCGCGTTGGTATGCGGCGGGCCATCGAATTCACGGATGGTTCCGTTGACGGTTATTTGGCAGCTCGATTTTTCCGTTGTCTCGGCGGTCATGCCGCTGACACCTCCTGCACCTGAGAGTTCAGGCGCACTATGAATGATTTGGATGGTTGACTAGTTTCCGCCGGGGCCCAGCCCCGGGGAAACGCTCGATGAGCTACGCGCGGAGGGCAGCCCTCCGCGCGCGGCGACGATTAGTCTCCGTGCGCGATCTGGCCCTTGGACCAGGCAACACAACCAGCCATGATTAGCCTCCAAATTTCGGATCATGGAAAATCAAGTTCATTCATTCTAAGTGAAGTGCATCACAGCAACTAATGTCAACTTTTATTCATCACCTGCTCAGCCAAGCAGGGCGGTGATCGGCCCGCGGGCGAAGTAGACCAAGAACCCGGCGGCAACCACCCACATCAACGGGTGAATCTTCTTGTAGCGGCCGGCCGCGGTATTCACCACGACCCATGCGATGAACCCGGCCCCGATGCCATTGGCGATGGAGTAGGTCAGCGGCATGGTGATCAGCGTCAGGAAGGCGGGCAGGGCCGAGGAGAATCGCTTGAAATTGATCTCGCGGATCTGCGCGCACATCATGGTGCCGACCAGCACCAGCGCCGCGGCGGCCACCTCGATGGGCACCACCGAGGTCAGCGGCGTGAAGAACATCGACCCCAGGAACAACGCCCCGGTGACCACGGAGGCCAAGCCGGTGCGCGCCCCTTCCCCGATGCCGGCGGCCGAATCCACATACACGGTATTCGAGGATGAGGACCCCATGCCGCCGGCGACCGCACCCAGGCCTTCCACCACAAATGCGGCCTTGAGCCTCGGGAAGGTGCCGTCCTTTTTCGCAAGGCCGGCATTTTTGGCCAGCCCGGTCATGGTTCCCATGGCGTCAAAGAAATTCGTGAACACCAGGGTGAAGACCAGCATCGTCGCCGCGAGCGCACCGATGCGGGAGAAGGAACCGAAGAGATCGAAGTCGCCGGCCAGCGACATGTCCGGCAGCGCGACCACCTGCCCCTGGAGCACCGGAATATTCAGATGCCAGCCGTGCGGGTTATCCGCGCTGCCCGCACCGATCTTGAAAACCAGCTCCGCGGCGACGGCCAGCACGGTGGAGACCACGATGCCGATCAGGATCGCGCCTTGCACTCCACGGGCTACCAGCGCGCCCATGATCAGCAGCCCAATCACAAAGACCATCGTCGGGATCGACACGATCGATCCGCCATCTCCCAGCTGGACCGGAGGACCTGCGGGTGTGCGGGTGACAAAGCCGGAGTCCACGAACCCGATGAAGGTAATGAACAGCCCAATGCCCACCGTAATCGCGGCCTTCAGGTCCTTCGGGATCGCGCGGAAGATGGCGGTTCGAATGCCCGTCATTCCGAAGATCACGATCAGCACGCCGTTGATCACCACCAGCCCCATGGCTTCGGCCCAGGTGACCTCCTGGATGACCGAGACCGCAAGGAAGGAGTTAATGCCCAAGCCGGCGGCCAGCCCAAAGGGCAGGTTGGCGATCACCCCGAACATGATGGTCATGACCCCGGCGGTCAGCCCGGTCATGGCCCCGACCTGCGCTGCCGGCAGCCAGGTTCCGGCGACATCCACCGGTGCGGCGTCGGCGCTGAATCCGCCGAGGATCAAGGGATTGAGGATGACGATGTAGGCCATCGTGAAGAACGTGACGATTCCACCACGAAATTCCCGCGCGAGCGTGGAACCACGTTCGCTGATCCGGAAGTACGCATCAAGCAGATTGCGTGGACCGCCGGGGCGCGCTTGCAGACTAACCGGCTTGGCTGCATTGCCCGTTTTTTTCGGTTCGGCTTGCGGGCGACTTGTCATAGTCATGGCCCGGTCCCCTAATAGTCCGTCCGGGTCTCTAGCGAGTCCCATTCCTGGAAGGGCTTCAAATGCTCCTTGCTGGCGCTCTGGAAACAATCCACCGGCATCAGCGCGCGGCTGGAATTGGGTTCAAAGTATTCGTAGAACACCGCATCATCAAAGCCAGCGTCGGTGGCGTCGTGCCGGTTGGCGGCGAAGTAGACCTTGTCGATGCGCGCCCACAGCGAGGTGGCCAGGCACATCGGGCACGGCTCGCAGCTGCTGTAGAGCACGCATCCGCTCAGGTCGAAGGTGCCCAGCGCGGCGGCCGCGTTGCGGATGGCCACCACCTCGGCATGGGCGGAGGGGTCGTTGTTCGCGGTGACGCGGTTGACTCCCTCGAAGATCTGCCCCGAGGCAGAGACAACAACGGCTCCGAAAGGACCTCCGTTGTTGCGGACATTGGTGGTGGCAATATCGATGGCCATCGAAAGATAGTCTTGGCCAGTGGTAGTAACGCTCATCGCGTGGCTCCTCATGCTTCGGACAAGCCAGCCGAACGGTCCCGTTTATCTCGGGCGCCGACCGTACTCATCTGCTGAAATAGATCAGTTGCACGCCCGGTAGATAGCGACCCAGAGATGGGTGCCCGCCATAGACAGCTACGAGATTATCAACGGAATGTGACCTGCGCAACACTTTTTTGAAATAGCTTTTTCGCATCATGAACATTTTGCCTGCCCGGATTCCACCCCGTTCCGGCACCGACAAGTGCCGATGGCCAGCAGCGGCGGAAGCGGGAGGAAGCAAAGAAATCGACAAAAACCTTGCGCCTCGGCCCGCCAGGGAAGGCGGGTCAATCGACGAAGCAAATGCGGCAGCTGCGCTGCCGGCCGACTTCCGAGGTCAAAGTGGGTCGAAGTGATGCGGGTCAACACGATCCAAGGTATTCTCGACTTCGAATCACTTGTCTCTTGCCGGCGCCCCTTTGGCGACATCGAATTTTCGCCGCGGACCATCGGCGGCCAGGCCTCAAGAATTCAATGTTGACCTACCACCTCGGTAGCTTCGCACATTGCGCGGATGCAGTCTTCCCATGTCAATAGCTTGAAGCCACCCAATCAGTAACTTTTCAGGAGGTGCACCGTGGCTCTGAACGTAGACCCCATCAAAGTGGCAGACGCGCGCGGCCGAGCATTGCGAGACCTGCGGATCTCGGTGACCGACCGGTGCAATTTCCGTTGCGTTTACTGCATGCCCAAGGAAGTCTTCGGCAAGGATTTCCAGTTCCGCGAACGCTCGGAACTGCTGAGCTTCGAAGAAATTGAACGGCTTGCGGGTATCGCGGTGTCCCTCGGCGTCAGCAAACTTCGCCTCACCGGCGGCGAGCCGCTGCTGCGGCGAGGAATCGAGGACCTGATTTCCCGGCTGGCGGCGCTGCGCACGCCAGAAGGAAAACCGGTAGATCTCGCGATGACCACCAATGGGTCGGCCTTGGCCATCAAGGCGACCGCGCTCAAAGAGGCCGGGCTGAACCGTGTGACGGTATCCCTCGACTCGCTGGACAACGAGCGCTTCCAAGCCATCAACGACGTCAAGTTCCCGGTCGACAAGGTTCTTGCCGCCATCGACGCCGCGGCACTAGCCGGCCTCGGCCCGGTGAAGATCAATACCGTGCTCAAGCGCGGAGTCAACGACGACGAAATCCTCGACCTCGCCGAGCACTTCCGCGGCACCGGGCATGTGCTGCGATTCATTGAATACATGGACGTCGGAGCCTCCAACCAGTGGCAGCTGGAAGAGGTTGTGCCCTCCGCCGAGGTGATCGAGCGGATCTCCGCCCGACACCGGCTCGAACCCGCCGCGCCCACGCAAATGGGAGAGACCGCCAAACGCTGGAAGTACGCCGACGGGTCGGGTGAAATCGGCGTGATATCCTCGGTCACCGGCGCCTTTTGCGGCGATTGCACGCGGGCCAGGGTCTCGGCCGAAGGCCGGCTGTACACCTGCCTCTTCGCCTCCGAAGGCACGGACCTGCGCGCCTTGCTGCGCTCGGATGCCACCGACCGGGACATCTCCTTGGCGCTCGGCGGGCTGTGGAGCAAACGCGAAGACAACTATTCTGAGCTGCGCGCGGCCTTGGAGCCTGGGGACCGCAAACGCATCGAGATGTCGTATATCGGCGGGTAGCTCGCTACTTGTTAGCTGGGCCCTCACCCCCGCCTGCGGCTTATATCGGTCGATGCAACGTGCTCTGGGCCCAGGCAGCCAATTAATGCCGAACCTTCCGCACTTTGCCCGGCTTGTTTCCGTGGGCTCGGGTTTCTATTCAGCGCCCAGATTCGGTGGTCGAGATTTCTTGAAGAAATATCGCTGAAATCCCGAGCGAAGAAGATAGGCCCCCGATCAGGGGCATAGCCGGCCGATTCAAGCCGCGGCGCCTGGCTGCTCCTAGCGCTCCCGGCATAAACGGGCAGAGGCCCGGAAACCATGGATGGATCGGCGAGCGCCATCTCCCTTCCCTGACAGCCATTGCGCTGCAAGCCGCATCGGGTGCCACGAATAGAGGCTGCCACTAGGGAAAACACCGCTGATTTCGAACAGATTACGAGGATCTACCGCGGCGGCGGCAAGCGCCGTGAATTTAAGTTCCCTTCGGTGCAACACCGACCGTACCTGAGTGAAATGCCCCTCTGGAAAGCTGAAAGCACCAGCTAGCAGCGAGAGGGAACGATTCGCGTGAGTATCAATTTAGAGTCAGAGCCCCAGATGGGTCGCGGTGTCGCTACAGCCGACGCGTCGCTTCAGTTGTCCAAGGGACGCTGGATCAACAACTGGGACGCCGAAGACCCCGCATTCTGGAATAGCGTGGGCCAGAAAACCGCGGCAATCAACCTGCGCTGGTCGATCTTCGCCGAATTCCTCGGCTTCGTGGTGTGGCAGTTATTCGCCATCGTCGCGGTGTACCTGCCGGCGGCCGGTTTCGAATACAGCACCTCCCAGCTCTTCTGGCTGATCTCCATGCCAAGCCTCGTCGGTGCCACCCTGCGCATTCCCTATACGTTCATGGTGGCCCGTTTCGGCGGACGCAACTGGACCGTCGTCTCGGCCTTGCTGCTGCTGATCCCGGCCGGCGGCCTGGCCCTTGCCGTCGCAAATACCGACACCCCGTTCTGGGTCATGCTTTCGCTGGCAGGCCTTGCGGGGTTCGGCGGCGGCAACTTCGCTTCCTCGATGGCCAACATCACCTACTTCTACCCTGCGGCGCAAAAGGGCTGGGCCTTGGGCCTGAACGCCGCCGGCGGCAACCTCGGGGCGGCGGTGGCCCAACTGCTGGTGCCGGTCGCCATCACCGTATTCGCTGCAGGCTCCCTGCAGCTGCCGATGGCCGGCATCGTCTGGATCCCGTTCATCCTGCTCGCCGCCTTCGGCGCCCTGCGCAATATGCATAACCTGTCCAATGCGCGCTCGGATCTGCGCGGAGCCCTGGCCTGCCTGCGCGAACCGCATCTGTGGATCATCTCGTCCCTGTATATCGGCACCTTTGGTTCGTTCATTGGCTTCTCCGCGGTATTCCCGAAGCTGATCGCCGATACGTTCACCGAATATTCCGGCTTCGCGCTGGGCACAGCCACGATTACCCTGGCTTTCCTAGGCCCGCTGGTCGGTTCCCTGGCCCGCCCCTACGGCGGCAAGCTCGCCGACCGCTTCGGCGGCGCGCGCATCACGCTGGCTTCATTGTCGCTGATGGCGCTGATCACCGTGGGGCTGGTGCTCACCTTGTCGACTTCGAACTTCTGGGTGTTCCTGGGACTCTTCCTGATACTGTTCACCGCCAGCGGCGTGGGCAATGGCTCGACCTACCGAATGATCCCGGCCGTCTTCGCCCTGCGGGCGGATATCGGCAAGGACAGCGTCGGAGCGGCCCGCAAATCAGCGGCGGCCCTGGGCCTGATCTCGGCCATTGGCGCCTACGGCGGGTTCCTGGTCCCGCAGGCCCTGGGGCTTTCGGTCTCCCGAGTCGGATCCTACCTCCCGGCATTCTGCGTCTTCGTCGGGCTGTACCTGCTGCTGATGGCAGTGACCTGGTTCTGCTACGTACGCCGCGGCAGCATCTTTGCACAGCAAGGAATCTAAATGACCTCCCTCACCGATACGCACTGCCCCTACTGCGCCTTGCAATGCGGCATCACCCTGGAACCTGCCGCCACCGCCCAGGCAGCCGAACCGGTGGCGCTCAAGGGACGGAACTTCGAAACCAACGGCGGGGCGCTGTGCCGCAAGGGCTACAGCGCCGCACGGTTGCTCGGCCACCCCGACCGGGTGACCGAGCCGCTGCTGCGCCAGTCAGATGGCTCCTTTGCGCCCATCCGGTGGGAAGCGGCACTGGATTTGATTGCCGAACGCGCCAGCAGCATCCGCGCCGAGCATGGCGCGGATGCGGTGGCGGTATTCGGTGCCGGCGGGTTGACCAATGAGAAGGGCTACCAGCTGGGCAAGTTCGCCCGGCTGGCGCTGGGTACCTCGCGCATCGACTACAACGGCAGGTTCTGCATGTCCTCGGCGGCCATGGCCGGCAACCGCAGCTTCGGCCTGGACCGGGGATTGCCGTTCCCCCTGGCCGACCTCGACGGCGCGGGAATGATCCTGCTGCTCGGATCCAACGTGGCCGACACCATGCCGCCGTTCGTCCGCCATCTGGAGGGCGCCCGGAGCAGCGGGGGGCTGATCGTGGTGGATCCGCGCCGCTCGGCCACCGCCGAACTCTCGGCCAACGGGGCCGGATGGCATCTGCAGCCCACCCCCGCCACCGATCTGCAGCTGTTGCTGGGCCTGTCCCATGTGCTGCTCGCCGAATCGCTGGCGGATGAACGGTACCTCGAAGACCGGACCAACGGGTTGGCGCAGCTGCGCAGCTCCCTGGCCGCGTGGTGGCCCGAACGCGTCGAGAAGGCTACCGGCGTTCCGGCCACCGAGATCCGCCGCACCGCTCGCGCGCTGGCCGACGCCGCACGCAGCGCAAAAAACGAGGGCCGCCCGGTCTACATCCTCACCGGCCGCGGGGTGGAACAACACGCCAACGGCACCGACACCACCACCGCAGCCATCAATCTGGCGTTGCTGCTGGGCCTGCCCGGCAGCAGCGCCGGAGGCTTCGGCACCATCACCGGACAGGGCAACGGACAGGGCGGGCGCGAGCACGGGCAAAAGTGCGATCAACTGCCCGGCTACCGCAAGATCACCGACCCGGAACACCGCAGGCATGTGGCCAAGGTCTGGGGAGTTGACCCGGAGATCATTCCCGGTCCCGGAATTCCCGCCACCGAGCTGCTGCACACCTTGGGTTCCGAGCAGGGCTCGCGCATGCTTCTGGTCCATGGCTCCAACCCGGCTGTCTCTTCCCCGGATGCCTCGCGGGTTATCGAGGGGTTGCGCCGGCTGGACTTCCTGGTGGTTAGCGATTTCTTCCTTTCCGAAACGGCATTCGAGGCGCATCTGGTGCTCCCGGTGCTGCAGTGGGCCGAGGAGGAAGGAACCATGACCAACTTGGAAGGGCGGGTGCTGCGCCGCCGTGCCGCTCTGGACGCACCGGGCCAGGCACGCAGCGAACTGTGGATTCTGGCCGAACTCGCTAAGCGACTGGACTCCCCCGGGCAGTTCTCGGCCGACGCCCGCGAGGTCTTCGAGGAGCTTCGCCGCGCCTCTGCCGGCGGCGCAGCGGACTACTCCGGCGTGGACTGGGACGACCTCGATGCGGGAGCTGCCATCTATTGGCCCTGCCCCGCCGAAGCAACAATTTCCCGAGAGCCGGGGGTCCGTTCGGGTACGCCGAGGCTCTTCGTGGAACGTTTTGCCCATCCCGATGGCAAGGCGAAGCTCGTCGCGGTCTATCCAGCGGCCACTGCGCCGCAGGACTCCCAGCCCGGCGCAATATCACTAGTGACCGGCCGGTTGCTGGAACACTACCAGTCCGGTGCGCAAACCCGCCGTGTGGCCGAACTGCAGGCGGCGGCGCCCGAGGCCAGACTGGAAATCCATCCGGCCACCGCGCTGAACCACGGCATCACCGACGGCCAGCGGGTGCGGGTGGGAAGCGGGCAAGGCAACATGGTCGCACGCGCCACGCTGACCACCACGATTCGCCTGGACACCGTATTCCTTCCCTTCCATTTTCCCGGCAAGAATAACGCGAACGTCCTGACTCCCGCGGTCGTCGATCCGCTCAGCGCCATGCCCGAGTTCAAGCATGTCCCCGTCTCGCTATGCCCCTTAGGAGAAGAGTCTTGATTTTGCAGAACAAGGAACGCATTGTCATTATCGGGTTTGGCCCGGTGGCAGCCTCCCTCGTTGAGGGACTGCTGCCCGCAGTGACCGCCGGAACCATAGAGCTGATCGTGGTGTCATCCGAAAAGCACCTGGCCTACAACCGCGTGCTGCTCGCGGAGCTGGCCGTCGGCGCCACCCGCGCCGAGCACCTGGGCATGGTCGATGAAACCCGCTTGCGCAACGCCGGGGTTGTCCTGCAATTGGGCCGCACCGTGAAGCGCGTCGACCGCTCCCGCCGCCAGGTTCTGCTCGAAGACGCCGATCCGCTGAGCTACGACCGGCTGGTCTTCGCCACCGGCGCCCGGCCAACGATCCCCGCGCTGAACGGGTTGAACTTCGACCCGCATTCCGAGGCCCAGCTCCCCCACGGTGTGCTCGCACTGCGCACCCTGGAAGACGCGATGAACCTCAACAAGGTTTTGCAGGGCAACGGCCGGGTGCTGGTGCTCGGCGGCGGAGTCCTGGGCATCGAAGCGGCGCTGGCCATGGCCGAAGCCGGGCATCGGCCGGTGCTGATCCACCACGGGCCGGCCCCCTTGGGACGGGTGGTGGATGCCGACGGCGGCACATTGCTGATCCGCAGCCTGCGCGCCGCCGGTGTCGAGGTGATTTCCGAGGCTCGCGCCACCGGAATCCAGAAGGATGAAACCGGATTCACCGGACTGGTCACGCAAACCCACGGCATCATCGAAGGAGCGGCCCTGGTGCTGTCCACCGGAGTGCGTGCGCGCACCGAGCTGGCCTCCAGCTGCGGGCTAGCGGTCAACCGCGGAATCAAGACCAACGAATATCTCGCCGCGGACATCGAACATCGCATCTTCGCCATCGGCGACTGCGCCGAGGTCGCCGGCCAAGCGCCGGTGGGCCTGCTCGCCCCTGGCTGGGCCCAAGCAGGCTGGTTGGCCCAATATATGCTCAGCACCCCGGCTCCGGGACCGGCCGACCCAAGCCTGCACGATCCGATCAGCCTCGCACCTCCGTCCCTGGAATCCTCGGATGTCCTGATGCTCAAGGGCCAAGGCCTTGAGCTGACCGCGGGCGGAGACATCGCCGCCGGGCTTTGGGACGAGTCCGGCAGCCAGGTCACCGTCTTCGCCGATCCGGCAGAGGGCAAATATCTGAAAATGGTATCGCAGGCGGGAGTGCTCACCGGCTTTCTCGCCATGGGCCTGCCGCGAACCAGCGCGGAACTGGTGCTCAGCTACGAACGAGGCAGCATGCTGCCCGCGGACCGTTCGACGTTGCTGCGGCTTGATGATCCCGGAATACTGGAACCTGCGGGGGCACCGGGACCGGATGACCAGCTCTGCCGTTGCTCCGGAGCCACCCACGGCCAGGTGGCCCATGCGGTGGAGGCAGGGTGCACCACGGTGGCCGAAGTGGGCGAGTCCTGCCGGGCAGGCACCGGTTGCGGCGGCTGCCGCGCGGTGATCGAAGCGATGCTCAAGACGCCAGTTCCGGCGTGAAGACCGCCTGATCCGAAACCGGAGACCGGCTAAGCGGTTGAAAGCTCCCTTGCCTTCGCCGACGAGCTTGGGTGGGCCTCGCGAAATCCGTCAATCGGATTTGATCTCGCATAACTACAGCGTGGAAACTTCTCGAAGTTTCCGAGCAATCTTCTGCCAGTTATTCAATTGCCCCTGCCCAACGGCTTTTCCGGACTCATTGCCCAAGTGGAAATGTCCGTACTGTCAATGGACTGTGCAAGGTAGCAAATGACTTGCCGCTTAGATTCGGTGGACATTTCTGCACCTATGTACTCGGCATTCTCTACATCTGCGATCTCAGTGAAGTATGCCTGTGCGAACCAACCAGCGGCCTCTGCGCCCGGCTAGCCAAGGTCATTAACTTCTTCCGACGCGGCCATGCCCAATTTAGGACAGAACAGTCAGGCGTGTGCCTAATAAGTTTTGCTGCATGCCTAAAGAACAAGCGACTCATGCCAATAGTGAGGTCAGTGATCGTTTTTATTCCTCGGAACGCTGCCGGCTCTCCAATACTACATAAGATGTAAATTCCAACTACCTATGACGTAATTATGTTCTCAAATCTGTTGCGCTAGGACGATTCTTTGATTATCAAAATTTTTGTTTGATAAATTGGTCGCCGTTAATTTCAGCTTCTCACCCTAGATAAGGAAAATTATGGGAAAACGACTGGTTACTGCAGGAATTGCGGGTGCAGTAGTTTCTGCACTTCTTTTCCCCTCTGTCGCGTACTCTGCAGAAAACCCTTCCGAGCAAGTTGCAAAAGCGGTTAAAGCAGCCACCCCTGACGAGCTGCCTGCGCCGGAAACAGATGCACAAGTACTACGTGATGAAATCACCCTGAGTTCTGACACCTCAGGTGACTCTTTGTCGATTCCTCTCATGCGAGATGAGCTCATCGAGATACAGACGGACAGTGCCGAAGGTGCAGAATCTTCGATCGGCATCTCTCTACCTCAGCAAGCCGGTGTGTCGAAGCGCGGAAAGACGCTCAACTCAGGAACGGCTGTATTCGGCGGAGACGGGGTTGATGTCGTAGTGGAGCCAATTGAAGCGAGTTCAGTGCGAATCAACACAGTGCTGAGCGCTAAGGAAAGCCCACACGAGTTCACTTATAAGCTGGATCTACCTATACAGGCGAAGCTCGAGCTGCAAGAAGACGGTGCGATCGCCGTGATCGATGAGGGCGTATTCATCGGCGGTGTAGCTGCTCCCTGGGCCCGGGATGCTTCTGGTCGCGAAATCTCCACACGTTACATAATTGATGGGCATTCGTTCACACAAATCGTCGACCGGAATGAATCAGTAGTCTACCCGGTTGTAGCTGATCCATGGGTCGGCAAGGCTTTGATCGCAAAGACTTCCTGGACGGCCTATAACAAGAAGTACAAGGGCTACATTTTGGAGGTTTACCCGACGCAGTGGGGCAGAGCCAACGTTTGGCTTTTGTTCGGACCTGCCTTGTACGGATCAATTCGTAAGGCGTTCTATTATGAGATGAACTCGAAAACCCCTGGTACTCGTGAAGAAACTGCGTCGATGCGAGATCAGCTGTACTGCCACATTGACGCGGTTCGTCTTAGGGACCCGCTCAAAAAGAGTTGGAATCTGGATACTTGGCGTCCGAAAGTGAGCTACGCACGGATGCTTCGGGCTCTGTGCAACCCTTTATAGAAAGTAAGTAACATGCGTAAAAGTCAGCGAAATGTGTGGGGCCTAATTATTGGTTCCTTGCTTTTGATCATCGGGGTCGTTCTATTCACTTGGTATAATATGGCAGTTCTCACCCCAGCCGAGATCCAACGGCTAGAGGCTGGCGGCAGTGGAGAAAACACTGCTTTTGAGAGCTTCGCGCTTTGGGGATCGCCAGTGCTCGCTCTCGCTGGTGCGGCCATCATAGCCATGGCGTGGATGGTTAAGCGAAAGAACAGAGCCGCGAGTTCTAACCCGCAGTGATGAAAGAAGGCCAGTACCGAATCGGTACTGGCCTTTCTGATCGGAGAGCTACTTGACACCCTTGTACTGGGTGTTGTCGACGCCATCGCTGGTGGTTAGCTTGGATCGCTGATTCTTGATGTGGATATTAATCGCTTCTGGTCGCTGAGGACTTGGCTGCAAACGTTCGGCGGCTCGGTCGTCGTAGTGATTATTTGGGGTTGCTCATGTTTCGCCGCCGAGCGCACTGACCGCACCCGAAGACCACAAGAACGAACACGTAATGTCACCAAGGAGCCCATCACGCCGGTTATCGATGCCAACAACCATCACATCTCAGATGGAAAGTTCGCACACAAACCTTCACGAGAAACCGGCCTCGGAATTTTTCAAGTCAAACGGTACCAACACGAGTTTAATTAGCTCTCAAGCAGCCTGAGCTAGCCGGTCCTGCGGGTTGTTGATCCATGCAGCTTCCGGCAGCGCGAGGAGTCTCGGATCATTAGAGGTACTAAACCGTTCAGGATGCCTTGCACGAGCCGCAGCCAGGGCCTGCGAACGCTTCGCAGCCACCGCGTCAGCCAGCCCGTAGTGAACGTTTGCAGGCGTATGCAGACCAATACCCGAATGCTGATGAGCACAGTTGTACCACTGAACGAATTCGTTCCTGAACTCCCTTGCACCCCCTAGCGATGCGAACCGTTCGGGGAACGTAGGCCCATACTTCATGGTCTTGAAAAGCGACTCTGAGTTATCCCGAATTCGGGATAACTCAGAGTCGTGGTTTAAGACTTTGAAGTATATGCCGGTATTTCCTGAGCGGTTCGGTTCCTTGGAGCACGCCAGGGATTTTATGGGCCGGTTTGTTCATGCGTATAACACTGAGCATCGCCAATCAGGATTGGGTTTTCATACTCCTGCCGACGTGCATTTCGGGATGACTGGGCACGTGGATGACCAACGCCTAGCGGCGTTGGAAAAGGCATGGGCGGAGCATCCTGAACGGTTTGGAAAGAACCGGCTCCCGAAGAAAATGTTGCTGCCTGAAGCGGCTTGGATTAACGAACCGATCAAGCAGGAAGAAGGAGAAAAGATGTTGGCCTA
>NZ_JBQSWU010000005.1:0-164520 GCF_052377485.1 Glutamicibacter sp. AOP38-B1-38 | reverse complement strand
CCACGTTCGGGTTCTTCCCGCCCAGCTCCAGAGCGACCTTCTTCACCGTTCCGGCCGCCGCGGCCGCGACCTTGCGCCCGGTAGCCAGGCCGCCGGTGAAGGAGACCAGATCCACGTCGCGGTGCTCGGAGAGGACCGCGCCGACCTGCGCGCCGGTGCCGGTGACCAGGTTCGCCACCCCGGCCGGCAGACCCAGCTCATGGAGCACCTCCATCATCAGGATCGCGGTGGACGGGCTCAGCTCGGCCGGTTTGAGCACAAACGAGCAGCCGGCGGCCAGCGCCGGGGCGATCTTCCACGCGGCTTGGAGCAGCGGGTAGTTCCACGGGGTGATCATCGCCGCGACGCCGACCGGTTCGTAGACGATGCGGCTGAGCACCTGCGGGTCCCCGGCGTCGACGATCCGCCCGGCATCGGTTCCGGAGAGCTTGCCGAAGTAGCGGAAGCAGTTGATGATGTCGTCCATGTCCAGTTCGGATTCGACCAGGCGCTTGCCGGTGTCCAGGGTTTCGGCCAGCGCGAATTCGTCCTTGCGTTCGGCCAGCCGGTCCGCGACGCGCAGCAGGAAGTCTCCGCGTTCCGGGGCCGGGAGCTGGGACCAGGTCCCGGTGTCGAAGGCGCGGCGGGCCGCGGCGATCGCGGCCTCGGCGTCCGCGGGCCCGGCCTCGGAGACGAGGGCTACCGGCTCGCCATTGGCCGGGCAGAAAATCTGCCTGGTCGCGGCCGAGCTGGCCGGACCAAAGCTGCCGTCAATATAAATCGTCGCTGCATTGAGCAGTAGCTCGTTTTGGTTCTGCGGAAAACTCATGACTCGTCCTTCGTCTTAGTAATCAGGGGAATAGAGGAAGTTTCAAAGTCCGACTCCCAGTCAGACTTTCCGGCTCCCGCCGCGTTGATCTGGCTGGGTCCATCGGATTCGATCTGTGCGTTCAGGAAGGTGAGGTGCGCTTCGTACTGGTCCAGCACATCGCAGATGAGCTGCTCTTTGCTCAGCCCCATCAGGTCGTATCCGTGGCTGCCTTCTTGGGAGAAGACCTCGATGCGGTAATAGATGTCGTCGCCCGCGGAGACTCTCGCGTAGCTCGGTACCGGAAGCTGGACCGGGTACACCTGGTATTTGAAGGGACGTTCCTGCCCGTTGCCGACCACCAGGTCCAGGGAGTCGAGGTTCAGGTTATGCACCGCTTCGGTCTCCAGCTGAACAGCTGCGCCGCGGGCGGTGAACTCCTCGCTCACCTCGCGCAGTGCAGGCTCGGCCACCTCAGCGAGGTAACGCTGCACCGCCCGGTGCCCGGGATAATTCATCGCCCGGGACAGACGCTGCTTCCAGCTGCGCCGTTCGGAGCTGGGACCCATCCGGCTGCTCAGCACCTTGTGCATGGCCCCTTGATAGCTATCGGCCAGCGCAGATTCAACCCGCAGCGATTTAAACAGTCCCAGCATGATGAAGAGCAGCACGAAGGAGAAGGGGAGACCCATGATGACGGTCGCGCCTTGAAGGGTGGGCACGCCATCGACGAAGAGCATGCCCAAGGTCAGCAGGCCCGTGGCCAGCGACCAGAACAGGCGCACCGGCTTCGAACCGTCCGATTGCGCATCTTTCAGGTGCGAGGTGAAGTTCGCCATCACCAGGGCACCGGAGTCGGCGCTGGTGACGTAGAACAGCAGGCCGGTGAAGGTGGCGATCGCCGCGGTGATGGGGGTACCCGGGTACTGCTCGAGCAGCGAATAGAAGGCCCGCTCGGGGGTGTTCATGGCGACCTCGCCGAAGGCCTCATTTCCGCCGCGCACCAGCGCCAGCGCGCTGTTGCCGAAGATCGAGATCCACAACAGGATGAAGGCGAAAGGAACTACCAGAACGCCGGTGACAAACTGGCGAATGGTTCGCCCACGCGAAATGCGGGCGAGGAACAGTCCGACGAAGGGCGCCCAGGCAATCCACCACGCCCAGAAGAAGAGCGTCCAGCCATTGAGCCACTCATCGGGCCGGTCATAGGCGAAGGTATCCAGCGCCATGCCCGGGAAGTTCGCGAGGCTGTCGCCGATGTTGATGATGATGCCGTCGAAGAGGTAGGCGGTACCGCCGACGATCAGCACAAAGAGCATCAGCGCAATGCACAGCAACACGTTGAGTTCGGATAGCCGGCGAATGCCTTTTTCCACACCGGTCAGTACCGAGATCGTGGCCATGAAGACGGCCGAGACGATCAGCACGATCTGCCAGCTCATGTTCTCGGGAATTCCGAACATGAAATTCAACCCATAGTTCAGCTGGGCCACGCCGATGCCCAGCGAGGTCGCGATGCCGAAAATCGTACCCAGCATGGCCGCGATATCCACGGAGTGGCCGATCCAGCCATTGATCCGGCGGCCCAGCAGCGGGTAGAGGGCGGAGCGGATCGACAGCGGAAGATTGTGCCGGTAGGCAAAATAGCCCAGCGCCAGTCCGATCAGCGCGTAGAGCCCCCATCCCAGCAATCCGTAGTGGAAGAGCGTCCAGACCACCGCTTGGCGGGCCGCCTCAACGGTTGAGCCCTCTCCGGTAGGTGGCGCCAGGTACTGCGTGATCGGTTCGGCCACCGAGAAGAACATCAAGTCGATGCCGATGCCGGCCGCGAAAAGCATCGAAGCCCAGGTGAAAACGTTGAAGGTCGGCCGTGAATGATCCGGCCCCAGCCGGGTCTTGCCGACCTTCGAAATGGCGATGCTGATGACGAAGACGAGCACCGAGACGACGATGAGCGTGTAGTACCAGCCGAAGTTCTTGCCGATCCAGGCGACCGTGGCTCCGATCACCGCGTCGGCAGACTCCCTGTCGAGAATGGCCCACAGGGCGATGCCGAGCACCAGCGAGGCCGAACCGAAAAAGACAACTCGATTGATTCGAGTTTCTTTCTGGACCGGTTCGGGCACCTTGGCTTGGTCGTTGGGTTTGCTTGGCGGTTCGGAAACATTCTTAGCCGTTGACATGGCTTCAAACTTACTCATATTCCTTCCGAAAAGCACCCGAAACCGTGAATCCGAGGCATCGCGAGCATCCGAATTTGTGCCGCCGGGTCTAGTTATACCGGCTTGCTGGCGCGCCTGGCCGCCTTCGCCATCCGCTGCTTCGAGATAGTCCTCACAACCAGCAAAAACGCCCGTGACCTAACCTTTCGAGTCGGCCGCGGGCGTCGGAAACTGCGTGCGCTAGAGCACGTCGGTAGCTCCGGAGGCCTTGAGCTTCTCCACCGTCTGCTTGACCTTCTGCGCGTGCTCCTTGGTCGTGACGAGCAAGGCGTCCGCCGTATCCACGACGATCACATCGTCGATTCCGATCAGCGCGACCACCCGGGGACGGTCCCCGTAGACCACGCCGGTGGCATTATCCGAATACACCCGAACGTTCTCCCCCAGGGAGATCACCCCGGTGTCCTCGCTGGCCTTGTTCAGCCGACCGATGGCGGCGAAGTCCCCGACGTCATCCCAGTTGAAAACGCCGGGAATCACCGCGACGTCGCCGGCGGCCGCGGCGGGCTCGGCCACCGCGTAGTCGATCGCGATCTTGGGCAGGTCGGTCCAGACCTCGTTCATGACGGCTTCGCGCTCGTCGGTATCCCACGCCTCGGCGATGCGCATCAGGCCGGCATGCAGATCTGGCTCGTTCGACTTGAGGTGCTCGAGCATCAGCCCCACGGGGGCGACGAACATTCCGGCATTCCAGAGGAATCCGCCGCCGGCCAGGTAGCCGCGGGCCGTATCCTCATCCGGCTTCTCCACGAATTCCACGACGGCGCGGGCGGTGGGCGCGTTGGCAACTTTTAGCAAATCGCCGGCCTTGATGTAGCCAAAGGCCGTCGAGGCATGAGTCGGATGGATGCCGATCGTCACGATCTTGCCCGTGGCCGCGGTATGGATCGCTTCGCTCAGCGCCTTCTGGAAGATGTCCACCGGGCCGATGACCTGGTCGGCGGCGAAAGAACCCATGATGATATTCGGGTCACGGCGATACAGGATGGCTGCGGCGAGTCCGATCGCGGCCGCCGAATCGCGTGGCTCGGGTTCGAGCACCAGGTTCTCGTCACACAGTTCGGGGAGCTGGTCCATGACCGCGCCGCGGTGGGCACGACCGGTGACGACCATAATCCGCTCACCGGCCAATGGCACCAACCTGTCGTACGTCGCACGGATCAGGGTAGAACCCGAGCCGGTGAGATCGTGCAGGAATTTGGGAGCCGAGGCTCGGGAGAGGGGCCACAGTCGGGTTCCGACGCCACCGGCCGGAATCACGCCATGGAATCGCGCTAAAAGGTCTGCATTCACGAGCACAACACTAATTCATTCGGTGGGCAAACCCGGTCATTGAAGCTCTCGGGCGATCAATAAATACGAAACGTGTCTATGCGTTATTACGCGCGTATTTCCGGCCTTCTGGCGCATATTTGCCACTATTCGGTGAACATACTCACAAGCGCGAGACTCAAGATAGAACCGAGGCTCATATGTGGTTTAGACTCGCACAAGGAACGCTCGCACAAGTGCGTCAAATCTCATTGTGTGCAATATACACATGCGCCGTTGCGAGCCTTGGAGGTTTAGTTCAGTGTCGAAGACTTCGTCAGGCACCCTATACCGCGGCCGTGAAGGCATGTGGTCCTGGGTGGGACACCGGGTCACCGGTGTCGTTATTTTCCTTTTTCTTTTAGTGCACGTGCTTGATACAGCACTTGTACGCGTCGATGCCAGTGCATACGACGCAGTGATTGCCACGTACAAAAACCCCCTGATGGCACTCGGTGAAACCGCTTTGGTCGCCGCCATCCTCTTCCACGCATTCAATGGACTGCGTCTGATCTTGGTTGACTTCTGGAAGCAGGGCACCAAGTACCAGCGCCAGCTGTTGTGGGGCGTCATCGGCGTTTGGGTCGTTGTATTCGCCGGCTTCGCAATCCGCCACCTCTCGCTTGCATTCGGAGGACACTAAACCATGAGCGCAGAAATTGCTGCCCCCCGTAGCCAGCGTATAGACCCGAAGTATGTTCGCGGACCAAAGTCCCGCAGCAGCTTCGAGATGCTCGCATGGCTGTTCATGCGCCTATCCGGCGTAGTACTGGTCGTTCTGATCTTCGGTCACCTGATCGCCAACCTGCTGACCGGCACGGGCATCAACGCCCTGTCCTTCGGCTTCGTTGCCGGCAAGTGGGCCTCACCAATCTGGCAGTTCTGGGATTTGGCGCTGCTTTGGTTGGCGATGCTGCACGGCACCAACGGTGTGCGTACCATCATCAACGACTACGCCGAGAAGCACGCAACCCGTGCCTGGCTCAAGGGCGTCCTCTATGTGTCGACGATCTTCATCATCGTGCTTGGCTCCCTGGTGATCTTCACCTTCGATCCTTGCGTTGTGAACAGCCCGTTGCCACAGTGCTAAAACCCCTTTTTTAGCCACACAGATTTTTCAGAAAAGAGAGCATCAAGAATGCAGGTACACAAGTACGACGTAGTCATCGTCGGTGCCGGTGGTGCAGGTATGCGTGCCGCGATCGAGTCCGGTCAGCGCGCGCACACCGCAGTGCTTACCAAGCTTTACCCAACCCGTTCGCACACAGGTGCGGCCCAGGGCGGCATGTGCGCAGCACTTGCCAACGTCGAGGAAGACAACTGGGAGTGGCACACCTTCGACACCGTCAAGGGTGGCGACTACCTGGTGGACCAGGACGCAGCGGAGGTCATGGCGAAGGAAGCCATCGACGCCGTGCTCGACCTGGAAAAAATGGGTCTTCCGTTCAACCGCACCCCGGATGGCAAGATCGATCAGCGCCGCTTCGGCGGCCACACTCGTGACCACGGCAAGGCCGCCGTGCGTCGCGCCTGCTACGCAGCTGACCGCACCGGTCACATGATTCTGCAGACCCTGTACCAAAACTGCGTCAAGCACAACGTTGAGTTCTACAACGAGTACTACGTGCTGGATATGCTCATGGTTGAGGAGGATGCCTACCGCGAGGACGGCACCGCCTACAAGCAGAAGCGCGTTGCCGGCGTCGTTTCCTACGATCTGGCTACCGGCGAGCTGCACATCTTCCAGGCCAAGTCGGTTGTCTTCGCAACCGGCGGCGCGGGCAAGGTCTTCAAGACCACCTCGAACGCACACACCCTGACCGGCGACGGCATGGGCATCGCCTTCCGCAAGGGCATCCCGCTGGAAGATATGGAATTCGTGCAGTTCCACCCGACCGGCCTGGCCGGCTTGGGCATCCTGCTTTCCGAAGCGGCCCGTGGCGAAGGCGCGATCCTGCGCAACTCCGAGGGTGAGCGCTTCATGGAGCGTTATGCTCCGACCATTAAGGACCTCGCTCCGCGTGACATCGTCGCACGTTCGATGGCCAATGAGGTGCGTGAAGGCCGCGGCTGCGGCCCGAACAAGGACTACGTGCTGCTCGACCTGACCCACCTGGAACCGGCGCATATCGATGCGAAGCTTCCAGACATCACCGAGTTCGCCCGCACCTACCTGGGCGTTGAGCCGTACACCGAGCCAGTTCCGGTCTTCCCGACCGCGCACTACGTGATGGGCGGCGTGCCAACCAACATCGAGGCCGAGGTCCTGCAGGACAACGACACCGTGATCCCGGGCCTCTTCGCCGCCGGCGAAGTTGCTTGCGTTTCGGTCCACGGCTCGAACCGTCTGGGCACCAACTCGCTGCTGGACATCAACGTGTTCGGCAAGCGCGCTGGCCTCTCCGCGGCCAAGTACGCGGCCACCGCGGACTTCGTGGAACTTCCGGAAGATCCAGAGAAGTTCACCAGCTCCCAGATCGACTCCATGCTGAACTCCACCGGCACCGAGCGCGTTTCGGTACTGCGCAAGGAACTTCAGGACATCATGGATGCGAACGTCCAGGTGTTCCGTGACAAGGATTCGCTGGATCGTGCACTGGTAGTCATCGAAGAACTGCGCGAGCGCTACAAGAACGTTTCGGTCCAAGACAAGGGCAAGCGTTTCAACCTTGACCTGCTTGAGGCCATCGAGCTCGGCTTCCTGCTGGACATGGCAGAGGTCATGACCGCTGCAGCCATGCACCGCAAGGAATCACGCGGCGGACACTACCGCGAAGATTACCCGAACCGCGACGACGAGAACTTCATGAAGCACTCGATGTCGTACCGCGACGCAACGGCTACCACCGAGGGCATTTCCGGCATTCGCATGGAAACCAAGCCCGTAATCTTCACCCGTTACCAGCCGATGGAGCGTAAGTACTAATGAGCACGGAACTTCCGGAACCAGCATCAAAGATTGAACTCAAGCCAGGTGTCGGCGGCGGCGGAGAGATCCCTACCTTCGACATCACCTTGCGTGTTCGCCGGTACACCCCGGAGAGCACCGCTGACGCTTACTGGGAAGACTTCAAGCTGACCATGTACGGCACGGACCGCGTGCTGGACGCCCTGCACAAGATCAAGTGGGAGCACGACGGTTCGCTGTCCTTCCGCCGCTCTTGCGCCCACGGCGTCTGCGGTTCCGATGCGATGCGCATCAACGGCCGCAACCGCCTGGCCTGCAAGTCCCTGCTCAAGGATCTGGACACCTCCAAGCCGATCACCGTTGAAGCCATCAAGGGCCTGCCCCTTGAAAAGGATCTCATCGTTGACATGGAACCGTTCTTCCAGTCCTACCGCGAGGTCATGCCGTTCCTGATCAACGAAGGCCATGAGCCTTCCGGCGAGCGTTACCAGTCGGCAGAAGACCACGCCAAGTTCGAGGACACTACCAAGTGCATTCTTTGCGCCGCGTGCACCTCGTCTTGCCCGGTCTTCTGGACCGACGGCCAGTACTTCGGCCCGGCAGCCATCGTCAACGCGCACCGCTTCATCTTCGACTCGCGCGATGATGCAGGCGACATGCGTCTGGAGATCCTGAACGACAAGGAAGGCGTGTGGCGTTGCCGCACCACCTTCAACTGCTCCGAAGCTTGCCCACGTGGCATCCAGGTGACCAAGGCTATCGCCGAGGTCAAGCAGGCGATCCTGTCGCGCACCATCTAAGGATTCTTCCTTAACCCGCCAAGGGGCTCGAACCATCCGGTTCGGGCCCCTTCGCGTTAACTGCTGGCAACCAGCAGAGGAATTCCCGCCAGCGTATTTTGACCGATTCTGATTTGTGGCATGATGAGCAACAAGGGAGCTGGCGGCGACGCCAGCAGCCCTAAAAATTTCACAGACTTCCACGCACGCCACCCGTCCGTGGTTGAGGCCCATGCACAGGGCGTCCGCGTCGCAGCTGCCCGCGGAGCGCACGGGGTAAACCCGTTCCTGGCAAATATGTAATTTCCACGCAAAGGAGAAACAATGGCTGAGAACAAGAACGTGAACCCCTCTGGTTCGACCACCCAGGCTGGCATTCCGACGGTCAGCGATCGCAACTCGCTCACCGTAGGCGCCGACGGGCCGATCGTCCTGCACGACCACCACCTAGTCGAAACCCTGCAGCACTTCAACCGGATGAACGTTCCGGAACGCCGCCCGCACGCCAAGGGCTCCGGCGCTTTCGGCGAATTCGAAACCACCGAAGACGTTTCGCGGTACACCAAAGCGGCCCTGTTCCAGCCCGGGGTGAAAACCGAGACCCTGATGCGCTTCTCCACCGTCGCCGGCGAGCTCGGCTCCCCCGACACCTGGCGCGACGTGCGCGGCTTCTCGATGAAGTTCTACACCACCGAAGGCAACTTCGATTTGGTCGGCAATAACACCCCGGTATTCTTCGTGCGCGACCCGATGAAGTTCCCGCACTTCATCCGCTCGCAGAAGCGCCTGCCCGACTCGGGGCTGCGCGACGGCACCATGCAGTGGGACTTCTGGACACAGAACCCCGAATCCGCCCACCAGGTCACCTACATCATGGGCCAGCGTGGCCTGCCGAAGACCTGGCGCGAAATGAACGGCTACGGATCGCACACCTACATGTGGGTCAATGCCGCCGGCGAGAAATTCTGGGTGAAGTACCACTTCCTGAACCAGCAGTCCGGGAAGTTCGAGACGATGCGCGGGGACCAGGCAGAAGCCCTGGCCGGCTCCGATGCCGAGTTCCACCGCCGCGACCTGTTCGAGGCCATCAAGGCCGGCAACTTCCCGAAGTGGGACCTGTACATTCAGGTCATGCCCTATGAGGAAGCCAAGACCTACCGGTACAACCCATTCGACCTGACCAAGGTCTGGTCGAAAAAGGACTACCCGCGCATCAAGGTGGGCACGATGACGTTGAACCGCAACCCGGAGAACTTCTTCGCGCAGATCGAACAGGCGGCATTCTCCCCGGGCAATATGGTTCCCGGCATGGGCATGAGCCCGGACAAGATGCTGCTGGGCCGAAACTTCGCCTACGCGGACGCCCAGCGCTACCGCATCGGCACGAACTTCCAGCAGCTGCCGGTCAATAAGCCGAAATGCCCGGTCACCTCGTACAACTTCGAGGGAAGCATGACCTACGAGCACACCGGCGACCGCAGCGTCTACGCCCCGAACTCCTTCGGCGACAGCTACAGCGACCAGACCGGTCCGGCGGAGAACTCCTTCGAGTCCGACGGCGAGCTGGTACGCGAGGCCTACACCCTGCGTGAGGACGATGGGGACTTCGTGCAGCCGGGCATCCTGGTGCGCGAGGTGATGGACGACGCCCAGCGCGCCGAACTCGTGGAAACCGTCACCGGCGCGCTGGGCGGAGTGATCGAGCCGGTGCTCACCAACGCCATCGAGTATTGGAAGAATATCGACCCGGACGTCGGAGCGAAGATCGAATCCAACGTGCGCGCCCAGTAGCCGGTTGTCGGGCCGCAAGAGGCGGCACGCAAAAATCCCGTGGAACAAAAATGTTCCACGGGATTTTTGTTGTGCGTTCGGTTTCCGCTAGCGGGCCAGCGCAAGTTCCTCGCTGAGGTTCCACGCCCCGCCGCGGGTCTCGAACAACTGCAAACTCCGCACCTCGAAGCTCAGCTCGACCTCGCGCAGCTGCTCCTGCGCGGCATCCAGGTCCGCGCTGGGCACGTTCTGCGCGATCGTGAGGTGCGGGTGGTACTCGAATTGCGATTCGTGGCGCAGCTGGTCGGCCAGCAGCGCCCGATGCAGCTGCCAGCACTGCTCGGCCCCCGCGGCCAGCGGCAGGTAGACCACCTCGCTAGCCGGGCGGAACGAACCGACCGAGGCGAGCCGCACTTCAAAGCACGCACTGCCTTGGGCAACTCGGCGCACCTGCTTGGCCGCCTGCTCCCACGAATCGCGGTAGGACCCCGAGACCAGGGTGATATGCGGGGCGATCGGCTCGGTCCCCGCTCCCCCATAGACCCGCCGCCATTCGCGCAGCAGGCTGCGCTGTGGTTCGGGCACGGGAATGACGACCCCCAGCGTGAAGCGGGGCTCGAGCATTCCGTCCTGCGGCTCGGCCACGGTTAGCTGTGGCTTCCCAGCGGCGGCAGGAAGCCGACCTTTGCGTAGACGTCGGTTATGGTGGCCGAGGCCACCGTGCGCGCCTTGGTGGCGCCGGCCAGCAGCAGCCGGTCCAGTTCGGCCGGGTCCGCCAGCAGTTCCAGGGTGCGCTCGCGGATCGGGGTGAGCCGTTCCACCACGGCTTCGGCCACGGCCACCTTCAGGTGCCCGTACATCTTGCCCTCGAATTCGGCGACCAGCTCCGGCACGTGCTTGCCGGTGACCGCGGCCAGGATGTCCAGCAGGTTGGAGACGCCGGGCTGCTCCTGCCGGTCGTAGGCGACGACGCTGCCGGCATCGGTGACCGCGGACTTGATCCGCTTGGCGATCAGCTTCGGCTCGTCGAGCACGTTGATCAGCCCGGCCGGGGACTCTGCGGACTTGGACATCTTGGAGGTCGGGTTCGCCAGGTCGTAGATGCGCGCCCCTTCCTTCGGGATGAAGGCCTCGGGCACCACAAAGGTCTCGCCGAAGCGGTGGTTGAAGCGCTTGGCCAGGTCGCGGGCCAGCTCCACATGCTGGCGCTGGTCATCGCCCACCGGCACGCCTTGGGGCTGGTAGAGCAGGATGTCCGCGGCCATCAGCATCGGGTAGGTGAACAGCCCGACGCTGGACTGGTCGGACCCGCCCTTGGAGCTCTTGTCCTTGAACTGGGTCATCCGGCTCGCCTCGCCGAAACCGGTGAGGCAGTTCAGCACCCAGGCCAGCTGCGCGTGCTCGGGGACCTGGGACTGGACGAACAGCGTGGATTTCTCCAGATCGATGCCGCCGGCGATGTACTGGGCCGCGGTCACCCGGGTGCGCTTGCGCAGCTCGGCCGGGTCCTGCGGCACGGTGATCGCGTGCATATCGGGGATGAAGAAGAACGCCTCGTAGTCGTCCTGGGCCTTGACCCAGTTGACCAGCGCGCCGAGGTAGTTGCCCAGGTGCAGCGAGTCGGCCGAGGGCTGCATGCCCGACAGGACGCGGGGACGGGTGGTGGTGGCGAATGTTTCGCTCATGGGATGAAGTGGTCCTTTAGAACTGGTAGTCGACGACCAGCGGTGCATGGTCGGAGAAGCGCAGATCGTAGGCCGAGGCACGGTCTACGTGGGATTTGATGGCCTTCGCCGCGAGCTGCGGCGTGGCCATCTGGTAATCGATGCGCCAACCGGCATTATTGTCGAAGGCCTGCCCGCGGAAAGACCACCAGGTGTAGGGACCCTGGGCTTCGGGGCCGGCCAGTTCGCGGGCCACGTCCTTGTACCCGATCTCCGCGCCGAAGAACCCGTCGAAGTAGGCGATCTCCTCGTCCATCACGCCGGCGCGCTTATTGTGGTTCGGCTTCCAGTTCTTGATGTCCTTCTCGGTGTGCACGACGTTCAAATCGCCCACCACCAGCACGTGGTCCTTCTCGTTCTTCAGCTCGAGCAGGCGCACGTTCATGCGTTGAAGGAAACGGTACTTGTCCACCTGCTTCTGGGTGTTCAGCTCCCCGGAGTGCACATAGGCGGAGACCACGCACAGCGTGCTGCCGTCTTCCATGCTGAAGTCCGCTTCCACCCAGCGCCCGGATTCGGCGAAGTACTCCTCGCCGATATCCCCGCGCACCGCGGTCGGCTCGGCGCGCGAAAGCACCGCCACCCCGGCGCGGCCCTTGTCCTTGGCTTCGGCGTGCAGAATGTGCCAGCCCTCGCCGATCAGCTCGCGCACGATCGCATCCGGCGCGCGCACCTCCTGCAGGCACAGGATGTCCGCGTCGCGGGCGGCGATCCAGTCGGCCATATTGCGCTTGTAGGCTGCGCGAATGCCGTTGACGTTGACCGAGGCGACGCGCACGGCGCCCTGAAGCTTGCTCAAAATTTCCACGCTGGTAGGTATCACAGTTCCACCTTACAAAAAGACAGCGCAACGTTCGGCGTGAACGTTGCGCTGCGCGGTAACAAAATAATTTAGTTGACGATCTCGCCGTCGATGGCCTCGCCGGAGGGCTTCATCATGTCGCGCGCGTTGGTCGCGGTCATTTGGATGGTTTCCAGGGCGCGGTCGATCATTTCCGCGGAGTTCTCCGCGTTCTGCTCGCGCTGCTCGGCGATCACCCGGGCCTGCACCTGGATGATCTTGAAGGAGTGATCCAGCTTCATATCGCGCTGGCTCGTGCCTTCGTCGACGACGACGGTGGAGCCACCTTGCGCGCGGCCGGTGGCTGCCGCGGTGGCTTCGCGCAGCGAGCTGTTGATCTTATCCGCCCCACGCTTCAGGCCGAACATCATGAACGCCGCAAGCAGCAGCCAGCCGGCGGAGATCGCGACGATGAACCAGCCGACGACCTCGTTCGAGTTGGCGGCGAACACGACCGCCACCAGGAGGACGACGACCATCACTGCCATGGCCAGAGTCGATGCGTTCAGGGTGACTTTCTTGCCCTGCTTCGCGGTGCTGCCTAGAGGTTCCATAGCTGAAATTATCTCATTTTGGCTCCGCGCTGACCAATTTTCAGGCCCCCGGTTCGCCCACAGCGTGCCTCGGTGGCGCTAGGAATTGAATACGCGACTCATGAAGTCCCCCAGAGACATCCCGTCCAGCGCCGCCCGGATGATCAGAAAGCCGGCGATGCCCACCACCCAACCGAGGGTTTCCTGCGCGTAGCCGCCCAGTTTTCTGCCCACCCGTTGCAGCCAGTTATCCAAGCGGTCTCCGGCCGCCGCGCGGATGGCCACGAAAATGAGGCCCGGGACGATCATCACCACGCAGTAGATCGCCAGCAAGGACAGCTGCATCGGTTCGGACCAACCGCTCTGCTTGAGTATCGCCATGGCGCCGAGGTAGGGAAGCATCGTGGGCAGTTCCAGTAACCCCGCGACCAGCGCCAGCACCGCGATCCCGGACTTGCTATCCAGTGCCCGGGCCAGGAACCCGCGCAGGTTCTTCGGTATGTGCGGCCCGGCAGCCCCCGGCGCAGCTGGGTCCGTTGGCTCCGCGCGCTCTCGGGACGCGCCACCGACGGCCGATTTGCGCAGCGCAGCGGCCTTTTGCGCATCGGTTTTGTAGGTCAACGCCCAGATGATCATGCCCGCCCCGAGCAACAGGCTGAGCAGCCTGATCGTCGGGTGTTGGAAGAAGCCAGCCGGAACCAGTCCCGCACCAAGGTTCCATCCCGAGCCGATCAGCACGCCAATCACCCAGTAGAACGCCGCGAGCAGCCCCAGATACACAATCACACGCGGGATGGCTCGCCGGTAGTCGCGCCGCAGCAGCAACCAGATCGGGATGACCAGGGTGCCGATGCTTGTCGCGTCGATGAGCGCGAGGATTAGCAGCATCAGGCCCGGGGACTGCATCAAGAAGTTCATGCTTCTCACTGTGCGGCTTCGCTACGTGCTTGAAAATCGGGCAACGGGCCACCTGGCCTCCTACTTTAGGAGGACGCGAGGCGGCCGGAATAACGGGCATGCTTAATGGGTGAGAAGAAAACTAGCGCAGCTGCTGCGCCGCCTGGGCAGCGGGGATCAGGAACCCGAAACCGTAGGCATGTACTTGCTGCTCACCTCCGTGCTGCACTTGGCAAATCTGGTCAATCCGCCGCTGGCGGGTTTTGCTGCGCTGGCCGGATGGTGGTTCCCGGTGCTGGCCCTTGGCACGGCTCCGCTGTTTCTGCGCCGCCGGATGCCCACGCTCTGCGCCTTATGGCTGCTGCTGTTCGCGGCATTGCTGCTGGCGATGGGCAGCATCGGCGGGTATTTCCTGCTCTTCGAATCCGTATTCACCATCTACCTGCTGGCCGGCGCACCGGTGCGGCGCTGGACGCTGATCGTGTTGAGCCTGGTCACGCTCACCGTGGCCGGGTACATCTGGGCGAAGACCGGATCCACCTCCGATGCGGTGCTGGCGATCTTCATCGCCGGGTTTGTCTTCTTCACCCCGATGCTCTGGGCCGAGAACGTGCGTACCGCCAAGGAACTGGCGCACAGCGAATCGGCGCGGGCCGCCGCGGTAGGCGCCGCCGCGGCGGATCGCGAGGAACTGTTGGTGGCCGAGCATCGGGCGTCGAATATCGAGGAACGCACCGCGCTGGCCCGGGAGATGCACGACGTGCTTTCCGCACGGCTGTCCTCCATCGCGCTGCTCAGCGGCGCACTGCTCGAACGCGAGCCGGTGACCAGCCGGCCTGATCTGCACGCCCCGCTGGAAAGCATCCGTGCCGAATCGGTAGCCGGGCTGCAGGAGATGACCTCGATGGTGCGGATGCTGCACGCGGGCAGCAGCTCGGCCCTGCGCGCGGACCTTAGCGGGCTGCCCGAACTGGTGCAGTCCTTCCAACAGGCCGGGCAGCGAATCCGCTATGACACCGGCGTGGATTCGGATCTGGCCCTGGTAGCCGAGCAGACCCAGACGGCGATCTACCGGACGGTGCGCGAGCTGCTGGTCAATCACGCAAAGCATGCGCCGGGCAGCGCGCTGCACCTGGAGCTGCTCCAGGCGCCGGCGGCCCTGGTGGTGCAGTCCAGCAATCCGCTGCGCGACGCGCCCGATTCGGCCGGCGCCCCTAGCGCTGGCGGAGCAGGCAGCGGGCTGAATAATATCCGTGCCCGCGTGCAGGCCCTGGGCGGGCACTGCGAATTTGGCAGCGGCAGCACATTCTGGACGCGGTGCGAATTCCCCACCGTCCCGGAAATCCAGCAAGGGAGCCGCATGAGATGAGCGTCAAAATCTTGATCGTCGACGATCATTCCACGGTGCGCATGGGGATCCGGCTGGTTCTCGAGGCCGACTCGTCCATTGAAGTCCTCGGCGAGGCGGCCGACGGCCGGCAGGCGGTGAGCATGGCGCGGGCGCTGCGCCCCGACGTGGTGCTCATGGATCTGCGCATGCCGATCCTCGATGGGGTCGCGGCGACGGCCGAAATCAGCTCCGCTGGCTTGGCCCGCGTGCTCGTGCTGACCACCTTTGACGACGACGCCTACCTCTTCGGTGCGCTGCAGGCCGGCGCTCACGGGTTCCTGCTGAAAAGTTCCACGCCGGCGCAAATCCTCGACGGGGTGAAAACGGCCGCGCGCGGCTGTTCGGTGCTGGACCCCGAAGTGACCTCCCGCGTCGTGGCGCAGGCGATGGCGGCACTGGACCCGCAACCGGCGCCGCCCCCGCTGCCCGAGACCCTCACCGAGCGGGAATTGGAGGTGCTGGCCGGGCTCGGCGCGGGACTGAGCAACCCGCAGATCGCCGCGCGCTTGGGCATCGGGGAAACGACGGTGAAAACCCACGTATCCCGGGTGATGGGCAAGTTGTCGGTCAGCTCCAGATTGCAGGCGGCAAAGATCGCCTTTGCGCACTGGGGCTAGGCAAAACCCGCGCGGCTTACCAGCTCACCAGGCAGAACGGATGCTGCTGCGGGTCCAAATACACGCGGAAGGTCTTCGAGCCTTCACCGGTGAGCGCGGCGCCGAGCGCGAGCACCTGCTGCTCCGCGAGATCCAGATCCTTGACCTTCACATCGAGGTGCGCCTGCTGCGGGTGCAGATGCCCCGGCCATTCGGGAGCCACATACGGGCTGACCGCCTGGAAAGCCAGTCCGGGACGGTCCGGTGCGTCACCGATGCTCACCCAGTCCGGCTCATCGTCGAGCCGGATCATGCCCAGTAGCTGCTCATAGAATGTGGCCAACGCGCTGGGATCCTCGCAGTCGATGACCATGGCCTGCCATGTGCCAATCATTTCCTTAGCCCTTCGCCTTGAAAAGTCGTGTGTGCTTCGGATGCTTCCCATTATGCCCAGCCGCACGCCCCGGCGATAGTGCCCGTCGGCGCAAGATTCCACGCTAGGCGGCGGTTTGGCATATGGCTTGGTGCGATGGGTTTTTGCCGATTCGGACTAACTGCCGGCAGAGCTCTGGTTCTCCGGTTTCGCACGCTGCCAGGACTCGTTCATCGCGGTAATGGCATAGTCGATCAGGGCGAGCACCCGCGCCGAGAGCTGCGCCTTGCGCGGCCAGATCGCCACGACGGCGCTGGGATAATTCGGCGGGTTGAGCCGGCGAATTGCCAGTTTGCGCCCCTCGAGCGATAGCTCGGCATTGTTTGGCCGTGACATCAGCAGCCCGTAGCCCAGCCCGCGGCCAACCATCGCGTTGACCAGGATCATCTGCGGCACCGAGGCGGTGATCCTCGGCACCAGCCCGCGCGCCGCAAAAAGCTGCATGGTGTATTCGGTGCTCGGTACCGACTGGTACATGATCAACGGTTCCGTCACGAGATCGCTTAGTTCCAGTGGCCGCTCAAGGCGCGCCAGCGGATGCTCGGGGTGCAGCACCACCTGCATCTCGGTCTCGTAGATGACCTGCTTATTCATCTCTTGCGGCAGCAACAGGTCGTAGACGAAGGCAACATCGAGATCCCCGGAGTTCAACGCCGGGATCAGTTCCTCGTGGGTGCCCACGCGCACGCTGACGTCCAACTCCGGATGCACCCGGGGAAAGCCCTCGAGCAGCGCGGGGACCACATGGGGTGAGAGCGAGGCGAAGCAGCCAAAACGCACCGGACCGCGCAGCTTTCCCTCTTGGTGCGGAAAGGTCGCCTGCAGATCATCGACCTGGGCAATGATTTTTCGCGCCATCGATGCGAAGTACTCCCCCGAGGCGGTCATCGAAACGCCATGGGCCTTGCGGCGCAGGCACAACGGTTCGCCGGCGATTTTTTCGATTGCGGTAATCGATTGGGACAAGGCCGATTCGGAAATCTTCAGCTCGCTGGCGGCCGAGCCTAGGGTGGCATGTTCGGGCAATTCGGCAATGATTTCCAGATGGCGCAGGGTGAACTTCGGCATACAGTTAAGTCTACCTTCAATAGTTCTGCAGATCTTTGAAGTTTACCTAAGGTTTGTGCGGTGCGACACTGTAGTGACTTACAACTCACGCAGTACTGGTTTTTTGGGGCCAGCGCAGCTCAGCGAGGAGCACCATGGGTAACACCGCAAACATCGCAGGACGGAGCGCCAAGTCCAATCAACGGCGCGTCGCTTTTGCCACCATCATCGGCACCACCGTTGAATGGTACGACTTCTTCATCTACGCCACCGCAGCCGGCCTGGTCTTCAGCCAGCTGTTCTTCGAACCGGCCGGCAAGGAAATTGGCCTGCTGATCTCCTTCGCCTCGGTGGGCCTGTCCTTCCTCTTCCGCCCGCTGGGTGCGTTCCTCGCCGGGCACTACGGCGACAAGATCGGCCGCCGGGCGATGCTGGTGCTTACGCTGAGCCTGATGGGCGCCGCGACGATGCTCATCGGCGTGCTGCCAACCTACGAGACCGCAGGCATCCTGGCGCCGATCCTGCTGCTGTCGCTGCGCATCCTGCAGGGCATCTCCGCCGGCGGCGAATGGGGCGGCGCGGTCCTGATGGCCGTCGAGCACGCACCCGATACCCATCGCGGACGTGCCGGTTCCTACCCGCAGATCGGCGTGCCGCTGGGCATGCTGCTCGCCTCGGGCACCATGGCGCTGATGACCGGCGTCATCTCCCCGGGCGAAGAATTCGTGCAGTGGGGTTGGCGCGTGCCGTTCCTGGCCTCCATCGTGCTGATCGCCGTGGGCTACTTCGTGCGCCGCGCGGTCGACGAGTCCCCGGTCTTCGAAGAGATCGCCGAGCAGAAGGCGCAGACCAAGGTGCCGATCCTCGAGCTGTTCCGCAAGCACTGGCGTCTGGTTGTCGTCGCGGCACTGGTTTTCGCGGGCAACAACGCGGCCGGCTACATGACCACCGGCGGCTTTTTCCAGTCCTACACCACCGACCCGGATGGGCCAATCGGTCTGGAACGCACCGACGTGCTCATCGCGGTGGTCTTCGGGGCCGCAATCTGGCTGATCATGACCCTGGTCTCTGGACTGCTGGCCGACGTGCTGGGCCGCGTGCGCACCTACCAGGTAGGCTTCGTGATTCTGGGACTGTCGATGTTCCCGGTCTTCGCGCTGGTCAACACCGGGTCGCTGGGCCTGCTCTACCTGGCCTTCGGCATCTTCGGCATCGGGCTGGGGCTGACCTACGGCGCCCAGTCGGCGCTGTACTCCGAAATGTTCCCCGCTTCGGTCCGCTTCTCCGGCGTGTCGATCTCCTACGCGATCGGCGCGATCGTCGGTGGCGCTTTCGCCCCGACCATCGCCCAGGCGCTGGTGCAAGCGACCGGCGGGACGAACGCGGTGGCCACCTACCTGCTGATCGTGGTGGCGATCTCGCTGATCGCAGTCTCGATGATCCGCGATCGGAAAGGCATCGACCTGTCCTTCCGCAATCAGGCCGAACAGGAAGTCGGCGCGCTGGTCTTCGACAAGCGCGTGGCAGAACCTGCCAAGGATCTGAGCAACCGCTAAACGGCACCTGGCATGCAGCAATGCCCCGGCAGGAAAACAACTCGGTTTCCTGCCGGGGCATTGCCGTGCCCGGGCTGCCCAGAACGCTGCACATATGCCACTTGCGTGTCCGCGACGGACGGCGCTCCGGGTACGCAAAAGGCCCGTGGGCCATCCCCGCCGCGGCGGGGATGGCCTACGGGCCTTCGGGTTGCGTTGCGCCTAGCTGGCGGCGTGGGCGGCGTGGGCGGCGTTGCGTTCTGCCGCCTCGACCACATTGTTCAGCAGCATCGCGCGGGTCATCGGGCCTACGCCGCCCGGGTTCGGGCTGATCCACGAAGCGACCTCGGCGGCCGCCGGGTCCACGTCGCCGGTGACCTTGCCGTCCACGCGGGAGACCCCCACGTCGAGCACGATCGCGCCGGGCTTGATCGCATCGGCCTTGACGATGTGCGGGACCCCGGCGGCGGCGATGATGACGTCGGCCTGGGCCAGCAGCTCGGGCAGGTTGGTGGTGCCGGTGTGCGCCAGGGTGACGGTCGCGTTGACCGACCGGCGGGTGAGCAGCAGTCCGACCGGACGTCCGATGGTCACGCCGCGGCCCAGGACCAGCACGTGCTTGCCGTTCAGGTCGATATCGTGCCGGGCCAGCAGGTCCACGCAGCCCAGCGGGGTGCACGGCAGCGGGGAGGCCATCGGGCGGTTCACGTTGGCGACCAGGCGGCCCAGGTTCATCGGGTGCAGCCCGTCGGCGTCCTTCTGCGGATCCATCGCCTCCAGGATCGTGTCCTGGTCGATATGCTTGGGCAGCGGCAGCTGCACGATGTAGCCGGTGCACGCCGGGTTCTCGTTCAGCTCGCGCACCTTGGCCAGCAGCTCCTCCTGGGTGGTTTCCTCCGGCAGATCCACGCGGATCGATTCGATGCCGACCTCGGCGCAGTCCTTGTGCTTTCCGCCGACGTACCAGGCCGAGCCCGGGTCGTTGCCCACCAGGATGGTGCCCAGCCCGGTGGCGTAACCCTGCTCCTTGAGCTTGGCGACGCGTTCGGCCAGCTCCGCCTTGATGGTTGCCGCGGTGGCCTTGCCGTCGAGAATACGTGCGCTCACACTGTTCCTTCCGTTGTGGCCTGCGCAGCTGCTGCGCGGCTCACGATGCTGTTCGGTACCAGACCCAGGCGCGCGGTCCGTATTCACTGCAGGTTGCTCGCTCCCCGGTGGTTATCCACCTCACGCCAGTCACGATGCTTCTGCGCACAAGTCTAACGAACTTCGCGGTGCGCACACCGGTGGATGACGGGCGAAAAATGTGATTTCCTCGGCCGAAGGCTGTGCACCATGTAGCGGGTGCGGCGGGAATGCGCACCGCTCCGGGATTGTTGTACCCGGTGAGCGCAACGTGGAGAAAGCAGGTTCGGGTGAGCTACCAGAGCATCGTGATCGGCGCCGGCCAGGCGGGGCTTTCGGCGGCCTATCAATTGCACCGGCGCGGACTGGTACCCGGCGAGGATTTCCTGGTGCTCGACGCGAACGAGCGCCCCGGCGGCGCGTGGCAGCACCGCTGGGACACCCTCACCCTGGGCAAGACGCACCGGATCCACCCGCTGCCGGACTTCCCCTTCGAAAACCAGGACCCCACGCGGCCAGCCTCCGCGGTGGTCTCCGACTACTATGCGCAGTTCGAAGCGCTGCATCGCTTGGCGGTGCGCCGGCCCGCGAAGGTAGCGGCGGTCAGCCACGACGGAACCTGGTTCAGCGTTCGGCTTTCCAGCGGCGAGGAGCTCGCGTCGCGCACGCTGATCAACGCCAGCGGCACCTGGACCAACCCCTTCTGGCCGGTCTACCCCGGAAGCAAGGATTTTGCCGGGACGCAGGTGCATACGGCCGGATTTGTGGCGCCGGAGCAGTTTGCCGGGCAGCGGGTGCTGGTGGTCGGCGGCGGGGCGAGCGCCACCCAGTTCATCGTGGCGCTGCGGGCCGCCGGGATCGACACCCTCTGGTCCACCCGGCGCGCCCCGGACTGGCGGGAGGTGGGCCACGATCCCGAATGGGGCGTGGCCGTGGAGCGCGAGGTCAACGCGCGGACCGCCGCCGGGCTGCCGCCGAAATCCGTGGTCGGCACCACCGGGCTGATTCTCACCGAGGCGATGCGGGCGGGCATCGACTCCGGCGCGCTGATCTCCCGCGGGGCCATCTCCTGGCTGGATGCACGGTCGGTGCGCTTTGCCGACGGCACGAGCGAAAAGATCGACGCGATCCTGTGGGCCACGGGGTTCCGCCATGCCCATCGGCACCTGCGCGGGCTGAAGCTGCACACCAGCGCCGGCGGGATCCGGGTGCTTGCCGATTCGGTGAGCGCGGCGGCGCTGCCGGGAATGTTCTTCGTCGGGTACGGCGCCTCGGCCTCCACGATCGGGGCGACCCGGGCCGGGCGGAAAGCCGCGGTGGCGGCGGTGCGCCGGCTGGCCGAGCTCGGGGTGGCGGCTGGTTCCGCGGACGCGAGCGAAGCGGGGGCCGAAAATCGCCCGCCGCAGATGACAACGGCCAGGTAAATATCGCGCTGGCAAGACGCCGGATTCGGCGCAGGGGGCTCCGGGAGGTTAACCTCGATCCATGAGCAACCAGTACATCGTGACCCTTTCCTGCCTGGACCGACCGGGCATCGTGCATGCAATTTCCGGCGGGCTGCTGGGCGCTGGTTGCAATATCACCGAGTCCCAGCAGTATGAATCGCCGGATTCGAACACCTTTTTCATGCGCATCGAGGTGGCCACCGAACAGTCCCTGGTCCAGGTGCGCGCGGCGCTCGCGCCGATCCGCGAGGATTTTGTGATGTCGCTGCGCGTGGACGACGCGGCCAAGCGCACCCGAACCATGATCATGTGCTCCAAGGCGGGGCATGCGCTCAACGACCTGCTCTTCGCCCAGCGCGCCGGAAATCTGGCCATCGAGGTGCCGGTGATCGTCTCCAACCATCTGGATCTGAAGCCGATGGCCGAGTTCTACGGGGTGGACTTCGTGCATCTGCCGGTGACCGCGGCGAACAAGTCGCAGGCCGAGGCGGAGCTGCTGGCCCTGGCCGATGAGTACGATATCGAACTGGTGGTGCTCGCCCGTTACATGCAGATCCTCTCCGACGCCTTGTGCGAGCGGATGGCCGGACGGGTGATCAACATCCACCACTCCTTCCTGCCCTCCTTCAAGGGGGCGAAGCCGTACCACCAGGCCCACGCCCGCGGGGTGAAGCTGATCGGCGCGACCGCCCATTACGTGACCGCGGACCTGGATGAGGGGCCGATTATCGACCAGGAGGTCACCCAGGTTTCCCATGCGCGCACCCCCGCCCAGCTGGTCGCGCTCGGGCGCAGCGTCGAGGGCCGCACGCTGACCCGTGCGGTGCAGTGGCACGCCGAGCACCGGGTGATGCTCGACGGGCAGCGCACCATCGTCTTCTCCTAGTTTCGAAGGCACTGCTGCGCGGCGCGCACCGCGCAGCGCTTCGCTGAGCCGGACCCCGGCTGCGGATAGGATGGGTGCCATGGCTCACATCATTACCATTGACGGCGTTACCCCTACCGTGGGCGCCGAAGTTTTCCTTGCCCCGACCGCGACGCTGAGCGCCGACGTGCACCTGGCAGATCGCGCCAGCGCCTTCTACGGTGTCTCGGTGCGCGGCGATTCGGCCCCGATCCGGGTGGGCAAGGGCACCAATCTGCAGGACAACGTCGTATTGCATGCCGATGCGGGGTTCCCCTGCACGCTCGGGGACGCGGTATCCGTCGGCCACAGCGCGGTGGTGCACGGCGCCACCGTGGGCGATGGCTGCCTGGTCGGGATGAGCGCGACGATCATGAACGGCGCGGTCATCGGCGAGCAGTCGCTGGTGGCGGCCGGGGCCCTGGTGCTTGAGGGCACGCAGGTGCCGCCGCGCTCGCTGGTGGCCGGGGTTCCGGCGAAGGTGCGCCGCGAACTGACCGAGGAAGAGGTCGCCAGCCTGAATGTGAATGCCGAGCACTATCTGGTGCTCGCCGCCAAGCACCTGGCCGCCAACGGTTCCTGACCGCCCCGCCGCTTCTCGACTCCCAGTACAAGGACACCGCCGATGACCTCGCATATCCGCACGCCGCCCACCGCACAGCCCGCGGCTCCGCCGGCCGCCGAAGCTACCGGGCGGACGCTGAACTGGGGTGTGGTGTCCACCGGGCGGATCGTCTCCAAGGTGATCGGAGACCTGCAGGCGCTGGCCGACGCGAAAGTCTGCGCGGTGTCCTCGCGGAATACGGCCAAGGCGCGGGAATTCGCCGACGAGCACGGCATCGATCGGGCCTACGGGTCCTACCAGGAGCTGTTCGCGGACGAGCAGGTGGAGGTCGTCTACATCGCGACCCCGCATGGGCAGCATTATGAGATCGCCATGGCTGCGCTGGCGGCCGGCAAGCATGTGGTCTGCGAGAAGTCGCTGACCATCAACGCATCCGAGGCGCGCACGCTGGTGGAATTCGCGGCCGAACGTTCGCTGTTCCTGATGGAAGCGCTCTGGGCACGCTTCACTCCGGCATTCGCCCGGGCCCTGGCGATCCTCGCATCGGGGGAACTGGGCGAGGTCACCTGGGTGCAGGCGGATCTGGGGTTCCACGCCGCCTATGATCCGGCCTCGCGCCTCTTCGACCCGAAGGCCGGCGGCGGGGCCCTGCTGGATCTGGGCGTGTACCCGCTGACCTGGGCCATCGGCGCGCTCGGCTTCCCCGAGTCGGTGCACGCGGTAGCTCAGCTCAATCAGGACGGCGTGGATACGCAGACCGCGATGAACCTCTCATACGCCGGTGGCAAGCATGCCCAGTTGCTGCTGACGCTCAACGGGGGCGCCCCGCAGCAGGCGCGAGTCACCGGCACCGGCGGATGGCTGGCCACGAACGCGCCGCTGAACAACGCGAGCAAATTATTCATCCACCCCACCGATGGCCCGCCCCGCGTAGAAGAGTTCGAGGCGGTAGGCGAGAACTACGGATACGAATTCCGCGAGGCGACCCGCTGCATCCAGCAGGGGCTCACCCAGTCGCCCACGATGCCCTGGGAGCACTCGGTGAAAACCATGGAGCTCTTCGATACGATCCGCGAGTCTGTAGGGGTCGTCTACCCGAACGATCTGGTGACGCGCTGAGCTCCGGTCGCGTCAAAGCTCTGCGGCACAAAAGCGCCGGCCCCACGCTGAATTTCAACGTGAGGCCGGCGCTTTTTGCGTGGTGCAGCCGTGCGGCTAGTTGAGGGGCTGTTCCGCGGTGGCCAGCTGGTCATTTTTGGCGCTGCTGCGCCGCCAGTAGGCGGCAATGAGCGCGCCGGAGAGGTTGTGCCAGACGGAGAAGACCGCGCCGGGAAGCGCCGCCTCGGGGGTGAAGAAGTCCTTGGCCAGCCCCGAGGCGAGGCCGGAGTTCTGCATGCCGATCTCCACGGCCATGGTGCGGCGGCTCGCGATCGGCTGCTTGAACAGCTTCGCGGTGCCATAGCCCAGGGCGATGCCCCCGGCGTTGTGCAGGATCACCGCGAGCAGGATCAGCAGGCCCGCGCTGAAGATGGCCGCCGAGCTGCCAGCCACCACGATGACCACCACGAAGGTGATCGCGATGACCGAAACCCACGGCAGGGCCGGCAGCACCATGTTGACCAGGCGCGGCAGGATCGTGCGCAAGACGAGGCCCAGGACCACCGGAATGAGCACGATCTGCACAATGGACAGCGCCATGGTTCCCGCGGCCACCGGCAGGTATTGCCCGGCGAGCCACAGGGCCAGCAGCGGGGTGAAGACCGGCGCGAGCAGCGTCGAGACCGAGGTCATCGTCACCGAGAGGGCCACGTCGCCCTTGGCCAGGTAGGTGACCACATTCGAGGCGGTGCCGCCCGGGGCGCAACCGACCAGGATGACGCCGGCGGCCAGCGCCGGCGGCAGCGCCAACGCCATGGCGATGCCCAGGCCCAGCAGCGGCATGATGACGAATTGGGCGATGACTCCGAGGAGCACCGGCAGTGGCCTGCGCACCACGAGGGCAAAATCGGGCAAGGTGAGCGTGAGCCCCATGCCGAACATGATGACCATCAGCAGCGGATTGATCAGCTTGGAGAAGCCGGAGAAGGTTTCGGGGGTGAGCAGTGCGAGCGCGCCGCCGGCCAGCACCAGCAGCGGGAAGAGGGTGACCGCAACTTTGGCGCTGTGTTCCTCGCCGGCCTTTTCGGGCGCGGAGTGAACAGGAAGATCAGAAGACATGGGATAATCTTGGCAAATCGATCATCGTTGCGCCAATTGTGACGGCAATTCGATCAAGCGCAGGCGGTCAGGGATCGACGATTTCCACGTCCAGCTGCCCCGCGCGCCACAACCGCGTCATCCGCTGCGCCAGCTCCTCGGCTTCCAAGGCCTCCGAAGGCGTCATGAAAAACGTATTGACCCGCAGGCGCTGTTGTGGATCCAGCTCCTTGGAGAGCAGCACCATTGGCCGGCACCCCTTGATCTTCACCGCGTGGAACAATCCGCAGTGCCGCTCGATATGGTGCACCGAGCAGCCCAACTCCGAGGATTCCACATCCGTGGCTCCGCCCTTCTCCCAGGCGTCCAGATGATCCAGCTCGCACCGCTCGGCGGGCATGCTGCATCCAGGATAGGCGCACCCCCGATAGGCGGCGCGTATCGCCCGGCCCTGAGCCTTGGAAAACAACCGCTGGGTGCGTCCCAAGTCCAATGGCAGGCTCTTGCCGTTGAGCACCAACGGGTACACTCCCGCGTTGCATAACGCCGCCCGGGTTTCGCCTGCCGACAACTCGATGCCCGAGGAGGTTACGGCGAAATCCTTGCCGCGCTCGCGCATCTTCTCGTAGTCCAAGATGATGCTCACCTGCGGGGCGACCAGTCCCGGCCGCTTCCCCTTCGAACCACCCGAACCGGTGCGGTCGGCCATCAGCAGCGCCATGAAGCCGATCAGATACCGGCGTTCGGGCCGCAGCTCTTCCCACGGCGCCTGCGCCTCAGGGCCGGCACGGGCAAGATCTGGCGGGTCAACCGCGGAATCGGGAAGGTCCTCGGCATCGCGGCTCTGCGCCACCGGGGTCGAGAACCGCGGCGCATCGGTGCCCGGGAGCGCCGGCGCTGCAGGACAGCCGCCGGGCAGATCCGCTGGGCGGCTTTCGGCTTCCGCCGCCGGAGCCGCCGGTTCTTCATCCTGGGCTGCGCTGCCGCGCTCCACGGCGTTGCCTGGCTCGTCGTTTTCCGCGGGCTCGGTGGCGTCGTTGCCGGGCTCGGCATGCGCTGGGCGGTTTTCGACGTTCTCGGCATCCGCGTCGCCTTTGGCCCAGCCGGGCATCGAATCCGAGTCGTCCCACGCGCTGCCTGGCTCCCCGGTCAGCTCGGCATCCAAATCCTTCAACGCCTCCCGGTTGCCCGCGATCGTCTTCGGATTGTTCAGCGCCTGCTGGAACGCTTCGATCTGCGCCGCCTGCGCAGGCAGCACGCGCAGCAAGTACTCCACCAGCCCGTTGCGCACCCCGAGCTTGAAAAAGCCGATTTCCGCCAGCAGCGCCTTCATCGGCCGCTTCCCGGCCTTCACCTGCGCGACCAGATCCGCCACATGCTTGCGCGCGGTTTCCGGTTCGTTCTTGATAAAGCTCACCGCTTCGGCCTGCAGCCGCGCTTTGGCGGCCTCGCCCTCGGCTCCTTGGCCCAGATCGTTGCGGGCCGCGTGGATCTTCTTCGCCGTCCCCACGACCAGGCGCGGATCTGCGGCGGGATCGGCGAACTGCTCTGCCAATTGCGGCAGCCAGGGGTCGAGGCGTTGCCCGGCTTCGTCGACCCCGGCGATCAGGCAATCGGCCTGCACCAGGCGTTCCCGCGCGGTGGTTGCGGGCACGCCCAGCCAGCCGTGCAGCAACTCCGCGGTCGCCTTGAACTGCGTCCGGCCGGTGGTGGTCTGCCCGTGCAGTGCGTCGAGCTCTTCGGGTGCCGTCTGCGAGCCGGCGTCGGAAATCTTCTGGAGGGACTGCTGGTCCAGCTTGTGCGCTCCGCTGCGGCGCAGCGCGTCGGCCGCATGGATCTGCGCGTGGGCCACGGCCGCGGCGGCCCGCTCGGTGAGCCAGGCGAAGTAGGCGGCGTGCCCCGGGGCGGGCGTCTCGGCGGCGATGGCCTGCGTCGCGGCGGTCATCAGCGCCAGGCCCCGGGCCAGCTGGCCCAGGGCCTCTGCGGTGCTGCGGGAGTTGTCCATGGCCCCAGTGTGCGCGGTGGTTAAAGCTGCAGTGCGGGTTCTCTCGCCGGCTGTGGACAAGTGTTGCGTGCCGGGCCGGCGGCGTTACGCGCGGCGGCCAACCCGCGGGAAAGATCCGCGATGAGGTCCTCGGGTTCCTCGATGCCCACCGAAAGGCGGACCAGGTTGGCCGGGATTTCCAGCTCGGTGCCGATCAGCGAGGCATGGGTCATTTCGCGCGGGTAGCAGACCAGGGATTCCACCCCGCCCAGGGAGACCGAGAGCTGGAAGTACTCCATGGATTCGGCGAATGCGCGCGCGGCGGGTTCGTCGGTGAGCTGCAACGAGACGATGCCGCCAAAACCCCGCTGCTGACGCGCCGCAAGCTCATGGCCGGGATGGGATTCCAACCCGGGGTAATAGACCCGCGTCACCTCAGGCTGGCTATCAAGCCAGCGTGCCAGCTTAGCTGCGGAGGCGCAGTGGCGTTCCATGCGCAATCCCAAGGTCTTCAGGCCGCGTGCGGCCAGGTAGGAATCCTGCGGGCCGGCCACCGCGCCGCCGGCGAATTGCTGGAAGCCGACGGCTTCGGCCAGCGCCTGGCCACGGAAGAGGTGATCGGCGACGATCACCGCGCCGCCGAGCACATCCGAGTGTCCCCCGATGTACTTGGTGGTGGAGTGGACCACCGCGTGGGCCCCGAAGTCCAAAGGCCGCTGCAGGTAGGGAGTGGCGAAGGTGTTGTCCACTACCAGCAGGGCGCCGTGCTCGCGGGCGATGTCCGCCCAGCCGGCAAGATCGGCGATGCCCAGCAGCGGGTTGGAGGGAGTCTCCACCCAAAGCAGCGCGGTGTTCGGGCGCACCGCTGCGCGCACCGAGTCCAGGTTGGTGATATCCACCGCGGAAGAGGTGATGCCCCATTTGCTGTGCAATTTGGAGATCAGCCGGTTGGTGCCGCCGTAGCCGTCGGCGCCAAGGACGATGTGATCGCCGGGTTCGAGGACCGCACGCAGCAGTGCGTCTTCGGCGGCGATGCCCGAGGCGAAGGCGAACCCCGCGGCTCCGCCTTCCAGGGCGGTGAGCTGCGCTTCGAAGCCATCGCGGGTGGGGTTCGAGCCGCGGGAGTATTCGTGCCCGGAGCGCAAGACGTTGATTCCGTCCTGGATGAACGTGCTGGTCTGGTAGATCGGTGGGACCACGGCTCCGGTGTGCGGGTCTTTATGCTGGCCGGCGTGCACGGCGAGGGTGTTGAAGCCGCTCATGATGCTCCTTGGGTTTGCGGGGCCAGGGCCCGGTTTAGTGCGCCGTCCAGCGCTTGGGTGAGGTCGGCGAGCAGATCGGCGGGGTCTTCAAGCCCCACCGAAATGCGCAGGGTGGAGGTGTTCAGGCCCGCGGCGAGAAGTTGCTCCGCGGAGAGCCGGCAGTGCGTCATGGTGGCCGGGTGGGCGACCATGGTGCGGGTATCGCCCACATTTGCGGCCAGGGAAATCAGCTGCAGCCCGTCGATCACCGGGGACACCAGCGAGGGGTGGGCCAGTTCGATGGCCAGCACGCAACCGGTGCCCTTGGGCGTGAGCTTTTTGGCCAGCTCGTGGCTCGGGTGGGCCGGCAGCGAAGGGTGGTGGATGGCCGCAATGCCCGGGTGATCTGCAAGTTCCTGGATCAGGGTGCTCACGCTGCGCTGCACGTGTGCGGCACGTACCGGCAAGGTTTCGATGCCGGTCAGAATGCCTTGGGCGCTGGCCGGGGCCAAGGCCGGCCCCAGGTCGTGCAGGAATTTGGAGCGGACCAGCATGGCGTAGGCGGCCGATCCGTGGCGTTCAAGCAGCGAGGCATTGTTCAGCCGCACTCGCGGGGCGGCGATTTGCGGCCAGCGGGTGGAATCCGAGAAATCGAACTTCCCCGAGTCCACGACCACGCCGCCGAGCACCGAGCCGTGTCCGGCTAGTCCCTTGGTGGCCGAGTGCACCACAATGTCGGCGCCAAAATCCAGCGGGCGAATATTCAGCGGGGTGGCCAGCGTATTATCGACGACCACAGGAATGTTGTGCTCGTGGGCGATCGCCGAGATGGCGGGCAGGTCCGCCACGGTGCACAGCGGGTTGGAGACGGACTCCAGGAAGAACGCCCGGGTGTCTTCCTCGATGGCCCCGGCCCAAGCTGCGGGGTCGGCCTGGTCGACAAAGCTGATCCGGATGCCGAAGTCGGCAAAGGTGTCGGTAAACAGGTCCACGGTGCCGCCGTACAGCGAGGAGGAAACCACAAGGTGCTTGGGTCCCTGGGTCAAGGCCAGCAGGGAAAGAGCGACCGCGGACTGCCCGGTGGCGGTGGCCACCGCTTGGGCTCCGCCTTCCAAAGCGGCCACGCGCTGCTCCAGGATGGCCACGGTGGGGTTGCCGGTGCGTGAATAGGTGAAGCCGGCCTGGCGCAACGCGAATTTTTCGATCGCTTCTGCGTGCGATTCGAACTGGTACGCTGCGCAATTGTGCAGTGGCGGCAGCATCGGGCGGAAATCTCCGCTCGGACGATACCCTGCATGGACCGCGTCGGTTCCTTGGCGTTGGCTCATAGCTCCTTCTCGTTTCTGATCCACGAGAGAGTGCACCGAACACCCGGCGACATACCGCCCCTCGGCCGACCTGAGGCCACAACGGTACGAAGCATGGCGCCTTATGGCACGTTCGGAACTGCTCCATCGTTCCTGGCAGTAGCACCTTTCGGTTTCCCGATGGTTGCTGCGACGTCTACGAGCCAGATCTCTCGGTCGCTCTTGATGGGTTGTTGTTCTTCCATGGTTGGACATCGGCATCCGGCGGCGCAAACGACGCCCACACCCGCGCTTCATACAGGGGCACCTGGCTTCACATCCCGCGCCAGTCCCGTAATGGGGCCCGGCCCGCAGTCCCTTTGTGACGCGCGGCAACCGCCAGAATCCTTGAAGAGCCAGGGTTTTGCGCAACTATTATGTCGCCGGCGGTCCGCCAAATGACACGGTGTTACGTCTTGGGGGCCGGGGATTCAGTCCAGGAGCTCAACTCCGAAGCTTGAGACGACCGAGCGCACCTCGTCCAGATAGCGCCGCGCTTGCTCGGTCAGCGGAATCGCTGCATGGTCGATCCAGCCGATCTCGATGCGCTCATCGACATCCAGCGGGATGGCGACGATGGACGGGTCCAGCTCGTCGCTGATGATGCCCGTGGAGATGGTGTACCCGCCCAGGCCGATCATCAGGTTGAAAATCGTCGCGCGGTCCGAAACCTGGATTTCGCGCTTGCTGGAGCTGGTGGAGAGCACTTCCTCGGCGAAGTAGAACGAGTTGTTCGCACCCTGGTCGAAGGTCAAGCGCGGCAGGTCTTCGAGGTCCTCGAGCGTCACCCGCGCCCGGGAGGCCAGCGGGTTGCTGCGCGAAATGAAGATGTGCGGATCGGCGAGGAACAGCGGGTGGAAGACGAGCCGGGACTCGCGCAGCAGCTTGTCGATGACCTTCCGGTTGAAGTCGTTGCGATAGAGGATGCCGATGTCGCTGCGCAGGGTGCGCACGTCCTCGATGATCTGTTCGGTGCGGGTCTCGCGCAGCGAGAATTGATATTCCTCGGCCCCGCTGGCCTGAACCATCCTGACAAACGCATCCACCGAGAAGGAATAGTGCTGCGTGGAGACGCCGAGCAGGCGACGGACCGAGGGACGCCCGAGGTAGCGATGCTCAAGCAGCTCCACCTGCTCCAGAACCTGCCGGGCGTAGCCGAGGAATTCTGCTCCCTCGGCGGTGAGCGTCACTCCCCTGGCCGAGCGGACCAGCAAGGTGCGTCCCACGCGGGCTTCGAGCTCCTTCATCGCCGCCGACATGCTCGGCTGTGCGACGTAGATCAGATCAGCCGCCGCGGAGATCGACCCCTCGCTGGCGACCGCAATGAAATAGCGCAACTGCTGCAGTGTCAAACCACTCGTCCCCTGAACCATAGTGCGAGTCTATACGAATCCATAGTTATATCGAGTTACCTGATATCCTCGATCTCACTGCATGATGGACGCATCGACTTACTTTCGGCCGGCCCAGGCCACTGAGCACCAGATAGGCCACCATGGCAGACGCGTTCACCTTCAGCATCAGCACCACCAAATTCGACGAAGACTACACCCCCTGTGCGAGCTCACGAGTCACGACAAACTTCGCCAACCTGGCCCGCGGGGAAAACCGCCAGGAGAACCTGCGCAACGCTCTGACGATGATCAACCGCCGCTTTAATTCCCTGGCTCACTGGGACAATCCTCAGGGCGATCGTTATGAACTCGAGCTGGAGATCATCTCCGCCAATGTGCACTTCGACTCGGCGAACGCAGCGGAGCAGTTCCCGCTGCTTGAAGTCTTAGACACCACCATCGTGGACCGAGCCACCAGCACCCGCAGCCACGGCATGGTGGGCAATAATTTCTCTTCCTATGTGCGCGATTACGACTTCAGCGTGGTGCTTCCGGCGGCCGGCAACGGCTCCGGTGCCCCTAAATTGCCTGAAGATTTTGGCGAACTTCATGGCCAGCTCTTCCAGCACTTCCTGGATTCGCAGGCTTATCGTCAGCGCTTTGCGCAACTACCCGTGGTCTGCATCAGCGTCTCCACTTCCAAAACCTACTACCGCACGGGCAACAGCCACCCGGTCCTCGGCTTGGAATACCAGCAGGATGAGAACTCCCTGACCGATGCGTACTTCGGCAAGATGGGGCTGCGCGTGCGCTATTTCATGCCACCGGGCGCCGTCGCTCCGCTGGCGTTCTACTTCCGTGGCGACTTGCTCAACGATTACACCAATCTGCAGCTGATCAGCACCATCGCCACCATGGAGACCTTCCAGAAGATCTACCGCCCCGAGATTTACAACGCAAGCTCCGCTGCACCGGCCGTCTATCGCCCAAGCTTGGGGGCACAGGATTTCGCCCCGACCAGGATCTCCTACGACCGCGAAGAGCGCACCCGGCTCGGCGCAGTGCAGGGCAAGTACACCGCGGAGCACTTCATCACCCCGAACCGCGAATTGCTGGACCAGTGGGCCGCCACTTGCCCCGCTCCCGTCGCCTGAGAACCGAAAGACACACGATGACATCAAAGCTACTTCCCACCTCCATTGTCGGCAGCCTGCCCAAGCCTTCCTGGCTGGCGAAGCCCGAAACCCTCTGGTCTGATTGGAAGCTGGAAGGCGCGCAGCTGCGCGAAGGCAAGCAGGACGCCATGCGCGCAGCGGTGCTGGAGCAAACCCGGCGCGGCATCGACATCATCAGCGACGGCGAGCAGACCCGCCAGCACTTCGTCACCACCTTCATCGAGCACCTGACCGGGGTCGATTTTGAAAAGCGCGAAACGGTGCGCATCCGCAACCGCTACGACGCGAGCGTGCCGACCGTGGTCGGTGCGGTGCGGCGTGAGAAGCCGGTGTTCGTTGAGGACGCGAAGTTCCTGCGCTCGTGCACCGACCGCCAGATCAAGTGGACCCTTCCCGGCCCGATGACCATGGTCGACACGCTGTATGACGCGCACTACCGAAGCCGCGAGAAACTGGCCTGGGAGTTCGCGGCCATCCTCAACCAGGAGGCCAGAGAACTCGAAGCAGCCGGGGTGGACATCATCCAATTCGACGAACCGGCGTTCAACGTGTTCTTCGACGAGGTCGCGGACTGGGGCGTCGCCGCGCTGGAGCGCGCCTGCCAGGGGCTGAAAGCTGAGACCGTGGCGCACATCTGCTTCGGCTACGGGATCAAGGCGAACAACGATTGGAAGGCAACTCTCGGCGCCCAGTGGCGCCACTACGAGAAGTCTTTCCCACTGCTGCAGGCCTCCTCCATCAACACCATCTCCCTGGAGTCCCACCACTCCAATGTCCCGCTCGAGGTCGTTGAGCTGGTGCGCGGCAAAAAGGTCATGCTCGGCGCCATCGATGTGGCCAGTGAAACGGTGGAAACCCCCGAAGAGGTCGCGCAGACGCTGCGCAATGCACTTGAATTCGTCGACGCGGACAAGCTGGTGCCCAGCACGAACTGCGGCATGGCACCGTTCCCCCGCGACGTCTCGCTGGCCAAGCTGAGCGCGCTCAGCGCGGGAGCCGGCATCCTGCGCGAGGAGCTGGTTGCCGCACGCGTCTGAGCTGGCGACGGCCAATTCACGGATCGGCTTCATCTTGCACGCTGGGTCTCAGCCGCCGGCTGCGGAAGGCCCTAGCGAAGTTCTTGCATGAAGGCCGAAGACCCATCAGCCCCGGCACCAGCCGGAGGCTGATGGGTCTCGCCGTTCCAGAGCCGGGAAATAGGGCCAATCTCTGACCCGCGTGCCGGCCACCACTGGACGGAAACAATCACCATTGCAGGGACCGGTCCAGAGCAATCGTCCTGGCGCCGGATGCATCCCTAGCGGCAATCAGCAACTAGGGGCAGGATAGGTGCCATGGATCCTGACGATGCTTTGATTCTTCCCGACGTTGCCGCTTGGCGCGCATGGCTCGACGAGCACGAAGAAACCAGTGATGGGATTTGGCTGGTAGTTGCCAAAAAAGGTACAACTACTCCGACAACGCTGACGGTCACCCAAGCCCTGCCCGAGGCGCTATGCAGCGGATGGATTGATGCCATTCGTCGCAAGCGCGATGAGACGACCTTCCTCCAGCGCTACACCCCTCGGCGCAAGGCCTCTGTCTGGTCGGAGAAGAATACTGGATATGCCCAGGAGCTGATCGACCAAGGCCGCATGCGCCCGCGAGGGTATGCGGAGATCCAAAAGGCGAAGGACGATGGACGGTGGGAACGCGCGTACCAAGGCCAAGCCACCGCCCAGGTGCCGCAAGATCTCCAAGATGCGCTGGACCGCGCCCCGCTTGCTGCCAAGAATTTCGCCGCGTTGAAGTCACAGCCGCGCTATCACATCCTGCACCAGCTGATGATTGCCCGGACCGAGAAGACCCGGAGCGCGCGGCTTGCCAAGTTCCTGGCCGAGCTGGAAGCCACCGACACCGAAGGCTGAGGGGCCAGCTCCCTGTCCACGATGCGCAAAACGGTCAACGATGCTACTTCGTGCGGTTCCGCCGCCTAGGCTGATTCTCCGGGTTCTCAAGTAATCGAGCCGATGCGACCTTGCGCAAACTACGTTGATCCTAACTGTCGGTCGGACATGTCAGCATTGAGTCAGACCACTATCGAAGGATATTAATTGGACTCTCAGCTGCCTCTGCGAATACTTGAAGCCGTTGGACTGCTGCACCGCTTGGGCTATTACGGTCTGCGTGTTTTGCCCGGAATGAATGCCTCAGGTACGGCCTGGCGGATTGTTATTTTCAACGTCACGGAATGGAATTTCGAGGATGAGTTCGGCGACCCCTATAACGCGGAAGAGCGTTGCCTCTACTCCACCGCTGGCCAGAACGTCTTCAACAATGACATCCAATTTCCCGAAGACGTCAGCCATGTGAGCGTTGCGGAAGCAATTCTTGAGGCGATGCCGTCGCTCCAGCGCGGTATGCGCCAAGAGAGCGGAAACCAGCAATACACCAACTGGTACGCGATGCTTTTGTCCCAAGTTCATAGCCTGACTGATCTCCCCGTTGCCTACGCCGACTACTTCGACGATTCACTCGGCTGGGAGCTGGGGTGGTGCAGCAGGCACCGTGTGCCGGCGCCGCCGAAACATCTGCCCGCACCCACGCTCAGCAAACGCGCTGACAGCGACGAGCACTACGTGCTCGAGCTCTGCGATCAGGTGCTGGAGGCAAAGCGGACAGGCCAGCAAACGTTCCCCTGGCTCGTCGGCGATCCGTCAGCCAAGAATGGAAAAGTTAAGCCGCTACCGGTGGACGGTTATTGGGCTGAACTAGGAGTAGTCGTGGAATATCACGAAAGGCAGCACACCGAATCGGTGCCGTTCTTCGACGACAAAATCACGGCGAGCGGACGACGACGCGGCGAACAGCGCAGAATCTACGATGCCCGCAAAGCAGAACTCATTCCGGAGCACGACTTGAAGCTTGTCATCATTGATTTCAAGGACTTCAGCAACAAGCGCGGCAAGATCGTTCGAAAGCCTGCTGAAGATTTGAGAATCGTCGAATCGATACTCGCACAGGCTATGGAAGATCCCGCAGGAAATATCACAAGATAAAGATCGCAGAGCTACCTGCGGCACCCATCGGAACTGCAAGGCCAGGATGGCACATCCGGATCTGCGGCAACACCTTGGCACCGAGGTGCCAACGCGGCCGGCGAGGCTATTTGGTGCGGATTGCCTCGGTGATGGTGGTTCCCACGTAGAGCACGGCACCGGAGAGCAGCAGCAATCCACCGCTGATTCCACCACCTAGGATGAGGCTGGCGAGGCCAAGAACCATCACCGTGCATCCCAAATACATGAAGATCGACGAGCTGGTATTCGCCTGGGACTTGTTGGAGGTATTCACGTATTCTTCCGGCTGCGGCATGCCTAAACTCTAACATCTTGACAATCAGAAGGGTTTCATGAAGCGCCTGACTCGCCTACTCAGCGCGCGCTTCACACAAGGACAAGGCACTTGCACGGTGTGGCAAAGATGCGCAGAATAAGCTCCGAGGCTCGCACCAAAAACTTACGTCACCGGTGTAGCCAGCTCTGGAGGGAACCCTTTGACTTTACGTGTGCTCGTGCCCAATGGCCGGCTGGCAATGAAACTGGATTTACCTGGCATCACTCCGATCTACTGGCACCTCAACGACTCGAACGAAGAAGCGCCGGAAGCAGAGGTGCTGATCACCGAGCGTCCGCTGCTGGTCGAACGGCGTGCACGGGTCGCGCAGATTCCAGGGTTGCGCCACGTGCACCTGCTCTCCCTTGGCTATGAATGGGTCCTGGAACACCTGAACCCCGACGTCAGCTTGAGCAATTCCCGCGGGGCGGTGGAAGACGCCACCGCCGAGCACACGCTGGCTCTGGTTCTGGCTTCGCTGCGTGAGCTTCCGGAGGCCGGGGCTCAACAGCTCAAGCGGGATTGGAATCCGCTCTGGGGTGGCACGCTCCACGGAGCCACCGTCTTGCTCTTGGGATTCGGCGGCGTCGGACAGGAAATCCGCGACCGTCTGCTGCCCTTCAAGCCCAAGGAAGTGATCGCGGTAGCCAGCCGTGCTCGGCAACTGCCCGATGGCACACCGGTCCATGGGATCGATGAGCTGCCAGCGCTATTGCCCCAAGTACAGGTCGTGATCGTGGCTCTGCCCGATGCCCCGTCGACACGCGGACTCGTCGATGCCGAGTTCTTGGCCCATATGCCGGACCAGTCCCTGCTGGTAAATGTGGGACGTGGTCCAGTGGTCGATACCGACGCGCTGCTTGCCGAATTGCAGTCCGAGCGGCTGCGCGCGGCATTGGATGTCACCGATCCGGAACCATTGCCCGAATCCCACACCTTGTGGGCGGCCCCGAATTGCCTGATCACCCCGCATATTGCCGGAAACACGTGGATGTTCATCGATCTGTCCATGAATCTGGCCGTTGAACAGATCCAACGCATCGCCGCGGGAGTCGAGCCACTGCATGTGGTCCGCCATGCGGAGAAGCAAAATTAGCATCACCAAATTTTCCTAGCTTGCCTGCTCCCCGGGGTCCGATCACCTAGGCTGGTTCCTACGATGGATATCAGGCAGAAAACCCATGACACCGGCGGCCGGGAACGCGCGATCGACGAGGCTAACCGTACAGGTGAGGACGAGTTCCGCATCGATATCGAGCGCATTCGATTCTCCCCGTACTTCTCGCGCCTCTCGGCGGTGACCCAGGTGATTCCGCAGGCGGGTTCGGGCACCACCGTGCACAACCGGTTGACGCACTCCTTGAAGGTCTCCGCGGTGGCCCGCACCATCGCGATCCGCTTGCGCACCGCAGATGAGCCAACCCGAAAACTCGTCGCCGAGCTCGGCGGCTGCGACCCCGTGGTCGTGCAGGCGGCGGCCGCGGCCCACGATTTGGGCCACCCGCCATTCGGGCATTTGGGTGAGCAGGAATTGGATCGTGTTGCCCGCAATACCTTGGGGTTGCCCGACGGCTTCGAAGGCAACGCGCAGACCTTCCGCATCCTCACCGCGCTGGATAGCTGCGATGCCACACCACGCGGGATGAATCTGACCCGTGCCGTACGCGGCGCGGTGCTGAAATACCCGTGGACTCGCAACGAATGGCGCACTATGGCTCCGCTCGCCCCGGAAATGCTGCCCCGCGGGGTGGGGACCGACCCGGCGGCGGGAGCCTTGAAGTACTCCGCCTACGACATCGAGGCCGCCGAAATGCGCGATGTGCTCTCGGTGTTCCCCGCCATCGGCAAATTCCAGCAGACCCTGGAAAGCTCCGTGATGGATATCGCCGACGATATCGCCTACGCGGTCCACGACCTCGACGATTTCTACCGTGCAGGGATCTTGCAGTACACCACCGTTTCGGCCGAGTTCCGTGCCTGGCTCGATCAAACGGCGCAGCTAGCTGCCATGCGCCAGGCCGATCTCGACCTGCGCAAGCCGGGCCACGCCTTGGAATCCACCTGGCGGCGCGCCTTTGCAAAGGACCCGTGGATCGCCGACGCGGAGGCCTTCCGCGCCTCGGTGCAACGCGTGGGCCATGACCTGGTCGAGGGGCTGCTGGCGGTTCCTTATGACGGTGGCCTGGAGGCGGATCGGGCGGTCACCGCTTTCACCCGGCGCTGGATCGACCGGCTGCAGGAATCCGTCACGGTGGAACGCAATCCGACGATCCGCAGCGGACACGTCCGCCTCACCAAGGAGGCCTGGCACGATGTGGGCGTGCTGAAGTTCGTGCACTCGCGCTTTGTGCTGGACCGCTCGGATTTGGCCGTGTACCAGCGTGGCCAGACGCGCATCGTCAGGTCCTTGGCCGAGGGCTTCCATAGTTGGCTCAACGACGCGGAGGATGCGGCGCGTGCCCCGCGCCGGCTGCTTGATTCGGTGGAAGCCGCTACCGACGAATACCGTCAATTGCGCGCGCACTCCCCCGAGCTTTTCTTGCAGGCCGGACCGGATGAGGTGCAGCGTTTGGGCCAGGCCCGAGCGATCGTGGATTACATTGCCTCGTTCACTGATGCCCAGGCGGTCTCGCTGAATGCCTTGCTGGCAGGTACGGCGGATAACCTCTGGGAGGCCGGGCGCGGGCTGTAGCTCGCCGAAGCCATTGCCCGACTAAAGCAACTCGATGCCGGGTCCGGAGAGGCTGCCCTCGCGCGCCTCGCGGGCGGTGGCGATCATCAGCAGCTCTAGCGCCGGGCCGCGGACTTCGGGTCCGGTGCCAAAGATGACACCCGCATCTTCGGCCACGAGGCTGACGCGTTGGGCCAGTTCCTTCGCGCCGCCAAAGGACTGGCTCGTCCGGGTCTGGTAGCGAATAGCCGCGGTGACGGCCTGCGCCGGATAGCTGCGGGTGATCCCCAAGGGCCTGCGGATATCTTCGCCATGGGCGACTTCTTCGACGAGTCGGCTGGCGAGCGGAGCCGGCGGCCCGCTCTTGCGCACAGCTACTTCGCGCAGCCGCTGCAAGGTCAGTTGCGGAGTCGCGCCCTTTTCGGCGGCGACTCCATTTGAGTTTTGCCGGTCGAAATCAAAGCGCGCCCGGAGCATGGCGAGCAGCAGCCCAGGGGTGGTGGTGCGCGCGTTGTTCACGAGATGAGCGGCGACGTCGTGAACCGTCCACCCCGAGCACATCGATGGACGCTCCCACTGCTCCGGGCTCAGGACGGACAGGTCATCGATCAGTGCCTTGCGTTCGGCATGTACTAGTTCCCAGACTTCTTGCATAGGTAGAGTCTGGCAGTTGGAGCCACGCGAAACAACACGCGTGGTGTGCCACAGCGTCGGCCAACACCTTGGAGGAAGCGTTCACTCGCCATGTGCCAGCGGGCAATCAACCCGTGCGCTCGGAGGCACAGACCATTACTTTCTTGGACAACGTATGTTCGCCGCTCAATCGGTCGGACACCGTCGGAGCTCTCTACCGTAGTTTTACTTTTAGTGGCTAGGCTAATAAGCGGCCCCTCGTGGGCTTGCTCCGAAACCAACTCAGCGAGGAATGAAATTGAAGCTAAGACCTCTCGCAGTCGTGGCTGCGGCATTTGCCGTGGCGACGCAGCTGGCTGCTTGCGATGCCACAGGTGACATACGGCCAGCTGGATCGAACGACGATGCCCCGCCGTCCTTGCAGGGCCATGAGATCGCCGTATTATCTACGGTTGTTCAGAACAATAATCAAGAAATTTCCATCGGCCGCGCTATCGCCGGCGGTCGCTATTCGATTGCGGTCCGGTGCAACGGTCAGGACCAAGCAACACACATCCCCTGGGCTGGCGGCACCGAGAACAATCGAGGCCAGCTGGAGATTCTTTGCTCGCCAGAGAGCCCGGTCAGGTACGCAGAGATCGAGCTTCCTGACTACGCCGAGGCCGTCTCATTCCAGCTTCAGCAGCTGCGCGCCAGCGAAGTGACCATCTCGATTGCCGCGGTCGAAGGCTGATCCTGGAAACTCTATGCACGAGTTCAGATACTTCAGGTTAAAACCGTGGGCACCAACTCTTTCGAGTTGGTGCCCACGGTTTTTGGCCGGCTAGGACTACTTGGTCAGCAGTTCCAGCGTCTTGTTCAGGGTGGCGCTTGGACGCATTACGGTTGAGGTCTTGGCCTCGTCCGGACGGTAGTAACCAGCGATATCCACTGCCTTGCCCTGGACCTCGGCAAGCTCGGAAACGATTGCTTCCTCATTCTCGCCCAGTGCCTTGGCAACTGCGGAGAAGGCCTCAGCAAGCTGAGCGTCCTTGTCCTGCTTGGCCAGTTCTTCTGCCCAGAACTTAGCCAGGTAGAAGTGGCTGCCACGGTTGTCCAGCTGGCCAACCTTGCGCTTTGGCGACTTGTCTTCCAACAGGAAGGTGCCGGTCGCGGCATCAAGGGTGTCAGCCAGCACCTGAGCGCGGGCGTTGTCATTGGTGGTGGCCAGGTGCTCGAAGGAAGCGGCCAGGGCCAGGAACTCGCCGAGCGAATCCCAACGCAGGTGGTTTTCGTTCACCAGCTGCTGGACGTGCTTTGGAGCCGAACCACCGGCACCGGTCTCGAACAGCCCGCCGCCGGCAAGCAGCGGAACGATCGAGAGCATCTTTGCCGAGGTGCCCAGTTCCAGAATTGGGAACAGGTCGGTCAGGTAGTCGCGAAGCACGTTGCCGGTCACCGAAATGGTGTCCTCGCCACGGCGGATACGTTCGATGGTGTACTTGGTGGCCGCAATCGGATCCAGGATCTCGAGGGTCAGGCCGGCGGTATCCAGATCCTTGAGGTACTCGTTGACCTTGGTGATCAGCACCGCGTCGTGCGCGCGCTTTTCATCCAGCCAGAATACGGCCGGGGTGGCCGAGGCGCGGGCACGGTTCACGGCAAGCTTGACCCAGTCGCGGATGGCAACGTCCTTGGTCTGGCAGGCACGCCAGATGTCACCGGCGAAGACCTGGTGCTCGATGAGGACCGCGTCGTTCTCGTCCAGGATCTGGACGTGGCCGTTGGCCGCCAGTTCGAAGGTCTTGTCGTGGGAGCCGTACTCTTCGGCCTTCTGAGCCATCAGGCCAACGTTTGGCACGGTGCCCATGGTGGTTGGGTCAAAGGCGCCGTTTGCACGGCAATCCTCGATCACGGTCTGGAAGACGCCCGAGTAGGAGGAATCTGGCAGGACTGCCAAAGTCTCGGCTTCCTTGCCATCTGGGCCCCACATCTTGCCGCCGAGGCGGATCATTGCTGGCATCGAAGCATCAACGATCACATCCGAAGGGACATGCAGGTTGGTGATGCCCTTGTCGGAATCGACCATGGCAACCGCTGGGCCCTCTTCAAGTCCCTTGGCGATCAGCTTCTCCACACCGGCGCGCACGTCGTCGGAGAGCTCGTCCAGTCCGGCGATGATGGCCGCCAGGCCGTTGTTCGGGTTCAGGCCGGCTGCTGCCAGCTCGTCGCCGTAGGTCTCGAAGAGTTCGGCGAAGTACGCCTTGACGACGTGTCCGAAGATGATTGGGTCCGAAACCTTCATCATGGTGGCTTTCAGGTGTGCCGAGAAGAGCACTCCTTCTTCCTTGGCGCGGGCCACTGCGTTCTTCAGGAATTCGGACAGTGCCGCCACGTGCAGGACGGTGCCGTCGATGACTTCGCCTTCGAGGACCTTGAATGGCTTCTTCAGAACCTTGACTTCTCCGTCTTCGCCCACGAAGCGGATGGAGATGCTCTTGTCCTTGTCGATGACGACGGACTTCTCGTTCGAGGCGAAGTCATCGGCGGACATGGTGGCGACATTGGTCTTCGAGTCGGCTGCCCAGGCACCCATGGAGTGCGGGTACTTGCGTGCGTAGTTCTTCACGCTCAACGGCGCACGGCGGTCCGAGTTGCCTTCGCGCAGCACAGGGTTCACTGCCGAGCCCTTGAGCTTGTCGTAGCGTGCGCGGACGTCGGTGTCCTCATCCGAGGATGGGTTTTCCGGGTAATCCGGAAGCGCGTAGCCGGCTGCCTGGAGCTCGGCGATGGCGACCTTCAGCTGCGGGATGGAAGCCGAGATGTTCGGCAGCTTGATGATGTTTGCCTCTGGGGTCTTGGCCAAATCGCCAAGCTCTGCCAGGGCATCGGAGATGCGCTGTTCCTCGGCGAGGTAGTCCGGGAAGGTGGCGATGATGCGTCCTGCCAGCGAAATGTCGCGGGTCTCAAGTTCAACACCGGCGGTCGACGCGAAGGCCTCCACGATCGGCAGGAACGAGTGGGTTGCCAGCATCGGGGCTTCGTCGGTGTGGGTGTAAATAATCTTGGCCATAGGTGTGGCGTCTCCCTGAACGTCGTGCGGAAGCGGGCTAACCGCCCTAAACTCAACGTTCCAAACTTACCTGATTTTGGCCTGCACCACACTTTTGGGTGCCCAGATTTCCCCGGGCAGCACAGCGTTTAGCCCCGAAATGCCGGGATGAATGGCGGTAGAGCAGTTCGTCACATTTAAGTTAATGCGCAATAACTCAAAGCGGGCTATGGCGTCTTTTCGGCGCTCGGAGCGGGCAATGAAGCGATTTGCGCCAGACCCAGTACCGCCTTCTCAAAAAGTTCAGCAGGCTTTGAATCAATTCCCGCCCGTTCTTCATGGGCGAAACATTGCCACGCAACGCGCCAGGTAGTCGCCAGCATTTCGGCAAGCAGCAGGGCTTGGATCGAATCCAGCAGCTCGCGGTCAATCAACGATTGGCTCAGCGCTACGACCAGTTCCTGCTCACGCCGCGTGGCGATCATGAGCAGCTTCGGATCCTGCAGCATGAGCCTTGAGATCCTGCGGAATTCATGGTGCCTGACTTCAACGCTGAAGTGCCCGCGGCACACTTCGAGCAGTGCGTGAAAAATTTCTGCGGCGGAGCTTCCCGGGGTCATTTCGGCGGCGACGAGCGCGTTGATCAGTTCTCGCTGGCCCGGAACTATAGCGGATTCCTTGGAATCGAAATAGCGGAAGAAGGTGCGGTCCGAGATCCCTACGCGTTCGGAGATCCGCGCCACCGTGATGGCCTCTAGCCCCAAGCTTTCGACAAGGTCGAGGGTCGCGGCCTGAATCTCCCGTTTGGTCGCGGCTTTGCGTTCGTCACGAATTCCCATTGCGCTCCCCCTGTCATTCTGCGTGCATTTATCGTCCCATGACCGCACGGCGAAAACTTATTTCCTGTCACAGTCTGCCAGTTCTTCTTACGAAATTCTGTCACTCTGTGACAGAATTTGAAAGTTGACATCACCTAGAAAGAGGAATCCGTGACTTCCGAGCGCACCGAAATCAAGGCCGAGTCCGCCCCTCCGCGGCCTGAGAAACCCGAACTGACCACGAAACAGCTCACCGGAATCATCGGCGCACTGGCACTTGCCGCCTTCCTGATGATCCTCAATGAGACCGTGCTGACCGTGGCGTTGCCCGGAATCATGTCCGACATGAATATTTCGGCGGCGGCCGGCCAATGGCTCACCACCGGATTCCTGCTCACCATGTCCGTGGTCATTCCCACCACCGGCTTCCTGCTGCAGCGTTTCAGCACCCGCTCGCTGTTCATCTTCGCGCTGTCCAGCTTCTTCATCGGCACGCTGCTCGCCATCTTCGCCCCGAGCTTTGCCGTCTTGCTTGCCGCCCGAATCATCCAGGCTATTGGTACCGCGATCGTTTTGCCGTTGCTGATGACCACCACCTTGACGCTGATTCCAATGCACAAGCGCGGCGCGGTGATGGGCCTGAACTCCATCGTGATCTCCGTCGGACCGGCAGTCGGCCCAACCGTATCCGGCGCGATCGTCCATGCTTGGGGATGGCACTACATCTTCGTCCTGATGGCCCCGCTATCGATGATCATCCTGGCCTTGGGCATCATCTTCCTCAAGCTTCCCTCGAATACGCGCAAACTTCCCGTTGACGTGATCTCCGTGATTCTTTCCGCGCTTGCATTCGGTCTGCTGGTTTACGGAATCTCCACCATCGACAAGGCCAGCGAAAACATGCTGCTCACCGTGGCAACCTTCGCCATCGGCTTGGTCTCCCTGGCCCTATTTATCAGGCGCCAGATTCGCTTGACCCGCGAGGGCAAGGAATTGCTGAACCTCACCCCGTTCACCTCGCGAACCTTCACCTTCGCGATTCTGATGATCATGATCGCCTTCGGCACCTTGCTCGGCTCGATCATGATGGTTCCGATCATCCTCGAATCCGGCAAGGGCATCAGCTCCCTGGCAATCGGCATGATGCTGCTGCCGGGCGGCCTGGCCCAGGCCATCGTTTCGCCCATCTTTGGTCGCATCTACGACAGGCACGGACCACGCCCGGTGCTGATCCCCGGTGCCATCATGCTCGCGCTGGGACAGTGGATGTACGTTTCGGTCACCACCGAGACCGAGCTATGGATGTTCATGCTCAGTCACAGCGTCTTCTCGATTGGCCTGGCACTGCTCATGACCGGCTTGATGTCTTCGGCCATGGCCTCGGTGAATCCACGCCTCTACGGCCACGGCTCGGCCATCTTCAACACCGGCCAGCAGCTCGGCGGTGCCATCGGCACCACCATCTTCATCACCGTGCTGACGGCGCTCTCAAACGCCAAGCTCCAAGAGGGCGCCGAGCTTGCCGAAGCCTTGTTTGCCGGCGCCCACGCTGCCTTCATCGTTGGTGCGTTGCTCGGCACGGCCGGCGTGGTGCTTTCCCTCTTCGTGAAGGTTGAAAAGCGCGGCTAGCCACGATTGCCCGAAGCGCGGGCAAAATTGCGCGGGGTTCAGCAGCCAGTGGCTGCGGAACCCCGCGCTCTTTTAACGATTGCCTTCACTTCGGCCGCACCCCGCCCCGCACAGCAAATTTACGATCCAGTCAAAAGATTGTTGAACAATCTCTATTTTTGGTGCATGCTTAGATAAACGGCACAGCGAGACGGGGATCACAAATGACATGCATCGACCTGAATTCCGACGTAGGCGAATCCTTTGGCAATTGGGTTATGGGCGACGATGCGGCCATTTTCAGATCCGTCTCCTCGGCCAACGTAGCTTGCGGCTTCCATGCAGGGGACCCCACCGGCATTGCGCAGACCTGCCGCGCTGCAGTCTCCGCGGGCGTCACCATCGGTGCACATGTCGGATATCGCGATCTTGCCGGGTTCGGTCGTCGATTCCTCGACTGCTCCGCTACCGAACTCGCCGATGACGTGCTCTACCAGCTGGGCGCACTGCAGAGCTTGGCCCGAGCTGCGGGATCCAGCATCAAGTACGTCAAGCCGCACGGCGCCCTCTACAACACCATCGTGCACCATGAGGTCCACGCTCAAGCCGTCATCGACGCCATTAAAGCGTTCGGCGACGATCTTCCGGTGCTGCTCTTGCCCGGTTCGGTGGCACTGGCCAAGGCCGAGGCCGCCGGGCTGCGTCCGGTCGCCGAAGCCTTTGCAGACCGCAACTACACCCCCGAGGGCACCCTGGTCTCGCGCCGCGAGGCGAACGCCGTGCTCCACGACTCCGTGCTGGTCACCGAAAACATGATCCGCCTGGCCACCGAGGGGACCATCAAGGCGGTGGACGGTTCGATTATCCTGATGCCAGCCGAGTCGATCTGCGTGCACGGCGATACCGCAGGATCGGTCGCGATGGCGGCCGCGGTCCGCGCCGGACTTGAATCGGCCGGCGTGCAGATCAAGAGCTTCGCATGAGCATCACCGCGGTACACGCCGCCGGAAGCCACGATGTGCTCGTCGAATTGGATGATCTCGAATCCGTCCTTTCCCTCGACGCCCTGTTGCAGGCCCAACCGTTGCCTGGGCAACGCGACGTCCTAGCTGCCGCCGCGACGCTCATGGTGAAATTCGAAAACGTCGAACAGGCCCGGCAGGCCAGGCAGCTGTTGCCCAAGCTGACATTGAACACGGCAGCGGCAACTACGGGCAAACTTGTCACCATCGAGGTCTATTACGACGGTGCGGATCTGGAAACCGTCGGGGAGCTCACCGGCCTTGGGGCCCAGGGAGTTATCAACGCGCATACCGGCCAGCAGTGGCGTGCGGCGTTCGGCGGATTCGCGCCCGGTTTCGCCTATCTTCTGGGAGAAAACACCGACCTGCAGGTTCCCCGCCGCGAGAGCCCCCGTACCCAGGTGCCCACCGGTTCCGTGGCCCTCGCCGGTGAGTACTCGGCCGTTTACCCACGCCAGTCCCCCGGCGGATGGCAACTGATCGGCCATACCAATGTCGCGCTGTGGGATCTGGGTCGAGAAAATCCGGCGCTCATCCGCCCGCAGGACCGTGTGCAGTTTATTGCCTCACGCCAAGCGCTGACCGTGAAAACGGCGGCCTCGGCCGCTACCGAAACCGAAGCTCCAACGGGTGCCGGATTGGCCATTCTCGATTCGGGTTTGCAGAGCCTGCTCCAGGACACCGGCCGGCAGGGCTTTGGCGGGCTCGGCGTACCGGCCAGCGGCGCCGCCGATCTCGCCTCCTTGCATCAGGCAAATCGGCTGGTTGGAAATACGGCCGATTCTGCCTGCATCGAAAACCTGACCGGTCGGATGAGCCTGCTCGCCCACGGCGACCAGGTCCTTGCGGTGTGCGGAGCCGAAGCGAGGCTGGTCATCACTCCGGCGGCCGGCGACGACCTCCGTGCCGAACGCGAGGTTTGCATGGACGCGCCCTTCGCCTTGCTGGACGGCGAGCGCCTGGATCTGGAGCCCACCGGGAACGGATTGCGCAGCTACCTTTCGATTCGAGGCAAGATCCAGCTGCCCCGAATTCTGGGTTCGCTGTCCACCGACACGCTCTCCGGGGTGGGTCCGGCTCCACTGATGTATGGAAGCTTCCTGCCGGTATCGCTGCCGGAGAACCTGCAAATCGTGGGACAGGGCGAACCGAGCACCCTGCCCCGGCCAGATGCCGAGGGCTGCTATGTTCTGCGCGTCCAGGCTGGCCCGCGCGATGACTGGTTCGGCCCCGCCGGACTGGCGAAACTACTGGACCAGCGCTGGCTGGTCACCAGCGAGTCCAACCGCATCGGCGTGCGGCTGGGCGCGGAAGGGGACGCCAGCGCGCTTGAACGCGTTCGGTCCGGCGAGCTTTCCAGCGAAGGCGTCGCGCTCGGCTCCTTGCAGGTACCTCCCTCGGGATTGCCAGTGCTGTTCCTGGCCGATCACCCGGTCACCGGCGGCTACCCGGTGATCGCCACGGTCATCGCCGAGGATCTATCCGCCGCGGCACAGTTGCCGCCAGGCTCACAGCTTCGTTTTGAACTTTCCGAATCCACCCCAAGCACCGAAGGATCCCAGGCATGAAAAAGGTCTTGATCGCCAACCGCGGCGAAATCGCTGTTCGTATTGCCCGCGCCGCAGCCGACGCCAATTTGGTATCGGTTGCCGTCTATTCCGATCCCGATGCGGATGCCCTGCATGTGCGCCGGGCCGATGAAGCCTACGCGCTGGGTGGGACTTCGAGTGCCGAAACCTATCTGGATATTTCCAAGATCATCGCCGTTGCCAACCGCTCCGGGGCCGACGCGGTCCACCCGGGCTATGGGTTCCTTTCGGAGAACGCCGGCTTTGCCCGCGCAGTCATCGAGGCCGGGCTGATCTGGATCGGCCCAACCCCTGAAGCTATTGAGCTATTGGGCAATAAGGTGACGGCGCGCGAAATTGCGGTACGCGCCGGTGCCCCGCTGGTGCCCGGTACCGATGCACCCGCGGCCGACGCATCCGAGGTGCGCGCCTTCGCCGAGAAGCATGGCGTGCCGGTAGCCATCAAGGCGGCGTTCGGAGGCGGCGGACGCGGGTTGAAGGTTGCGCGCACCATGGAAGAAATCGAGGACGCCTTCGAATCGGCGGTCCGTGAAGCCACCGTCGCCTTCGGCCGCGGCGAGTGCTTTGTGGAGCGATTCCTGGACAAGCCGCGCCACGTCGAGGCACAGGTTCTCGCCGATACGCACGGCAATGTCATCGTGGTGGGTACTCGCGATTGCTCGTTGCAGCGCCGTCACCAGAAACTCGTCGAAGAAGCGCCAGCCCCATTCCTCTCGGATGAGCAGCGTGCCAAGATCCACGAGTCGGCCAAGGCCATATGCCGGGAGGCAGGCTACGTAGGCGCAGGAACCGTCGAATACCTGGTTGCGCCGGACGGACTCATCTCCTTCCTGGAAGTTAATACCCGTTTGCAGGTTGAGCATCCCGTTAGCGAGGAGACTGCCGGAGTGGACCTGGTCATCGAACAGTTCCGGATCGCCGAGGGCAAAGAACTGTCTTTGAAGGAAGATCCGCAGCCGGTAGGCCATGCCTTCGAATTCCGCATCAACGCCGAAGATCCGGCCCGTGGTTTCCTGCCCGGCCCGGGGACCGTGACCCGGTTCGAGGTCCCTACCGGCTCCGGAATTCGTGTCGATGCCGGGGTGCGCAGCACCTCGAATATTCCCGGGCAATATGATTCGCTGATGGCTAAGCTGATCGTGCATGGTGCGACTCGCGAGCAGGCTCTGCGCCGCGCCCAGGTGGCTCTGGCGGAGTTCACCATCGAGGGTGTTCCCACGGTTTTGCCCTTCCACCGGGCCGTCGCCAAGCATCCAGACTTCACCGCCGAGCAAGGCTTTAAGGTCTACACCACTTGGATCGAATCGGACTTCGCCGAGGAACTGGCAAATAGCGAGGAAATCGCCACCACGTCCGTCGGCGGTGAGCGTGAAGTGCTCACCATCGATCTAGACGGCAAGGCGATGGCGTTGGGCCTGCCTGCCGCGCTGGTGCACGCCATCCGCCACGGTGGTTCCGCCTCGGATGGGGCAGGCGGAGGCGAGGCTTCGGTGGTCGACGCCGACGCACTGCTGTCCCCCATGTCCGGAAATCTGGTCTCTTTCTCGGTCGAGGACGGAACCCCGGTGGCCAAAGGCCAGACGGTGGCAGTCTTGGAAGCAATGAAAATGGAATCACCGGTCATCGCGCATCGCGATGGAGTCTTCACCGCGGCATCGTTTAACCCGGGACAGGCAATTAATCGTGGTGAGTCATTGGGAAGCATCGCTTAGCCAATGCGGGATTCTGCGAAGCACTGGCTAGATTAGAGGAATGAGCGTGAACGAGATCTACACTTCGATTCCGCTGGGCAGCGGATCCACCCATGCGCATACCAGCACCTGGGTGGCCTCGACGTTGCGCCAAGAAATCGCCCAGGGGCGGCTGTTGCCAGGCTCTAAGCTGTCGGAGCAGGCGCTGGCCGACGCGCTGGGAGTCTCACGTAATACCCTCCGCGAGGGGTTCACACTCTTGGACAGTGAATTGATCATCACGCGAATTCCAAACCGTGGAGTGTTCGTGTCTTCCCCGGGTGCCGCAGACATCCGTGAGATCTACGCGGTGCGTCGCACCATCGAACCCGCAGCGCTTGCGTGGGGTCCCGCTTTGGATGTCCCGGCACTGGCCCAGGCGATCGTCGAGGCGCGCGCCGCGGCCAAAGCGCAGGACGTTCCAGGCATGGCTGATGCCAATCAACGCTTTCATGAGTCCGTGGTGCGAGCCACCGGGAGCGTTCACTTGCTCGAACTCATGGGCCGAATTCTCGCCAAAATGCGCTTGGTCTTCCATTCGATGAGTGATGCCCCAGATTTCCATTCGCACTATGTGGAACGAAACGCTGCACTTGTTGAATTGCTGGCCTCCGGCCAACGGAACGAAGCAGCCCAAACCCTACTGGGCTACCTGGATACCGCGGAAGCCGAACTTCTCGACCATTACGAGTCATCTCAAAAGATCTAGGAGCGCTATGCCTGAGTCTTCTTTGCCTGCATTGGCCGAAACGATTGCACGTCGAGCCCACGAAGGGCAAAACGATAAGTCAGGCGCGGATTACATTACGCATCCTGCTCGCGTGGCGGCCAACGTTAGTGAACAAGGCGGTAGCGAAGAGGCCGTCGCAGTGGCCTGGCTACACGACGTCCTTGAAGATTGCGCGGTCACTTCCTCGGATCTTCGGTCTACTGGGATTCCGCAGCAGGTCATCGATGCCATCGAATCGGTGACCAAACGCGAAGGGGAACGAATCGAAGATTATTGTGCCCGGGTCCGGGCAAACCCCATCGGGCTCATGGTCAAGTACGCCGACCTCGCGGACAATACCTCCCCGGAACGCACTGCGCTGCTAGAGGATGCGGTTCGAACCCGGTTGGCGGAAAAGTACGCGTACGTCCGCTCATTGTTGGCGAACTAGAGTCATTTGCACCTGGTCGTCCAGTCCTGAGGTATACCAGGTTGTGGGACCGGCATAGCCGATCGTAGATTAATGTCCGGGCATTGCCGATGACTCGGTGTGCGAAAATCCCTAACCAAATACTGTCCTCAATAAGGTTGCAAAGGCCCCTAGCCGTGCTCGCCAATGCGCTGTGTCTTTGAGAATCTACACGGCATTTTCTCTTCACATGATCCGTGAAGCGCGTAGCATCGAAGTACTAGGTGGGAAGGACCGTGCCGACATGTTTGAGAAATTCACCGATCGAGCACGGCTTGTCGTTGTCTTGGCACAGCAAGAAGCCACCGCTCGACACGACGATCATTTAGGCACGGAGCATTTCCTGCTCGCTCTCGTGCGAGAACCTGACGGTATTCCTGCCAAAACTTTTGAGGCCCTGAATATCTCCTACGAAAATGTGCGCGAGCAGGTCAACACGTTGGCAGACAACGAGAAGTCCGGAATTACTGGCGAGCTGCCGATCACCAAGCATGTAAAGAAACTCTTAGAGCTATCGCTGCACGAGGCTAAAGAGCTAGGCCATGACTTGGTCGACACCGAGCATCTCTTATTGGGGCTGCTTCGCAGTAGCGAAGGCATCGCATCCAAAGCCTTCAAAAGGTTAGGAACCACGCCCAACCGAATTCGCCAGGAACTCATCAGGCTCTGGTCTGGTAATTCTGGTGAATCTCAAACCGGCAGCTAAGCCGGTCCTTCCAGCACTTGGGTGATCGCCACCTCATCATGCTTCAGGTCCAGCGTTCTGTTTGGAGAGTATCGTTAGAAACGGCTCGCAAGTCAATCAGTACGTGGCCAGAGCAACTTGAGTGGAGTTTATCCGCCACGGATACTGCATATTTTCCTTGCGCCGATGCTGCGACGGACCGAAGCAGCCATACTTTGGTTCATTTTCCGAAAGGACAAGACTTGAAACTGCCTGTAGCCGAATTACACATCCATTTGGAAGGTTCTCTGGAGCCCGAAACGATTTTTGCCCTTGCCGCCAAGAATCGGATCGCTCTGCCCTACCAGTCGGTGGAGCAGCTGCGGGAGCAGTACGATTTCAGCAACCTTCAGTCCTTCCTTGATCTTTTCTACGCGAATATGGCCGTGCTACGCAGCAGTGAAGATTTCCATGAAATCACCCGCGCGTATCTGCAACGAGCGCACGATTCTGGTGTTCGTCACGTTGAACTGTTCTTTGATCCCCAAGCACATCTGGAACGCGGGCTGACACTGTCCGAAGTGATTTCCGGAATCCGCGCTGGTCTTGATGAAGCCCAGCAACGTTGGGGCATGACTCATAAGCTCATTGCCTGTTTCTGGCGACACGCCCCGGCAGCCTCTGCCATGGAAATCCTGCAGATGATTGTTTCCGAAAAGCATGAGATCGACGGAATCGGACTGGACTCTTCCGAGTTTGGATTCCCTCCTGAGCTCTTTACTGAGGTCTTCGCTTACGCCCGCGAGCACGGCCTGCACCTGGTGGCCCATGCGGGTGAAGAAGGGCCAGCTGACTACATCCGTCAGGCCTTGGATCTGTTGCGGGTTGAGCGCATTGATCACGGCATCCGTTGCTTGGAGGACGCTGAGCTCGTGACACGGTTGGTCAACGAACAGATGCCCCTGACGGTATGCCCTTTTTCGAATGTGCGACTGCGTGCAGTGGATACCCTGGCAGATCATCCACTGCCTCAGATGCTCGAAGCTGGGCTGAAGGTTTCCATCCATTCCGATGACCCTGCCTACTTCGGCGGTTATATGGATGCCAACATTTCGGCCATCACCAAACAATTCTCCTTGACTGCCTCGCAGCTGGCTACGTTGGCCCGGAATTCCTTTGACGGATCTTTCCTCGAAGCGGGAGAAAAAGCGGCTCGCGGAGCCGAGGTCGATGCGTGGCTCGAATTGCAGGCGGACGCGGCGCCACGTTAATTAGAAGTGCCGCGATTCCTTGGGGATGGAATCGCGGCACTGGACTCAACAGGTACTCGTACTTGGGGGTTACGGCACCTGATACATCGAGTCCCTGGCATCGGTGATTAACATATGCCCGGGGGCGTGTCCGATAGCCAGCACAGGACGGGATTCCATGACAGCGGCTTGTGGCGTTACGCCGCATGCCCAAAAAACTGGAATGGTTCCGTCCGGAATGGTGAGCGCATCTCCGAAGTCTGGTTTACCCAGATCCGTGATGCCTATTTCTTCGGGATTGCCCACATGAACAGGGGCTCCGTGTACCGCTGGGTAGCGGGAAGTGATACGCACGGCGTCCGCTACCTGAGAAGCCGGTATTGGACGCATGGAGACGACCATCGGTCCGGAAATACTCCCGGCCGAGGCGCTGCGGATGTTCGTCTTGTACATAGGGACATTCACACCTTGGTCGATGTGGGCAACGCCAATCCCATTTTCAATCAGAGCCGCTTCGAAGGTGAATGAACATCCTACGATGAAAGTCACCAGATCATCTCGCCAATACTCACGCAGATCCGTGGGCTCGGCTATTTTCTGGCCGTTTTGGTAGACCGTGTATTTTGGAAGATCGGTGCGGATATCGCCATCGGGCAGTAATTCGTTGCTCGTCTGGCCCGCTTCCAGTACACCGAGAATCGGGCAAGACTTCGGGTTGCGCTGGGCAAAGAGAAGTACCTCAAAGGCCAGCTCGCGTGGCACGATGATCAGATTCGCTTGGGCATATCCAGCAGCATACCCAGCGGTGGGTACGCTCAATCCTTGCCGAAAGAGGCTACGGGCTGCTGACGGGGCCATACTGGCACGTTCGTCGCGATGTGGTTCGAGCGGGATCATGAAGTTCTCCTAGGTCTCAGACGCGAGCTCAGGCCCACATTTTTGACAGGCCAGTGAGCGACATCCATCCGAGGTAGATGGTCAAGAGCCAAGTCAGGGCGCCAATAATCAACAGCCATGCCGGGTACTTGTAGTCGTTCAGCAAGTCTCGGCGGCGCCAAGCTACCCACAACAGGACCGCAAAGCCAACGGGGAGGATCAAACCGTTGAAGGCGCCGGCGAAGATCAGCAAGGTCTGTGGTGCTTGGCCCAGGAATAGGTAGATTGCGGCGCATACGGCGATGAACGCCACGGTGATCAGATTTCGGGTGCGTTCTTTGGTCACCGATTTGGTGACGAAGGAAACCGAGGTGTAGGCGGCTCCGATAACGGACGTCAATGCGGCGGACCAGAGGATGACGCCGAAGGTGCGTAGTCCAATATCTCCGGCTGCTGCGCCGAAGGCCTCGGCGGCCTTGTTGTCGCTGGTCAAGGCCACACCTCCGGCAACGACGCCGAAGATGGCGAGGAACAGCAATACACGCATGACACCGGTGACGATGATGCTGACAACCGAGATGCGGCTAACGGCCTTGACATGCTCGACGCCCGAAGTGCCGGAGTCAATCATGCGGTGCGCACCGGCATAAGTAATGTAGCCACCGACGGTGCCGCCGATCAGCGTTGTAATGACCAAGAAATCTATGTTTTCCGGCATCACGGTGTTCTTCAGCGCTTCGCCAACCGGCGGGGCAGCAATGATTGCAACGTAGAGCATCAACAGGATCATGATCGCCCCGAGGAGTACCACGATCCGGTCCAGTGCCATGCCGGCTTTCTTCGATAGGAAGATGAGAATGGCGATTGCCGCTGAAATTGCGCCACCTATTTTTGGGTCAACGCCCATCATCGCGTTCATGCCAAGACCGGTGCCGGCAATATTGCCAATGTTGAAGACCATGCCACCGATAAATACCAGCGCTGCAAGGAGCCAGCCGACGCCGGGAAGCACCTTGTTGCCCAATTCCTGGGCGCGCATTCCGGAGACTCCGATAACTCGCCAGACGTTCAGCTGAACTGCGATGTCTACCAAGATCGAAACGACGATCGCGAAGGCGAAGGACGCTCCTAGCTTGACCGTAAATTCCGAGGTCTGGGTGATGAACCCCGGCCCGATTGCGCTTGTTGCCATGAGGAACATGGCGCCCATAAGGGCTGTGCGCCGTGCCCTACTGCTGAGCTGCGGCTGAGTCTCTGAATGTGCCATGGTTCCATCCATTACAGGTTGCGGTGACTGCGGTCACAAGTCTTGGTGACTCACAGAAGAATACAGGTTGTTCAACAATCTGCACAAGAGGTTGTTCAACAATCCTCTTCCCGGATTTTCCAGAGACCGCGATTGACCTGCAACTGCGTACCCAAACATTGGCACAAGAATTCTTAAAATACGACACCTCGACCCGCAAAAAAACAACTTCAGGGCTTTTGCGAGCCGAGGTGCCGCGCGAGCATGACTAGCCCTGACGCGCTTTCATCCTTGGATTCTTCTTGTTGATCACAAAGACCCTGCCGCGACGGCGGACCACTTGAGCACCGGGCACCTTCTTCAGTGCTCGGATTGAATTTCTAACCTTCATACGCTTTCACCTCTTCCCCATATATCCGACTCCTCCTGATCTGGCCCAGTTGCACTCGAAGCGCCATGCAGGGCCAGAAGCTGTTCATCGCTTAGTTCGCAGGATTCCAAAAGCGCCCTGACCTCAGCTTCACAATGCTCCGAGCCGGTCAATTCCAGATGAGTGCACGCGACGTCGCTTTCCCATGCCCCGGTTGATTCCATCCAGACCCGTGGCCCCGTACCGGTGAGCGCAACGCGTACTCCGGGGCAGCTTGCCATCCAGAGCGTCCCGCGAACGCACATGCAGGTTGCGACAACCTCCGGCAGCACCTCGCGGAAACGGTCGGCATCAAGTGGTCGCTCGACTCTGATGAGAATTTTTGAATCTGCAATCTCCGAAGCACCCGCACCCTGGGAGAAATGGCCGGGGCGAGACCTACGAAGGGCTTCGTGCTGGTCGTAATCGCCCAGAACAACTTCGCCTGCGCCTGAATTGAGCACCGCATGCGGCGCTAATTCCGCGATCAGCCTCGCCCCATGCTCGTATTGCTCACCGGAAGTTTTTAGATGCTCAGCCGATTCGCCAAGAAGCTCTACGCTCACCCCTTCAACGAGCATCAGGCTATCGGCCAGCGCGAGTTCGCGGATCAGGAACTCCCCTGCGGTTCGCTCATCATTTGGCATGGCGTTGAAGCCTGATTCCCACAGGGTCCGTCGATCCCAAAACTGGTCTTCCGTCGCGGCCGGGTCCAGCGCGAGGACCACGTGGTCGATTGTGACCCCACGCCCCGCAAGGTCGGAACGCACTATGTCCAAGACCTGATCACTATGCCAAGTAGCCGGCAGCAGTTGGATCACCACGGCATCTTCGCGCCCAGGTAGCAGGCGCAACAGCGTCGGGAGAATTTCAAAGCGCACAGCGCAGCCTATGCAGCCGTGCTCGAGTACGGATTCGGCGCGCTCGGTAGCATTATGCTTTCCTTCAACGCGGCGCAGAACGCGATTGCCCTCTAGCAGATCGTGGCCGATGACCAGCGCCTCGGGATATTTCCCAAGCAGTCGACTGACGGCGACATCTCGGCAGTGGACTTCCAAAGATGAGACAAAAATAAGCTTCATAAGGCTCGAGCTTACATGAGAATGATTCTCAATATAAATAACGAATACTTAGTGTTAACCGGCAGCGGGCCGCCAAATCATCAATGATTGATGATTTGACGGCCCGCACCGTGGAAATTTCCTAGTGGAAGAAGTGACGCGCTCCGGTGAAGTACATGGTGATGCCAGCAGCATTCGCCGCGGCGATAACTTCCTCATCACGAACCGAACCACCAGGCTGAACGACAGCCTTCACTCCGGCGTCAAGCAAGATCTGCAGGCCATCGGCGAACGGGAAGAACGCATCCGAGGCGGCAACGGCGCCTTCGGAACGTTGTTCAGAAGCGGAGCCGTCAACGTTTTCCGCGCCCCCGGCGGCATCTGCACCGGATTCAACCTTCACGCCGAGGGTGTTGGCGCGCTCGACCGCAAGCTTGCACGAGTCGACGCGGTTGACCTGGCCCATGCCGATACCCACGGCTGCACCGTCCTTGGCGATAAGAATTGCGTTCGACTTCGCCGCACGCACCGCACGCCAAGCGAAGGCAAGATCTGCCAGCGTCTTCTCGTCGGCAGCTGCGCCGGCTGCAAGGGTCCAGTTCGCCACGTCGTCACCGGCAGCAGTGATCTTGTCACTGGCCTGCACCAGCATGCCGCCGGAAACCTGACGGAACTCGTTTGCGTTGCGCGCGTAGCCCTCTGGCAATGCCAGCAGGCGGATGTTCTTCTTGGCCGAGAGGATCTCTACTGCTTCTGGTTCGAAGTCCGGTGCGATGACCACCTCGGTGAAGATGCCCTTGACCGTGTCGGCCATTGCTTTGGTCACCGTGCGGTTAGCGGCGATGACACCGCCGAAAGCCGACACCGGATCGGTGGCATGCGCCTTGGCATGGGCCTCGGCGATTGGATTGGCCGCCTCCGGGGAAGCGACCGCAACACCACAGGGGTTGGCGTGCTTGATCACTGCCACCGCGGGCTGCTCAAAATCGAAAGCGGCGCGCAGCGCCGCATCGGCATCCACGTAGTTGTTGTAGCTCATCGGCTTACCGTGCAGCTGGTCCGCCTGAGCGATACCGGCTGGGGCCGCTTCATCAACGTACAGGGCTGCCTGCTGGTGCGGGTTTTCACCGTAGCGCAGGGCTTCGGCACGCTGCAGGGCTACGCCTGCGTAGGCTGGCCAGTCGATAACACCGTCGCCGTCCTCGTCAAGGAACTGGCTGGCGGTCCAAGAAGCCACTGCGGTGTCGTATGCCGCGGTATGGGCGTAGGCCTTCGCTGCCAGACGCTGACGGGTCTTCAGATCGAAGCCGCCCTCTGCGGCGGCCTCGACGACCTTGGAGTAGAAGGTTGGGTCCACCACGATGGACACCGCTGCGTGGTTCTTCGCAGCCGAGCGGACCATGGCAGGTCCTCCGATATCGATCTGCTCGACAACCTCATCCTGGCTGGCTCCCGAGGCTACGGTCTGGACGAATGGGTAAAGGTTCACCACGACTAGATCGATCTGCTCGATATCCATGGCGGACAGGGTGTCCATATGTTCGCCCACGCGACGGTCGGCGAGGATGCCGCCGTGGATGCGCGGGTGCAGGGTTTTCACACGGCCATCGAGCATTTCCGGGGAGCCGGTTACCTGCTCTACCTCGGTGACTGGAATCCCTGCTGCCGCGATCTTCTTGGCGGTGGAACCGGTGGAGACCAACTGCACGCCAGCTTGGTGCAGTCCGGCGGCCAGTTCCTCCAGGCCAGTCTTGTCGTATACGGAAATCAAGGCGCGGCGGATGGCCACACGATCCAAGACGGTCTTACTCACGAAAATGCTCTCCCGGCGGTGAGATGAAAAGGGGCGGGCAACCAATGGTCGCCTTTCCTATTCTAGCGCCGGAAGCAGGCGATTCTTCAGTTCATGTCAGCGCTACTGAACTGGTTGCTCCAGCTGCGGGAAATGCTCGACGAGCTGCTGCGGTGTCAGGCAGAGTTCGAGCAGTTTTTCTGCATGATCGTCGTCGGCAACATAGGCGACCAAGTCGACTTTTGTCCGTTCGTTCAGCTCCTCACGCAATGACTGAGCGACGGCAACGAGGGTGTGATAATAACGCTTAATTGTGCTCTCCCACCCTTCGCGGGTAGCTAGATCCGTCATCGCATCTGACCAGATTTGCGCGGCCGGGTCTTGGCATAGATCGATTGCGGACCAATGCCAATCGCTCGGTTCCCACTTATCTGAGTAGAAACTGTCGCCGTCGTCTTCTTCGAGATCTGCCTCGATGGCGCTCAGGACGGCATCGAGATCTTCGCTGTCCTCGTCCGCGTCGGTCTCATCCGCGGAGTCTTGCAACTCATCCTCGGGTTCGGTGACATGCTCAACGCTGAGCTGCCCCTGAACCTCAGCGTCCGAACGATCCTCGTAGTTGTCGTCCTCGTCGAGATCTTCGCCGCGTTCCACCAGTAAGTCCCGAGATTCGCTTTGGCGATCGCGTTCGAGCGCTTCAACAGAATTTAATGCCAGTAGCGGCATAGCGATGTTCTCGCTCTCCGAGGTGCTGACCCCATGCAGAGCAATGGCATAGAAGTTCTGTTCCGGGTGTTCGGCAATCACTTCCGCCGCGTGTCGAAGGGCAGCCACCCGTATCGCCTCTTCGAGAGCGGTCCAATCTACTCCCATGACCAGAGAATACTCCCTTCTGGCCACGCGCAACAGGCCTTGACGAAGCCGTGCAAAAGGCGTAATGAGGTGCGCTGAAGCTACAGGTTTCGGTATGCTTCGACGCGAAGCGTGCCGCACTTTATGTGGCCAATCCAAGGAAAGGCCAACGACAGTGTCAACTGCCACACTCCCCTCCGGCACGCACATTGTGCAGGAGCTGCCCTTCAAATGGAAGGTGCAAGGCACCATCTTCATCATTGGCGGGCTGGGCTTCATGTTTGATGCCTGGGACGTGACCCTGAACGGTGCGCTCATCCCGTTGGTGGCCGCCGAATGGGGCCTGGACCGCCCCACAGCCGCGTTGCTTGGAACCTCTAACCTGGTGGGCATGGCGCTTGGCGCTTTCCTATGGGGTGGAATCGCGGACAAATACGGTCGCAAGAACGCCTTCTCACTCACCTTGCTGATGTTTTCGATATTCACCGTGCTTGGCGCGCTCTCCCCTAACTTTGGTTTCTTTGTCGCCTTCCGCTTCCTTGCAGGAGTAGGTCTGGGAGGCTGCATTCCGGTGGACTACGCCCTGGTTGGCGAATTCACCCCGGCAAAACTGCGCGGACGGGTGCTCACGGCAATGGATGGCTGGTGGCCCATCGGCGCGGCACTGTCCTTCTTCGTTTCCGGGTGGGTTATGGCCACTGCCGAGAACTGGCGCTTGATTCTCGCGGTGATGATCCTTCCGGCCTTCATGGTGTTTCTGGTGCGTTTGAAGATGCCCGAATCCCCGCTGTTCCTGGCGGCCAAGGGACGCGAGGTCGAAGCCCGACAAGTCATCGATGAATTGGTGCAGCGCACCGGTGCCGCACCTCGGGACTATGTCATCGAGGCGGCCCCATCTGGCAAGGGACCACGCTGGTGGGAGCAGGTCGTGGAGCTGTGGCGCTACTCGGCCAAGCTGACGGCAACCAGCTGGCTGTTGTTCGTCACCGTCTTGCTCGTCTACTATCTGGCATTGACTTGGCTTCCCACCATCTTGACCGAGGCCGGCATGGCGCAGTCCGCCTCGTTTTTCGCCACCGCGGTGATGGCCCTGATGGGTCTGGTCGGTGTGCTGATCGCCGCCTTGCTCGTAGAGCGAGTGGGCCGCAAATGGCTGCTCGGCATCTCCGCGCCACTGGCGGGGATCGTGCTGATCGTGGTCGCAGTCAGCCTGGATGCACCGGCCACCGCGGTGGCCTGGATTCTGGTGTTCGGTGTTGTGGTCCAGGTGGCGATTCCGGTGTTGTATGCCTACGTCTCCGAGCTGTACCCGACCGAACTGCGCGCCAGTGGCTTCGGCTGGGCCTCAACCATGTCCCGCTTTGCCGCGGGCTTTGGTCCGTTGCTCTTCGCCGCGCTATGGCCGATCGTCGGACTGCCCTGGCTCTTCGCCGGGGCTACCTTCTTGGTGATCCTCGCGGTGTTGTTCATGGCCCGCTTCGCCCCGGAGACCCGCGGGCGCGACCTCCACTAGGAACCGCGTAAGCCAAAGGGAGCATGAATACTTCGCGGTGAACGAGGCGACTATTTCCTTGCTTGCCGAGGTATCGTGGGCTCATGCTTAGGCTTGGAACTGTGCGGCCGCTCGGCGTCACGCACCGGGTAGCATTCCCGCTGATTTTCGCGGGCGCCCTGGCTGGAACGCTGGCCTCCTGCAGCGCGGCCACATCGCCGGATTCGGCCTGCATGCCGCCGGAATTTTCGCTGTCCCAGGGGACCGCGCAGCGCGGAGAACCGGTGCAAATTTCGGCACCAGATGCGGATTGCGACCCTCGTTACGGACCCCAAGCCCAGGTGGAAATCAGCATCACCGATGTGCAAGGCAACGAAGTCATCCACACCACCGAATCCATGGGCGATGCCGGGAAGTTCAGCTACACCTTCGAAGTGCCGCAGGACATGGAACTTGGCAAGGCGGCTATCAGCGCCTTTCCGCACGCGGTGGACTGGTGCGATGACACCGGGGTGAACAACCGGATTTACGGCGGGCTGGCTATCGCTCGCGCTTCGTGCAGCATCCCTGTGAAAACCTTAGAGATCATCCGCTAGGCCGGCAAGGAATGCCGCCCCGTGCACCGGGCTTCGGGCCAAGAAGCGAAGGTCCTCGAAACCTTCGGCGGCCAGTGCCGCGCGGAGGCGCTCTTGATAAATGGGCTGGTGCTCGATTACCCCACCGCCGAGCACCACGGGAGCGGAGATTCCCAGCTGGCCGGCGACAACGCATACCTTGGTCACCACAAAGGTGATCGCCCGCTGAAGAATTTCTTCGGCCGCAGCATCCCCCGACGCAATAGCTTGGAAAACTAGCGGTGCGCACCGGGCCCAGTATTCACGCGAACTTCGCTTGTGGAAGAGCCCAATGAGCTCTTCGGGATTCGCGCACTCGACATGTTCCAGCAACGACGAGGTCAGAGCCGACTCGCGCCGACCTCGGTTGAACTCATCCAGGGCGTGGCGTACCGCCTCACGGCCAAACCAGTAACCCGCTGCTTCGTCTCCCAGCAGGTAACCCCATCCCCCGTACCGTGCGGTCTGCCCGGCGGAATTCAGACCCCAAATCGCTGACCCGGTTCCCAGAATGACCGCGATCCCCAGGTCAGATTGCCCGGCGGCCAGGATCAGCCGCGTATCGTGCACCACCCTGACCTCAGCATCCGGAACAAACGGTTCGATGAGTTTGCGCAGCGCCAGGCTATCGGCGTCGGTGTCGATCCCTCCGGCACCTGCAATCACCAAATCAACCTGCGGTTCGCCGAGTTCCGCGAACGCTTCGCGTAGCGCCTGCCGGGCTTCATCCAGGCTGACGTTTTGCACGTTGGCGCTGCCGGTGCGAACCTCTGCAACGATCTGGTCGTCCAGGTAGCGCACCGCGTGCGTTTTTGTTCCACCGATATCGAGCGCGATCAGTCGAAGCGGTACTGATTCACTTGCGTGCGTCGATTCCATGGTGACCTTTGTCTGCCGTCTCTTCGGGCTCTTACCCGGCTTTAGCTTTTCATCGCGCTTGCCCAATGGCCGAGCAAGCAGCCAAACCACCTGCACAGAACGCGATCTTGCAGAACCGTCCACGTGAGAGCGCGGTGGAGAGCTCAACCATTCCGCTTATTGGATAGTCTAAAAGCAAGCTTACTGTTCTCAAGGAACCCTTGTTCCGAGAAAGGCATTCATGCATGATGACATCTCGCTGACCACCGGACGCGTCAAACGCGTCCTCAATGAACGAATCCTTCCCTCGGTGTATTCGGATTCTGTCCCGCTGGAGGTGTCGTGGCATGAGCTGCCAGGTGAACCGATCCCCGCCGTGGAAGGTATTGCCCTTGACTACACGCCGACCCAGGTCGGCGGCGCGTGGGGTGCCGCTTGGGGTACCACCTGGTTCAGGCTTCGCGGACAGATCCCAGAAAGTTGGGCCGGACGCCGCGTGGAGGCGGTCATTGATCTAGGCTTCGATGCCAACATGACCGGGTTCCAGTGCGAAGGGCTGATTTACCGTCCCGACGGGATTACCATCAAGGCGCTGAACCCGCGCAATCAATGGGTTCCGGTCAGCGAGTCAGCCGAAGGCGGTGAACAACTCGAGCTCTTCTTGGAGGCAGCTTCCAATCCGGTGCTCCTGGATTATCACCCGTTCTTGCCCACCGAGCAGGGAGATATCCTTACTTCGTCCCCGCGCAAGCTCTACACCACTCGCCGCATGGATTTAGCGGTCTTCGAACCGGTCGTCCATGATCTGGTCCTCGACCTTGAAGTGCTGCTGGATCTGCAAGCCGAGCTGCCCGACGGTCCACGGCGCATGCAGATTCTGCAGGCGCTGGATAACTCAATGGACGTGCTGGACCTGCAGCGCATCGTTGACACCGCGCAGGCCGCACGCGACCGTCTTTCCCAGGTGCTCGCCGCCCCGGCGGAACACAGCGCCCATCAGATTTCGGCGATCGGCCACTCGCATATCGACTCCGCCTGGTTGTGGCCACTGCGCGAAACCATCCGTAAGGTCTCACGCACCTGTTCCTCCATGGTGGAACTGCTGGATTACGATGATGAGTTCCTCTACGGAATGTCCAGCGCTCAACAATACGCCTGGCTGAAGGAACACCGCCCCGAAGTGTGGGACCGTGTGAAAAAGGCGGTGGCCGACGGCCGTTTCCTCCCCCTAGGGGGCATGTGGGTCGAATCGGACACGGTGATGCCTTCCGGGGAGTCGCTGGTCCGTCAATTCCTCTATGGACAGAAGTTCTTCCGCGACGAATTCGGGATCACCTCGGCCGGAGTGTGGCTTCCGGATTCCTTCGGCTACTCCCCCGCGCTGCCGCAGCTGATGCGCCGGGCAGGCTTTGAATGGTTCTTCACCCAAAAGATCTCCTGGAACCAGCAGAATAAATTCCCGCACCACTCATTCTTGTGGGAGGGAATCGACGGATCGCGAATATTCAGCCACTTCCCCTCCATGGATACCTACAACTCGCAGCTTTCCGGCGAGGAAGTCGCCAAGGCTTCCCGACAATTCCGCGAGTCACGGCTGACCAACAATTCGATCGCCCCGGTGGGCTGGGGCGACGGTGGCGGCGGAACCACGCGCGAGATGACCGGCAAGGCACGCCGCCTGGCAAACCTTGAAGGCAGCGCCACGGTGAAGTGGGAACATCCCAACGACTTCTTCGACCGCGCCCAGCAGGAGTTGCCAAGCCCGCCGGTCTGGGTGGGCGAACTCTATCTTGAGCTTCACCGCGCCACGCTCACCAGCCAGCACCAGACCAAACAGGGGAACCGGCGCACCGAGCAGCTGCTGGTAGAAGCCGAACTATGGGCGGCCACCGCCGCCATCTATGCCGGCGCCGAATACCCCTACGAGCGGATCGACGCGCTATGGCAGACGGTATTGCTGCACCAGTTCCACGACATCCTTCCGGGTACCTCGATCGCCTGGGTGCACCGCGAGGTGGTGGCCCGGTACGGGCAGGTCATCGAGGAAGCAGAAGCGCTCATTGGCGCAGCGCAGCAAACGCTCGCCGGAACGGGCACGACGTCGCTGACCTTCAACGGCGCAGCCTTTGCCCGTGCGGGCATACCCTTCGGGGCCGCCGGCGAAATTTGCGCAGCCGAACACGAGGCGGTGCAGATCGCCGAGCATGAGGGCGGATACCTGCTGGAGAACGCTCTGGTGCGGATTTTCGTCACCGCCGAGGGTCTGGTGAGCTCCGCAATCGATGTGGCTACCGGCCGGGAAACCATCGCTCCGGGGCAGGTGGCGAACCTATTGCAGCTGCATCAGGACTTCCCGAATATGTGGGATGCCTGGGACGTGGACAAGTACTACCGCAATCAGGTCACCGACCTGCGCGCGGTGGACTCGATGGAGCTTTCCCGTGAAGCGGATGGAAGCGTGACGCTGGAAATTCTGCGCAGCTTCTCGAATTCCAAGATCGAACAACAGCTCGTTCTAGCTCCTGGCTCCCGGACCCTGCAGATCAAGCAGAGCACCGACTGGCATGAGGCGGAGAAGTTCCTCAAGGTCTCCTTCCCGCTGGATATTCGTGCGGAGCATACGATCGCTGAGACGCAGTTCGGCTACCACCAACGAGTCACCCACGTGAACACCAGTTGGGAGGCTGCAAAGTTTGAAACCTCCATGCACCGCTTCGTGCTCGCGCAGGAGCCCGGCTTCGGTGCGGCACTGATCAACGATTCCATCTATGGCTTCGATGTCACCCGCGACTCCACCGAGGCCGGCATCTCCACCACCTTGCGCTTGTCGCTCTTGCGCGCTCCGCGGTTCCCGGACCCGGAAACCGACCAGGGGCGCCAGACCCACCGCTACGGTTTGGTCATCGGTGCGGATATCGCCTCGGCGACCGAGGCCGGAGCCTTGCTGAACAGCGCCGAGCGGGTCATCCAGGGTGCCACGCCGGTGGCTCCGCTGGTCACCCTCGACGGCGAAGGACTGGTGGTTTCCAGCGTGAAGCTTGCCTCCGATCGCTCCGGCGACCTGGTAGTTCGGGTCTACGAGTCGCTGGGACGGCGAGCGCGCGGCAGCTTGAAAATCAACGCAAAAATCGCGGCGGCGAGTACCGTGAGCCTGCTGGAAGATGCGCTCCCCGAGGACGGCCCCGAGGTGGCAGACGCTGAGGTGCGCCTTGCCTTGGGCGCCTTCGAGGTGCGCACGGTTCGCTTCGGCTTGGCCAGCTAGCCGGCTGCAGGCAAGGGGCCCCTGGTCCACGCGCTGTCTCGCGTGGACCAGGTACCCCTTGACGCTCCGTGAGTCGACCGCAGTATCCGGCGCCGCTACTGGATCATCGTCCCGTCGGGTGCGACCGCGTACCAGACTTCGTTGACCCCTTGGCCGGCAACATCACCCGCTTTGCTGTCACTGATGAAGGTGTACAGCGGCATTCCGTTGAGCGTCAGATGCATTTCGCCCTCGGGACTGGTGATAGTTCCAACTTCGCCGGTGACTCCCTCCAGGGTCGGGGTGTCGCTGGTGGTTGTGGCGATCGGCCAATTGGCCAGGCACTCGCCGGTGCAGGCGCTGGTCGTGGTGCCGGCCGTGTCGTTGGTGAAGTAGTACAGGGTCATGCCGTTCGCGTCCACCACGACATCACCCAAACTCGTGAAAGCAACACCCAAGTCAACGCCCGCAGCGGTGTCCATCGGCGCTTCGGAGGTGCTCTTCGGCCCGCCGTACATGCCGCCACCGCTGTCGTCGCCGCTGCCCGCGCCGCCACCGCAACCGGCAAGCAGCAAGGCCGCGCCAAACAACGCCGCGGCGGGAGCAGCAAAATTCCTGCGGCTGATCGTATTCATGATGCATTCCTTTCATCGGACGGGCTGAACGCTCTGGCCCCGGCCAAGCCCGAAACCAGGCGAGGCCATTGAGCAGAGTTGCCCGCAAACTGCCCTCAATGTCTAAGACGCAGAGAAATGTGTTCTGGTTCATGTTTTTGCAAATTTTTCTGCGCATACTTGGAATGTGTATGAACCATTTTCCGTACCGGCGCGTCTTAGTGGGTGAAGCTTTGCCCTCACGACGACTGACCGGAGCGAAGGTGCCATTAGACGCACAGGTAGTCTCCGACATCTACCGCGAGCATGGAGAGGCTCTGCGGCGCTTTGCCTTGCGTGTCGCGGACAATCGGGACGAGGCCGAAGATGTGGTGCAGGAGACCGTGCTAAAAGTTTGGAAAGCTGCGCCGGTATTGACCGGCTCGCTGCGCAGTTACCTGTTTGCGACGGCGCGCAATGTGATTATCGATCGGCACCGCCGGGCAGCTGCCCGAATCTCGGCCCTGCCCTTGGGCGAAACCGAACCGGAAGCCAGCGACTCCTCACGGGAAATATCCGAGGCCTTGGACCGGATACTGATGGAAGAAGCGCTCATGCGCTTGAGCTTCGAACACCGCAAGGTAGTTTTGCATCTGCATTATTTCGGTTCCACGGTGGCGCAGGCAGCACAGGATCTTGGTATCCCGGAGGGCACAGTGAAATCGCGGGCCTACTACGCGATGCGTTCCCTGCGCGGGATCTTAGAGGAGATGGGGGTTGGGCAGTGAACGAGCACCTTGATCTTGGAGCGTATGTGCTCGGCGGGCTGAGCCCTGATGAGCGGGCGGCCTTCGAATTGCACCTGTCCGGATGCTTGGAATGCCAACAGGAAATGGCTGCCTTCGCTCCCGTGGCCAGCCGTTTAGGTTCGGTGGACGCGGGCACTGCCCGGACCTTGCTGGAGCCGCGCCCCACCGAACCAGAGGCGAGGGACGAGGTTGATTTGCTGGACTCCTTGCGTGCCCGGCGTCGCTCGCGGCGCCTGATTCAACGTTCGGCGATCGCGGTCGCGGTCGCAGCTTCGGTGGCCGCCGGAGTCTTCCTGGCCCCGGTAGTGCGCCCGTCCCCAGCGCCGGATGCCAGCTATGAGGTTGTTGGCCTCACCGGGCAACAGGTCGGTCTGGGGCTGAACGCAAAGGCCTGGGGCACCGAACTCCGATTCGAAGGTAGCGGCCTTCCCACCCAGGGCACGCTGTCGCTCTGGGTGGTCGATTCCACCGGCGCGGTGGACCAGGCTGGCGCTTGGAGCGCCACGACAACGGGCAAGACCCAGATGACCGGCGCAGTACCAGTGCAGCTGGAGGAGATTGCCTCGATTCAGTTGCGCGACGTCGATTCGAAGGTTCTCGCCGAGCTGCACTTGCCTGCGCATCCCGCACCGCAGCCAAGCTAGCTGCTAGCGGTCCGCAGCCCGTGATCCTGCCATCCGGTTGGCCCCGGCCAGCGTGGCGGGAAAGAATTCAGCCGCTCCCGGTACGACCCTCGCTCAGCCCGCGATGTGGCCGGCGAACTTCCTACCAAGGAGATGGCTCGTAGTCCTTGAGGAAGCAGCCGTAGAGGTCGATGCCGCGTTCCCCGTCGACGATCGGCTGGTAGACCCGGGCCGCCCCGTCGATCAGGTCCAGCGGCGCGTGCCAGCCCTCGGCGACCATGCGGACCTTGGAGTCATGCGGGCGCTCGTCGGTGATCCATCCGGTGTCCACCGCGGACATCAGGATCCGGTCGGTGACCAGCATTTCCTCGGCGCTGGTGCGGGTGAGCATATTCAGCGAGGCCTTGGCCATATTGGTGTGCGGGTGCCCGGCGCCCTTGTAGCGCCGGGAGAACTGGCCCTCCATGGCCGAGACGTTCACGATGTACTTCCGGTGCGCGTCCGAGGCCGCCAGCGCCGGGCGCAGCCGCGAGGCGAGCAGGAACGGGGCGGTGACGTTGCACAGCTGCACCTCGAGCATTTCCAGCGCATCGACATCCCCCAGGATCTGCGTCCAGGAGTTTTCGGTGACCACGTCGGGCACCAGCCCGCCGGCGTCGATCGCGGTGCCGGTGGCAATTTTTTCCAGGGTAGCCGAACCCGCGGTCATCGCTAGTTCGGCGAGCGCCTGCGCATCGTATTGCGCATGGGCTGCCGGTGCCAGCAGGGCTGAATCTTCGAGCCGGAACGCGCTGGCCAGCGCCTTAGGGTGTTCTGCCGGCGGATTGGCCTCGCCCCACAGCTCCGGTCCGCCGCGCACGAATTCGAGCTCAGCTGGAAGTTGCTGATGCTCGGCTTCGATCAGATGCTGGTAGGAATTGGTGGTGCGCCGCACCGTCTGGGCGGCGTTATTGATCAGGATGTCAAGCGGTCCTTCGGCGGCGACGCGGTCGGCCAGCGAGATCACCTGAGCGGGGTCGCGCAGGTCGATTCCGACGATGCGCAGCCGGTGCATCCAGTCCGCCGAGTCTTCGATCGCGGCGAAGCGCCGGACCGCGTCGCGCGGGAAACGCGTGGTGATGGTGGTGTGGGCGCCGTCGCGCAGCAGGCGCAGCGCGATATGCATCCCGATCTTTGCCCGGCCACCGGTGAGCAGCGCGCGTCTTCCGCTGAGGTCTGCGCGGGCCTCTCGGCGTTCGCGGCCCTGCGCGGCACAGGCAGGGCAGAGGTAATGATGGAAGGCATCGACCGTGGTGTAGCGCTGCTTGCAGATGTAGCAGCCGCGCGGGCGCAGGTATTCACCTGCGCTTTGCTCCTCGGCGGAGGAACTCAGATCCAGACCCAGGGTTTCGTCATCCAAGCGGTGTGGCGAGCCGGTGGCGGTGCGTTCGATGACCGCCCGGTCTGCCGCGGTGATTTCGGCGCGCTTCTGGGATTTGCGGTGGCGTTTGGCGGCCTTGAACATGTTGCTGGTGGCACGGCGGACGGCGATATGCCGCTCATCCTCGCTGGGAAGCAGGTGCACCATGCCCAAAACCTTCAGGGCGGTTTCGAGTTCGGCTTCGGTAAAGCGGGCGTCATCGCCGGTGGGCTCTGCCGGGTATGGATGTTCAGTCATGTCGCCATCCAGTCTACTTTGTGCCGTTGCCGGCTACTTGCCCGTTGCCAGATCTGCCAAGGTATTTATCAGCAGGCGGCGTTCGACCAGCTTGATGCGTTCGTGCAGGGTTTCTTCGGTATCCTCGTCGAGGACTGCCACGGCTTCTTGACGCAGGATCGGGCCGGTGTCCACCCCGGCGTCGGCGATGTGCACCGTGCAGCCGGTGACCTTGACTCCATAGGCCAAGGCGTCCCGCACGCCGTGGGCTCCCGGGAAGGATGGAAGCAGGGCCGGGTGCGTGTTGATGTACGTGCCGTCGAAAGCATTGATGAATTCCTCGCCGACAATGCGCATGAAGCCGGAGGAAACCACAAAGTCGGGCCGGTAGGACAGGCACTTTTCGGTGAGCGCATGATTCCACTGCCCGCGGTCGGCGTAGTCCTTGAAATTGACCACGAAGGTTTCGATGCCGGCGGCCGCCGAACGCTCGACTCCGTAGGTTCCGTGTTTGTCCGCACCGACTGCGGCAATCTCTACATGAGGCAATTCGCCGGTTGCCACGGCGTCGATGACCGACTGGAGGTTCGAACCGGTTCCGGAAACAAGTACAACAATGCGCATACAAGCTATTCTACGGTTCCTTCGGCGTGCGGCTTTCGTCGCCGTCGGCAGGTGAAGTAACTGTGCTCACAATTGCTGGCGCTCTGCGCCTAGACTGGGCAGAAGCGCAACCAGCAAGGGAGCAAGCCATGACCGAGATCATTCCGGATGACAAAAACTGGACCTTCGTCCTGGAATCCGTCTGCACCGAATGCCATCACGACGTGCGGAACGTGTCTCCGGCAGATGTCATCGAGCAGCTCCCCCAGCTCATCGACCGCTACCTGCTGGTACTGCACCGCCCGCAGGCGCAGGAGCGCACCAACCCGGCGCGCTGGAGCGATCAAGAATATGTGGTTCACGTAGCCGAGATGCTGGTGACGATGACCCGCCGCTTGGAGCTTATGACCACACAGGATGATCCGACCTTCCCCAACTGGGACCAGGACCAGGCGGCCGAAAAAGGAAATTACAACCAGTTCGAAGTGGATGAGGCGGCAGCACGATTGCGGGCCGCGGCCTCGCTTTATGGCAGCAAGCTGAGCCGCATCGACGGCGCCGACTACGGCCGCAAGGGGTTGCGCTCCAACGGTTCGTCCTTCACTGTGGCTACCTTGAACCAGTACGCTTGGCACGATGTACTGCACCATATTTGGGATCTGAAGGCCTAGCACCCTGCTAGGCATATTTATTTCAACCGCTTTTTTGCCCCGCGGATCTCCTTGATTAGACTGCTTGATAAGCACGCCAAATCCTCACAGTTCAAGGACCGCAAGAGTATGAAGAATCATCACGCCGGCAAGGTATTGGTCTTGGCTCTCCTCGGGCTGTTCATGCTTTCGGCCTGCAGTGCCGATACCGCGTCCGAAGAAACTACCGCCCCGGTTCCGGACGCAACCGAACTAATGCCGGTGTTGAGCGAAGAAGCTGGAGACGCAGACCGGCTACCGGAGGGTTTCGAGACTTCCGAGGCCTACACCGCCGAAGCGCTGAGGATGTTGGCGCAGTCGAGTTATGGCGACCATTTTGTGGCCGAAGGCGTCAACGGCGAGCTCTGCTTGATCACCGTGGCCGCACCAAAAGAGCAAGGCATGGAACCCGAAGTCGCCGCCTCAACCTGTCCACCGGTCGAGCATGTGGCCGAGAACGGTATCCTGCTAGCGGTAACCGGCGGCGAGTCGAGTTTCGACGTGGTGACATTCCTGTTGCCACCGGATATTTCAGAGCAAACCGCCACCGAGACGATCAACAAGCTAGTACCGAATAATCACACCGACCTTCGTCCTGCGGTGGAAATCCTCAGCAATGATTCGGCCGTCTTGCTTGTCATGACTTCAGAGACTTCTCAGGAACTGGGCGATTTCCAGCTTCCCCGCCCGAATGGTGATTCGCTGACGATACGGCCATTGGATTAAAGCAAAAACGAACACCTTGGAATCTCAGATGCAATGATCTACGCTGAAACGCCAAAGTGCTCGACAGTTGATTCGGTCCATACGCGGGTGCGCCACCACCGCAGCGCTGTGCAAAAAGATCGCATGCTTTTCTGCGCCTCTCGCCCCGCTGGCTACAAGGCCCAACCAACTCGGAGGCCGGTTGCCCTTCGCTGAATTGAATGCGAACCTGAGGTTGCTGGGGTTTTCTATCCTTCTAGTACGGGATCAGTTTCGAACAAGGGGGCAACCAGATAGCCGATCGCGGTACCCAAACCAATTTGCAGCGCCAACGCGCCGGCGGTGATCCACATATGCGGGCCCAACTCGGTCAGCCGGCCAACGGCCAAGGAACCCGAAGATAACCATGAACCGCTCAAGCTCACGAGACCGGCGACTATTCCGGTGAAGATTGAAAGGCACATGGTGGACAGGCCAAGGGAGAGAATTGTAAAAGGGATGCGGCGGGCAAACCAATCTTCCAGATGGTTTTCTCCCACACGAAGGAAGTACCAGCCAGCAACGATTCCGGCAACTACCGGGAGCAAGAGAAATAGCCATTGATTTCCCGCTTCGCCCGAGGGCAATGCCGCGAAGAGCGGCATGGACGGCAGCGGACCCACGGTGGTTTCCAACGTTGAAAGCGTGCTTCCGGCGCCGATGCTAAAACCGCCACCGCTAATCCAAGACAGCACCCAAAATACCGCATTCGGGATCAGCCCCAGCTGCAGCAGGGTCAGCGCAAAGGAACCGATGGGGCCCGGACGCAGCTCCTGGTAAATATTTGCTACATCGGCCCAGTGCAATCCCACGGTCACACTCATCAAGATGCCGGAAATAGCTACGGCGGCCATATATCCGATGAAACCGGCCACGATGACGTGCCATACATAGGATCCGGCCCAACGCCGATGTGGCGAGACACGCGATATATGTGCCGCAACGTCGACGCCGATGAGCCTGCCCCAGGTACCGGCTTCCCGGCGTGCGCCAAAGATCAGTCCGATGAAGGCGATGATCAGCGGGATAAAGGTCGCCGGCACGACGTCTGCCCTCGCGTATGCGTTACTCGCCAGGAAGGCCATGCCGGTGCCGATGGCACCATAGGTAATGAATGCCCCTGCAAGGCCTTGCCACAACTGGTCGGTGTATGAGGCCCTCGCGATTCGCCGCCCTGCGCGCCAGCAGAAAATGAATGGCAGCAAGCTCAAGCCCAAGGGCAAAAGTGTCAACCACCCGGAGGCCGAGCTGGGATCTGCCTCCGGTCCGAGGTTCATGACTTCTAGCGGAACCCCGTGAATCAATAGCCACAGCAGGCCGCCAAATTGCAGGATCGTTTCAAAGGATTCTTCGAGGAACCCACCGCTGAAATACACCGCAACCAGGGGCACGATCAGCAGCGCCATGCAGAACACGACAGATTGCACAATCTCGAACACACCCTGCAGGGCAAGGGGCATTGGCCATCCGTTGCGCAAGCGCAGCATCACGGCTTTCATGGGTTTCTTTTCGCGGCTCATCATCTTCAATGGTGCCACCATTGCCGCCGCCCACCGAGAAGCGACGCGCAACGGCAACCCATCAGGTCATCGGACCGGAAGCTAGTAACTTGCCGGAGCAGCTGCCTGTCCATCGTCCTTAAAGCTCGCGGCCAATGCCTCCGTGGCCCGGGCAAGCAAGGCAACGTCGGCACCGACACCCACATAATCGGCGCCGGCTTCGATGTACTTTCGCGCAGTTGCCTGATCGAAGGCATTCACTCCGGCATATTTGCCGGCGGCTTTTGCTGCCTCGATGGACTGCAGCACGCCGGAGACCACATCCGGGTGGCCTTGCTGACCGATCACGCCCATTGATGCTGCCAGATCCGAGGGGCCGATAAAGATCCCATCGACACCTTCGGTGCCAACGATCTGGGCGACGTTTGACACCGCCTCAGCCGACTCGATCTGCACCATCACGGTGATCGTATCGCCTGCACGATTAAGGTAGTCGGGAATTCGGTTCCAGCGCGCCGATCGCGCCAGCGCCGAGCCGACACCGCGCACGCCAAGCGGCGGATAGTTGCATGCGGCGACCGCGCTAGCCGCTTGCTGGGCATCGTTGACCATCGGAATGATCAGCGACTGCACGCCCAGATCCAAGAACTGCTTGATAACGACCGGGTCGTTGACCGGCGGGCGCACTACCGGGATGGTGGAATAGCCGCGCACCGCTTGGAGCTGCGCCAAGATGTTCTGCAGGTCATTGGGTGAATGCTCGGCATCGATGAATAGCCAGTCAAAGCCTGCGCCCGCGCAGATCTCTGCGTTGAGCGCCGAGGCGGAGCAGACCCAGATGCCGGTGAGCGCATGGTCTGCCTCGCGCAGCGCGTCCTTGAGCGACGGGTCGGGTTCTACTCGAAATGACATGTCACGGTTCCCATCGGTCCGTAGTCCGCAAAGACCGTGTCGCCCTTGTCCACCGGCATGGGACGGGTGAATGAGCCGGCCAGGATGATCTCCCCGGCGTTGAGCTTGTCCCCGTGCGGAGCGATTTTATTCGCCAACCAGTACACTCCAGCGGCCGGGTGGTTTAGCACGCCCGCTGCGACCCCGGTCTCTTCGATGGTCTGGTTCTTGAACAGGATGCCCGAGACCCAACGCAGGTCGATGGCATCCGGCTTCATCGGTGTGCCACCGATGACCATGGCACCCATCGCGGCGTTGTCGCTAATGGTGTCGACGATGCTGCGGCCCTTCATCTCAATGCGGGAGTCTAGGATCTCCAGGGCCGGAATCACATATTCGGTGGCCTCCAGCACGTCAAAAATATTCGCGTTTGGGCCTTCGATATCTTTCTTCAGTTTAAAAGCGAGTTCCATCTCCACTCGTGGGAACGTGTATTGATCCCAGTTGAAGGTGCACCCGGTGTCCAGCACCATATCTTCGAAAATGATGCCGTAGTCAGGTTCGGTGATTCCGGTCGCCATCTGCATGGCGCGCGAGGTCAAGCCGATCTTCCTGCCTGCCAAGACACGGCCGTTGGCTTCGCTGCGCTGGCGCCACAGGTTTTGCACCCGGTAGGAGTCCTCGACGGTCATTTCCGGGTAGCGTGCGGTCAGGAGCGGCACGGGCGTACGGGTAGCGCCTGCCTCGACAAGTTCATCGGCAATCGCCGTGATAATTTCCTCGGATAGCATCGACGGCTACACCTTTCGCATTCGAATTAAATCTACATGGGCTTTGTGGATGACATAGCTCACAAGTAAATATGCTATCGAGCTTCAAGGCTTCTGGCACATCGTACTAACATCCGCCGCCCGCAACGTCCGGAGGCAACGGCTAGATCGTGGATCAGCTTTTGCTCCCCTGGATGTTCGCCAGTAGGGCTTCGAACGGAAGTGTGGTTAGCGGGTCGTTGGGGTTTGCCGTGTCGCTGACCGATGGAGCAATCGAGCGCGTATCCGCCAGATCGGTATCGGCTTGGAGGTTTCCTCCATCCGCGGCAAGGGCCACAATGACCTCGCGAGCCACCCGCCGGGTGCGTTCGGCCAGGGTCCCGGCAAGGCCCTCGCCGCCAAAATCTTCCGAAGCGGCAAAAACGGTAGTAGGCATGATCTGCGTACGCAGGTAGGAGAAGATCGGTCGCATGGCGTAGTCCACGGCAAGTTGATGGCGCTGCGAGCCGGCAGTTGCAGCCAAAACTACCGGCTTTCCGTCCAGCGACCTCGGATCCAGGATGTCGATAAAGGATTTGAACAGTCCCGAAATCGAGGCCGAAAAGACCGGAGTGACAGCCACCAGTACGTCGGAATTCACAACCGCATCCACGACTTCCTGCAGCGCAGGTGGAGCGAACCCGGTAAGCATGTTATTCACGATGTCCTGCGCAAATTCACGCAATTCTACGTTGAGTACGTCGGCTTGGACTCCTGCACCGGCCAGTTCCGCTGCGACGCTTTCACCGATCTGGCGCCCGAGCAGCGAGGTGCTCGAAGGGTTGCCCAGTCCGCCGGAGATGACCACGATTGATTTGCTCATTATTCCCATCCTGAATCCAAATTTTATATGCGTATGCATGTAATAACGGGCGGGCGGTTGATCCTATTCCCGCCCCGGCGCGAATGCCCCTGCAGCTCATCTTGGGAACTTGTTTTCATTATTGTGACGGTCGCAAAGATATTGATACGATGATCTTTATGAGCAATGACCATGCAGAGTCCAAGAATCAGCGCGACATCGAGTCCGGCGTTCGCACCGATTTCCGAAATGCCATGTCGTACGGAAGCTACCTGGATTTGGAACGCATCCTTTCGGCCCAGCACCCGGTCAGCGTCCCAGAGCATCACGACGAAATGCTGTTCATTATTCAGCACCAGACCAGCGAACTCTGGCTGAAGCTGATGCTGCATGAACTGCTCGAAGCTCGCCGGCTGATCGACTCGGACGACCTCGGCAAGGCCCTGAAATGCCTCGCTCGTGTGAAACATATCCAGAAAACCCTCACCGAGCAGTGGTCTGTTCTCGCAACGCTCACACCACGCGAATACGCGCAGTTCCGTGGTTTCCTCGGCTCATCCTCGGGTTTTCAGTCATTCCAATACCGTGCGGTGGAGTTTATCCTCGGCAACAAGCACGAAGGCATGCTCAAGGTGCACGAATCAGACCCGAAGGCACACGAAACGCTCACCGAGCTACTGCACGAACCAACACTTTACGACGCCTTCCTCGCTGCGCTTTCGCGCAAGGGCTACCAGATCTCCTCAGAAATCCTCGAACGCGATGTCACCAAGCCCTGGGAATTCCAAGCGTCGCTAGTGCCAATCTTCAAGGAAATCTACGAGTCCGAAGATACCGTGTGGAATCTCTACCAGGCCTGTGAAGACCTAGTGGATCTGGAAGACAACTTCCAAGCTTGGCGCTTCCGCCACTTGCGCGTGGTGCAACGAACCATCGGCTTCAAATCCGGGACCGGCGGCTCATCAGGCGTCAGCTTCCTGAAACGCGCACTGGACCTGACCTTCTTCCCCGAGCTCTTTGCGGTGCGTACAGAAATTGGCTCCGACTAGCCCCCTTGCCGCATTCGCCCTTGATGATTTCGAGTCTAGGACCGGTAGCGCGGCGTCGGTGGTACGCACCATTGCCGGCCTCTACCTGCGCCATGAGACAACGCCGGTTCCACGTCCCCGAATCATTGAGATGGCTCGAGCGGCAGGGGTGTCGACTCCCGCAGCACAGACCGCTGTTTCGCGGCTCATCGACCGCGGTGTACTGGAAACCGCGGGGCCTGCGGCACTTTCGGTGACCACGCCCGCTATGGCGATGTTTGCCCGCGGCAATAGGCGTATTTTCACTCCGCGTTGCATGGAACATTCCGATCGTTGGGTCCTTGTCGCTTTTTCCTTGCCGGAAGCCCTGCGCGCCACCCGGCATCAGCTGCGCAAACATTTCGTCCAGTTAGGTGGAGGCCTCGTCTCGGCTGGCCTGTGGATCTTCCCCGAATATTTGCAATCCGAGGTCTTGGAAGTCCTGGGAGCCTTGGACGCGAGGAACTACGCCACGCTTTTCATTTCGGAGACATTCGACCACCCGGGATCGGCCCGTGAAGCCTCCGCACAGTGGTGGGACTTGGACAAATTGGCCAAACTCCACCGCTCTTTTCTTGCTGCCACGGCGGGACTCGACGCGACGTCGATAGACGCTGAAGATGCCTATCTCGGCTATGTCGTGCTCATTGATGCGTGGCGAGCCATCCCGTACCTTGATCCGGGTCTCCCCGAACAGATGCTCCCCGATAACTGGCCTGGCCAAGCAAGCCGGGAGCGGTTCGTGGAAATTTCGGCCGCCTTCAAAGACCGGGCTGCGGCACATGCCGAGCACCTGCTGCGCTTGGCGGGCTGAAATCCTTCGATTAGCGCCAGACGGGCTCATCTGTGCCGTAGGGAGCCGGCGGCCCTGCATAATCAAGTGCCAGGCCTCCACACGATAGAGCTGGCGGAGCATAGGTCAGTTCTCCGAACGTACTGTTGATCTTGCGCACTGCGGGTTGACCCAGCGGTTCAATGTCCGCAGTTGGCAAGGGCTGCTCCAGCAGTGCCGTAGCCGTGCGAACCAGCGAGAATCTCGCGTGGCCGGTCATTCCCTGGGTTCTTCGCGCAGCCGCCAAGGACACCACGGCCGCAGCCATCCCGTATCCGGTTGCATGATCCAGCGCCTGCACCGGCAATGCGCCCGGTCTGCCCTCGGCGTCCCGGTAGATATCCGCGATACCGCATGCGGCTTGTACGATGCTGTCGAAGCCACGACGCTTTGCGTAGGGGCCGGTGTCACCCCATGCGCACAACTCGACGATGATTAGATTCGGATAGCGTTCGCGTAGCTGCTGAGTCCGCAATTCGTGCGCCGCTAAAGCACCGGGACGGTACCCGAGTAAAACCACGTCTGCTTCGCTCAACAGCTCATGCACGGTGTTTGCCTGCCGCAGATCGCGCAGGTCAATTTCCGTGCTTCGCTTTCCGAATCCGGTTTCTATGTACTGGCCCTGCAGTTCGGGCATTTGCGGAGGATCGACACGTAGGACGTCGGCACCCAACATCGCTAGGGTACGCGAGGAAGTGGGTCCCGCTATGACCCGGGTGAAGTCCAGGACGCGTAGCCCTCGAAGCGGCTTGACTAAGTCTTGAGAATATTTCCACAATCGGCCCTGCGACACCTCGCTCATCGCGAACTCGACCCAAGGTCCGGCGGCAGCCGCTTGCCCCATTGCCGTAGCTTGCCATTGCGCGCGCGTTCGAACCTCTGCCGCGATCCCTCCGCAGGCGGTGATCAGTTCGACGACGTCGCCGGCTTCAACCATCAGAAGAGACTCAGCGAGCCGTTCGGGGCGGTCAATCCTCAAGGCTTGGAGCAGGGCGCGACGGTGATGCGGATAATTCGCGTGCGTGCGTATCCAGCCGTCGCTCGTTTGATAGAACCCAGAACAGGCATCGAACGCATCTCTTCGTTGCCCAGCGATGCGCAAGTGTTTCGTGGAAGCAAAGGCGGCGGCAGCCCTGCGAGCATCGATGGTGAACAAATCTTGGCTGCCGGTCAGCTGATTAACCGCCGCGGCACATAATTCGGTGGAGGCAATCGTTAGCCCCTCAACGTCCAAAGGCCCACCCCACCACCGCCGGGGCCCACTCCAGTTCTTTGCACGCAGAGCTGGAAGCAGCCCACACTGGGCAAATTCGGCATCGAGTGAAGGCACATCTCGGAGCTGGGAGGTACTCATCCCCGCGTGAACTGACTTTTAGGCATGTGGCTAGCGTGCCATTGCGCTCAATCACAGGCAAATGCTGCGGATACCGCGGTGCCTGCCCTGCAGACGCAGGGTTAAACACCTTGAGCTCGTGCCATTACCCAGCTGGGTAATGGCACGAGCTCAAGACCAAAAGCGAAATTAGTTCGCTGGTACGTTCAGGGTCTGACCAACCATGATCAGATCTGGGTCATTCAACTGATCGTCGTTCAGCACGAACAATCCACGCCAGTCCTTGACGCCCAAGCTGTCAGCAATCTTCGCAAGAGTATCGCCGGACTTTACGGTGTAGTCCTTGCCCGAGTCGGTAACCTTGATGTTGAAAACTGGTGCCTGAGGTGCCGCTTCAACGTGTTTGCCAGCGCTTGGCTGCGTGACCTTCTTGGAGCTACCGGTGCGCTCCAACGACTGCGAAGGCGCAGCCTTCTTGGTGGTCTGCTGCTTAGGCGCTGCCTGCTGCTTTGGCGCTGCCTGCTGCTTTGGAGCCTGCTTCTTTGGAGCTTCCGGAGCCGAGTTGCCCGATGGCGTGCCGCTCAGCCCAAGCTTCGCCGAGCAAGCTGGCCACGCACCCCAACCCTGTCCGGCTTGGACCTTGGTGGCGATACGAATCTGCTCGGCCTTCGAAGCCTGGTTAGGCATGCCACTGCCGCCGAATGCCTTCCAAGTCTGAAGCGAGAACTGCAAGCCACCGTAGTAACCGTTGCCGGTGTTGATGGACCAGTTGCCACCGGATTCACACTGTGCAAGCTTGTCCCAGCTGCTAGCCGCGGAAGCCGGCACGGTCGAGGCGACGACTGCGGTGCTTGCTACTGCTACGGCGGCCAAGGTGGCTCCACCGCGACGAATGATGTTTTTGGTCTTCTGCTGGATCATGACTCTCCAGTGCCCTTCCACGCTCAGGCCTTCCTAGGCCATCCCTGTGCACCGCTCTGCGTCGCATTTCGACTTTTTTTGAAGTACTGCCCTGGTGAGCGGTTTGGAAGTCCCGGCAGTAGGTGTTTCCCCATAACACTGCGAGTGTTATCGAAACGTTATAAATGACCATAGCGCACGACCCCGCACCCTACGCAACTCAGGATTCTTTCAGAAACCCCGTAAATACAGGTCAAAACGGCCAAAGAAATTTTTTGGACGATCCCTTTTTTGGGCGATTTCTTCGAAACCACCGCCGAAGTTGTTATCTTTTCTAAGTGGATCTTGCTTGTGCTTTTGTGATACAGCTTTCACCGTTTTCTCGCTGTGTCCTCCACCTAGGTTCACTGCCCGATGGTGCACTAACGAGAAAGTTTGTTTCCTCACCGTTCGCCACCTCCTTGCCTGCCGAGCCGCTGATTGGGAAACTTCGATCCACTTCTAACTGCCGCCTCACCGCACGGTATCTAGGTAGTGTGGGACTCGGAATAACAAGTAGTGTTTCTGCAAAACGGCAGATAAGGGAACCCGATGGCATTTAGCGACCGACTGACCAAGGAACGAGTCAGGGAGGCCTTGAGCTGCTATCCCCGGGCGATGCGAGAATTCTTCCGAATCGACGGGCTAGACGGAGCCGCTTCCCTTTCCTACTATATGGTTCTAGCGATGTTCCCCGGACTGCTGGCACTGATCTCTTTGCTTTCGCTGGTTGGAGCAAGCGAAAGTAGCACTCAATGGATTATGGATCTGATTCGCCAAAGCCTCGCTGCTAGCGGACAGCAAACCGGCGACGCCCAGCAACTAGTCGAAACCGCTGAGCAGCTACTCACCGGCCTCGCGAGCTCAGCCAAGGGCACATTTTGGGCCATTTTGATCGGTTCCCTCGGTGCCCTGTGGAGCACCTCCGGATACGTGACCGCATTCAGCCGGCAAATGAACCGGCTTTTCGGTGTACGCGAAGGTCGTCCACAATGGAAGAGACGCCCGCAAATGTTTGCCATCACCGTGCTGATCATGGTCGTGGCCGTGATTTCTTTGGCACTGCTGGTAACGTCCGGTTCGATCGCACGGGCCATGGGAAATCTTTTCGGACTCGGCGACAGCTTCGTGCTGCTACTGAACATCGCCAAACCGCCAGCCCTATTTGTGATGATCCTGCTGGTTCTTGCCTTGTTGTACCACTTCACCCCGAACGTTAGACGCGTAAAGTTCCATTGGTTTTCCCCAGGAACATTTACGGCTCTGATAGTTCTTGGCCTTTCCGCAGTGGGATTCACCGTCTACCTCGCAAAATTTGCAAGCTACTCGGCCACATACGGAGCGATTGGCGGCGTCATTGTTCTCGTTCTGGCCTGCTGGATCAGCAATATCGCACTCATTATTGGGGCATTGGTAGACATTGAATTTACCCGTCTGCGCCAACTACGAACCGGCCTTGCCTCAGCAGCTGAGGTGCATCTTCCCTTGCGCGACAACACCATGGTGGCTCGCGAACAACTTGCGGTTTACAAGGACTTAGTCCGAGCCCAGGAGATTCGCATCAATCATGGCGGAGATCCATTACAAGATATGGAAATTGACCCGGCCGGACGGACCAAGCGCAAAACAAAGTGGCTGCCGGTTGGCATTGCGGCTGCCACGGCTTGGCTGGTGTCGCGTAGCCGTGCGACTAAAAAGCTAAAACAGCCGAAGAAGACTCTGAACTCCTAAGAATATGCCGGCTCCGCCCAACGCCATGATGACCAACAGCCAAAGCGTGGCAAAGGTCCCGGTGGCGCGGGCAATCAGGTAAGCATCGGATTGCTCAATGTCACGGCGCCGCCAAGTATGAACTGCCAAGACCTTGAGGTAATCACGGATTCCCGAGCAAAGCAGGAATCCGCCAAGGAGCAAGGCCAAATATATGTAAGCACTGGACGGTGCAAAGAAAACGACTCCGAGAGCAACCAAAGCGCTCGCGCTGCACACGACAAATGCTGGCCAGTTACGCACGAAAACTAAGGCAAGCACAAAGAACAACGCGTATATGCCCAAGGCTCTGCCGGCATAGCCGGCGGCAGTGGCCCACAATAATGCAGCCGAGACTAGAAGTGGCGCGGGATAGCCAAAGATCCCAGAAATAATGATCGAGACCTTTCCCCGACCACGGCTGACAACTTCGCCGGAGTGGTCCCAGCCGAGGCGGAGCCCAGTGACGAAGCGCCCGGTGAACAGCGCACTGATTAAATGTCCTAGCTCATGGACCAGAGTGGAGTACATTCCGGTAATTCGCCATACCGGGCGTGGAAGTACCAGCCCAAGGACAAGGACTAATAGGATTGTCCATTGCCCGGAGACGAGATCAACAGGTTGCGATTCCCATAGCCGAGCCCAAGCTCCATTGAGATCTACAATCATGTTCGCTCCAGATGCATTTCGATCGTCGATTTCTCTCATTCTTTCAATCCCTAGCGCATTCCCCGAATTGCCACTTCGACCATGCACCAACTTCTGGGGATGGTCACAGGTGAGAGCAATACGATTAACGGCAGCATACTGTTGTCGTTTTCTGGAGGTTTCCTTGTCTCGCTTAGCTTCTACCGCCATTGCCGTCACCGGATTGACTGGCGGATACGCCACGGGTCGCATCACCAAGAAGCGCCCACTTGCCGCGGTGGTGTTGGCAGCAGCCGGTACCGGGGCATTCTTCATCTGGAAAAAGGATGCCGGAACAGCCAAGGCAATTGCCTTGGTCGGCGCATACCTCACTGCTTTCGGTGCATCGCACCCATTGTCAAAGAAAATCGGAGCTTGGCCAGCGGTCAACACGGTCACCGCCGCGGTGGGTGTTCTTTCGCTAGTTGTCGGCGGCGCGACGAAGCCTTCGCAAGACTAGGCAACGGACATCAATTGGTCGGGGCAGAGTGCTACGTTGACTAGGTAACCACCCAGTCTGCGAAAGGCACCGCCCCCGTGTTCTTCTTTGGTGATCAGTTCGTCTTTTCGGCTAGTGACCTTGCGGTCGCAGTCGACTGTCATTTTCAATCGTTGTGCCTGCTGGATGTAAAACTCGGGCGCCGGGGAAAGACCGAGTCGGCTACCGACGAAATGCTTGTAAGAACCGCGGAGCTCGGAGACGTCCACGAACGAAACGTGCTTGCGGAACTAATTGAGCAATACGGTGACTACGACCCGCAGTCCGGCACCGGCGTCAAACAGCTCCTCACAAGACCCGAACACAATGCTGCGTCCTTGCACGCAGCGCACCGCGAAACCATCCAAACGCTTCGCAGCGGTGCGGACGTCATCTTCCAAGCTACGTTCTTTGACGGCTCTTTTATCGGATTCGCCGATTTCTTGGTTCGCCAGCCCGACGGCAGCTGGGCTGTTTGGGACACCAAACTCGCAAGGCATGCCAGGGTTTCCGCATTGCTTCAAGTTGCCGCCTACGCAGACCAACTGCAAGCCGAAAACATAGCCGTACACCCACAAACAACATTGGTTCTTGGCGACGGTACTCACTCGGTGCACCGAATCGACGAGATCCTCCCGGTGTTCCGCGCTCAGCGCGAACGATTTATCAAGATGGTCGGTGAGCACTCCGCAGCCAATGGCCCGGTGCTCTGGGATTCGGACACTATACGCATTTGTGGCCGTTGTGATTTCTGCGCGGAGCAGGTGAGCATCACACGCGATGTGCTGCTGGTAGCCAATATGTCCATGGTGCAACGTGAGAAGCTTCGTCGACAAGGAATCTTCACTATCGACCAGCTTGCCGCAACGAACGCCAAGGAAGGCACCTCGCTGGCCCGCACGGTCGATCAAGCAAGAATGCAATTGGGTTTGGGACAGGTGGACGGTACCGAGCAGGGGGTGTCCTACCGGGTGAAGTCGTCGCAAACGATATCGACGCTGCCCAACCCCGACCAAGGTGACATATTCTTCGACTTCGAAGGCGACCCGCTATATCAGGAACCCGTCGATAACTCGTGGGGATTGGAATATCTATTCGGGGTCATTGAAAATGATACTGGAGCACCGGTATTCCGCCCCTTTTGGGCACACAGCCGCGCCGAAGAACGACAAGCCTTCTTGGACTTTATTGAGTACGTGCAAGCGCGCCGTCAGCGCTTCCCGAACATGAATATCTACCACTACGCGGCCTATGAAAAAAGTGCACTACGTAAACTCTCACAGGTTCATATTGCAGGAGAAGACGAAGTCGACCAGTGGCTCCGCGACAATCTACTCATTGATCTCTATGAAACGGTACGAAACTCGTTGGTGGTGTCCACCCGTTCGTATTCAATCAAGAAGCTTGAACCGCTATATATGAAAGAGCATCTGCGCTCCGGTGATGTCACCGATGCGGGTGCTTCCGTGGTCGCCTATGCCCACTATGTATCTGCGCTGGCCTCCGGTGCTGATGCGCAGGCAGCGCAGATTCTCGAATCAATCGCTGACTACAATGAATACGATTGCCTGTCGACGCTTCGCTTGCGCGATTGGCTCTTGTCGCTCGTAGACTTCCAGCCACAAAGGCATCCTGATGTAGAGCTTTTGGACGAAGTCCCCGACGAATATGAGCCCACCGAAGAAGAGCTACGGCTCCAAGAATATTTGGCCGGGCTCCCGCACAACCAAGCACTGAGTGACGATGACCGGGCAATCGCCATGGTCGCGGCGGCCACTGGCTACAATCGCCGCGAGAGAAAGCAGTTCTGGTGGGAGCATTTCGACCGGCTCTCCGCACCTATGGACGATTGGTCCGAGGTACGCGGCATCTTCACGGTGGACTCCGCAGAGCTACTTGAAGATTGGCATAAAGCAACCGAACGCGCCCGGACGTTGACCAGAGTCACCAAGCTTTACGGAACTCTGGCCGAAGGATCACTGCTCAGCCCGGGCACCGGGGTCTTTGCCATGTTTGCCGCACCCCTGCCCGAAGGCATGGAAGCAGGCGACGACGCGCTTCGCGGCGGAGCTTTCAACGCCACGGTGGTCGAGGTTGGCGAAGGATGGATTGCCATCGCAGAAAAGACCAGTGGGAAAGTCTCCGAATACGGGTCTTTCCCCGTCGCGCTCACCCCAGGCCAGCCAATAGCCACCAAAAGCATTGACGAAGCATTGGCACAGATCGCCCAAGAGGTCGGTGCCATTGTCCCGGAGCTACCGCAACAGCCTGGCATAGATATTCTGCGTCGAATTCCACCGCGGTTGAAAACTCTAGCTACCCCGACCGCCCCAGCAATAGTGGACGGTAACGCCCAAGTTTATCCTGCCTTGGTGGAAGCCCTGAAGGACCTGGATCATTCTTATCTTGCTGTTCAGGGCCCTCCGGGCACCGGCAAGACCTTTGTCGCTTCGCATGTGATTCACGAATTGGTTAAGGACGGCTGGAAGATTGGAGTCGTCGCCCAATCTCACGCGGTAGTTGAAAACGTTTTGCGCAAGGCCATCGAAGCAGGCGTGCACCCCGATCAGGTTGCGAAGGAAGTCAAGCACAAGGACCCGGTGCCGTGGACTGGTATCAGCGCCGCGGCGATTGACGATGCGATCCGCTCTGCAGACGGTGCGCTAGTTGGCGGCACCGCGTGGACGATGACCGGCAAACGGATCCCGGCCGCGAGTTTGGATTTATTGGTCATCGACGAAGCCGGACAGTTTTCGCTGGCTAACACCTTGGCCGTTTCACGGGCAGCACGTAACCTTCTGCTGCTCGGAGATCCGCAACAGTTACCGCAGGTAACCCAGGGTTCTCATCCCCAGCCTGTGGATGAATCAGCATTGGGCTGGCTATCCGAAGGTCGCCCGGTACTACCGGAGGAATTGGGCTACTTCCTTGCAACATCATGGCGCATGCACCCGCAGCTTTGCGAAAAAGTCTCGGCGTTGAGCTACGACCACAAGTTGTTCTCCGCGAAGGCCGCGGGGCTCCGCGAACTGAGAGGAACAGCCCCTGGCGTTGAGACCCGCATCGTGCAGCACCGTGGGAACACGACCAGCAGTGCCGAAGAAGCCTCAACCATTGCGGGGCTAGTCCGCGAGCATCTGGGAATGCTGTGGAATCCGGGTGGCGGGAAGGAACCGCGGGTACTGGCCGAAGCAGACATTCTTGTCGTGGCCGCCTACAACGCCCAGGTGAATCTGGTGCGCGAGATCCTTGACGGGGAACAGCTTTCCGGGGTGAAGGTCGGCACGGTGGACAAATTCCAGGGTCAAGAAGCACCAGTGGTACTGGTGACAATGGCCTGTTCAAGTGCCGACGATGCTTCACGAGGTATCGATTTCCTGTTGAACCGAAATCGCATCAACGTGGCCATCTCCCGAGGCCAGTGGAAAGCGGTGATCGTGCGTAGCGAGCGACTCACCGACTTCCTGCCATCGAATCCCGCCGCATTGTCGCAACTCGGTGCTTTCATGGCGCTTTAACCATTGGCCGTCCATCGATTCGGCGCGTCTTTCACCGCGCCGAATCGATAACTTCTGCTACGTCAAAGAAGGACTTCAGCACGGGCCGATCCCCGCGTTGCTCTTTGTCGAATTGCAGGCCATCGACGTTTATTCGCATCTGCCGCTGGTAATCATCGCGTTGCTGCATCCATGCGGTGATGGTGCCGTCTACACCGTAGAAGTACATAAACCCTTCCTTCTTCAACAGCTCAAATCGTGCACCCGAGTATGACCCGGTGCGAGCGATATCTGAGCCAAAAGGGTAAATGAACTGATCGGTTTCGCCCAGGATTGGTTCGACTTCGTCCTTCCACAGCTTCATGTCACGTTTGAAACGGCCCAGGCTCACGGTTCCGGTTGCGATATGACCCCATGAATGAGAGGCGAAGACCCACCCTTCCTTTTTCATCGCCTCGGCGATTTTGGTTGCTTCTTCCCGGTCCTTTTTAAGATTCTTACTATCCGGATATTGGCTTTGCGAAGTCCGGTAGCCGAATACACCGTTATAGCCGGTCATGGCGATGATCCCGCGAGCATCCCGGTAGGAAAAATCCGGATGCTCGGCTACAAAGTCATCGAGCACTGTGGTCACGTCGTACGCGCCCACATGCTTCTTACCGTCACCGTCTACATATTCGTTTCGGACGTTGCCCTTCTTATCGAGCACCAGCCGGTCGGCGAAACCATCGCCTTCCATATATTCGTAGTAGCTCAGGTCATCAAGGGATAAGACGATGGGTTTTTTCCCGGCCGGAAGCATAATTTCCCGGTAGCTCATATTTTTCTTCTTATCGAGACCGGCGAAGTCAGCAGGGTTGACCAGCACGAAATCACGGCTGTGCAGCTCTTGGAGGATCGCTTCAAATTCCTTTTGCGTCACCATATAGTCCCGGTAGCCCTGTGCCCTATTGTCTTTATCGAAGGCGCGCTTCGGATCAACAACGAGCGAGTGGAAGAATAAGTGCGGAATCTGGTCGGGGTGTTCCCACGCAGAGGTGCCCTTCTTTTCAGATTCGAGACCCGGAACCAAGTCGTTGAGTTTGGCGCTAGGGTCTTCCTCCGCCAGTTTGATGGCGGCGTTGTAGTCGTACCCGTCGGCAAGTCGATTGATCTGGGCAAGGACGCCTTCTTCGCGTGCAGCTTCATCTGCAGCCTTTTGAGCCTCTACGGCTGCTTGAGACGCGCTACTAGCAGCTATTTCAGGGTCGACTTGGTCACTACAACCGGCCAATGCCAAGACGACTGTGGCCACTACCGCGATCTTGATGTGCTTCACTTCGCATCTCTCTCCTCGTAGCGGCTATCCCCATGGACGCTACGATTTCTCCTTGCCATCACCTTGTTTCCGACCTTACACATACTTATCTGGGGTTTGTACCCTTGGACGCAGTCGGCCGGGCAACAACTTGGCAACACTTTTCACTTCACAATTTCTCACATGAACCTTCAGGCTCGATGGCTTAGAATTGATAGGTTAGGCGTCGAAAGATCAAGGATGTACATGCAGCCCTCGCATCGCGCGAACAGCTTGTGGCTTCAGTCCCAGCAGTTCAGGAGTTCGGCAGCATATCGGCTTCTTACCGCGCAGCCTTGGGCTGTTGCCTTTATCCGATCAGAATTTACTGCGGACAAGCCACGTGTAGCCCTAGAACTTTTCCATGCTTCATTGGATTCGTTCTTGAAGCTCGCTCGCACCAGCGACGAACAGATTCCCCAAACGTATTCCGCCCAAGACTTCGCCGAGGTCTGGGTCAAGCAGGGAATCTTGGCCCGTCCCCTGATCGACGGGCGTTTCGTCTACGAACCGAGCGCACAGACCTTGCGTACCCTGCGTTTCCTCGCAGATTTTTCGGCTGACGACTCGCACCTGAACTCTTCTCGCTTGAATACCTTGCTGTCCTCGCTGGAGTCCTTAGCCCACGAGACAGATCCAGACCCTGAAGCGCGTATTCGTGCCTTGGAGTCACAGATTGCCATGCGGCAAGCGCAGATCAATGAACTGCGCACCGGTGATGCTCCTGCGGTGCTTTCGCGTGCCACCGCGCTGTCCGCGACTCGCTCGGTGCTTGACTTGGCTTCGAGCCTTCCTGCCGACTTCCGCCTAATGCGCGACGGGGTTCAGGAGATGTTGCATTCCCTACGGGAAGGCATCTTGGACGCGTCTACGGCAAAAGGCGTTGCGGTAGGCCAAGTCTTAGAAGCCGACCGCCAGCTCCGTTCAACCGCCGAGGGCGAGACCTTCCGGGGCTTCACGGAGTTCCTCAACTCTCCAGACGCGCAACAGCGTTTCCGCGCCGCACTTTCTGAAGTCCTAGAACGCAACTTCGTGGACGACCTCGATACTCCGGAACGCCAGATTCTGACCAATTTGCTTCGTGAGCTCCGACGTCAGGCAGCAGAAGTCCATACTTCGTACGGAAAGCTCTCCGAATCGCTGCATGCCTTTGTTCAGTCTGAGGACTACCAACAAGCACAGCTTCTGCGCCAGGCGGTACGTAGTGCTGAAGCGGCGATCGTGAAGTCTGTGACGCTCAGGCCACGCAGTGCTTTGGCTCCGCTTGAACTTTTCGCCCCACAGTTCATGACGCTTGCTGGCCTAGGCATCTTTGACCCGTCCGAGCATGTGGCCCCGCCGCCGTTGGCGGCAGCACCGGACTACAGCGCCTCCGATATCGTGCGCACCCCATCCACTCCGCAAGCGAATATGGCTTTCCTCCGTGAGTCGGTAACAAGCAAGCTTGGCCACCGCTCAGAGGATCGGCTCCCGCTCGATGAAATTTTCAATGATCTGCCCGAAGAGCACCGCCATCTGAATACCGTGCGTGCCTTGATCGAAATAGGCCGGACCAACGGCGAATCACTGAGTGAAACGGATTTGATGACCATCACCTTCCGGCAGATTGATGGTTCTGAACGTACAGCAATTCTTCCCGCCCTAACTTTCACGAAGGAGCCGCTATGACCAGCACAAATTCATATGCTGCACCCATCACCGAATCGCTCTTTGAGGGAGACCGCGGCAACTTCTCATTGGAGCTGCGGCAATTACTAGTACGTTTGCTACGCGGCCCCTACCTCGATGGGTCAACCGACCCGGCGGCTTGGCAGCTATTGCTAGACCAGCAGGAAGTAGTAGGAGCCTATGTTTCGGAAATTTTTCTGACCATCTCCATGGACACGGATCGAAAAATTGCGATGCTTACTCCAGCGCAAATCGATCAGGTGCACACCTCTCCGATTGCCCCGCGCCGCGCCTTGAAGCGCGACGAAACCTTGCTCGCGCTACGCCTGCGCCTACTGCTGGAACAGCATTCCGGCACCGGAACCGACGCAGTCCTTTCACGAAGCGCCATGCATGAGATCTTGGCCGAACATCGTAGTCCCTCCGATCGCGATGACAAACGCTTTGCCGAATCCTGTGACGCGGCAATTGCCCGGCTGAATTCCCTGCGCTTGCTCACCGGCACGGAATTAGCCGACGAATTCAGGATTTCTCCGGCCCTAGCGATGGCCCTGCCCATTTCACGAATCGAAGATATTCCCCAATATATCGCTGCGATCGATGCAAACGAATCGACGCTGAATCTGTCCGCCGACACTTCCGAAGAACTGTCCCTGGATTCAACCGACCTGGTGCAGGAGTAGCCGATGAGTATAGAAATGACCCTCCCGCTCGGTGGCGCCCTCAACCCGGGACAGCATCGGCTCTGCCGGATCCAGATCGTTAACTGGGGCACTTTCCACGGCCTGCACAACCTTGAAATTGATCGCGCTGGAACGCTGGTCACCGGACACCCCGGCGTGGGTAAGTCGACCTTGTTTGATGCCATGGGGCACATCTTCTTTGCGACCCCCAAGCTCAACGAGTCTGCAAACGATGCCGCAACTCGCGCCGATCGCCGCACCACCTTCTCCTACCTGCGTGGCCGCAAGTTCAAGACCAGCTCGGGCACCGTCTATCAGCGCCCCGGCGCTACATGGAGCGCCATCTTGCTGGGCTACGAGGATGGCCTGGGCAACACCGTCAGCATTGGCGCGGTTTTCGACCTGCCAGACGCAGGGTTAGAGAATCAGGTGTCCAAGCATTATCTGCTCAGTGAAGGCGCGCTGGATATTGCGGAGCTTGAACATCATGGGCCACGACGTTTTACCGTGTCTTCGCTGTCCAAGTCTTTGGAACCAACCGAGGCATTTGATACGCACAAGGCCTTCATCGAACGTGTCCGCCGCCGCCTTGGGGTGGAAAGCGACAAGGCTTTTGCCTTGCTTCGCACCTTGCAAAACGGCAAAGGGTTGGCGAAGGGTGTCAACCAGTTTTTCCGTCACGAGGTGTTGGAAGAACCCACCACGCTGAAAGCGGCAGCGGCGGCGGTGGAGGACTTCGCCCATCTGCGCGGCATCTACCGTCAATTGGATACGGCGCGCGCACAGCGCGATGTGCTGGCCCAGGTTCCAGAGCAGGATCAGGTTTATCGAACGCTCGCCCAACGCATCGGCGAGACCGAACAGCTGCTCAATAGCGATCTGCAGCAACTCGATGCCAAGGTCCGCCAGCATATTCTGCGCAACGACTTGCACCGTCATCAACGCGAACTAGCCGAGCTCAAGGAACAAGAAGCTGACATTCTGGCGCGCAAGAGCCGGACCGAGGGACAGCTTCAGTCGCTCGCGGCGGCCCACGATTCCGCTGGTTCAGCCTCGCTGATGCTACTAGAGCGTGAGGCGGATGCGGCACGCAAGGCACTTTCGGAAAAGGAATCCGCGTTACGCGCGTTGCAGGAACAGGCGACCGCTGCCGGCTTGAACTTCGAGTTCAGCGCCACCGGGCTCGATGAGCTGCGCGGGAATGCCGCCCGGACCATGCAACAGCTGGCTTCCATCACCAAGGATGCGCAGACGGTTGAGTACGAGGCCATGGCCTCGCTGATGGCGCTGCGCAAGCGTGCAGAAGCATTGGACGAGCAGATTCATTCCTACCAGCGCCGTGGCACGAATATCGATGACCGTTCAGTGGCAGCACGCAGAGCCATCGCATCGGCTTGTTCCTTGAGCGAAGAGCAGTTGCCCTTCGCTGGCGAACTGATGGATGTGGCCGCTGACTCGGCCATCTGGCGGCTGGCTGCCGAAAAGGCATTGCGCTCGCTGGCTCGCACCATTTTGGTGCCAGGCGAATTCCTCACCCAGGTAACGCACGCAATTGACGAACTCGACGGATTGGGTCGAGTACGTTGGGTCGATACGTCGGTCAAACCACGCGAAGCAGAAGCCGGACCGGCCGATTTGGTCAGCAAACTCGACTTTGCTTCAGGTGAAGCGGGAACCTGGCTGCGCACCAAGATCACCGCCGATTATCCGCTGGTCTGTGTGGAGAATGACGCGGCGATGCATGTGCATCCCAAGGCCATCACTCCCGCAGGAACCATCAAATCCGGTGCGGGTAGCTTTGAACGCGATACCCGCAGCGTCCCGGCCTCTGATTATCTGCTTGGTTTCACCAACGAATCCAAAATTTCGGAATTGCAGAACAAAGCCGAACGCCTCAAGGAACAGATCCTGAAAGCCCAGGATGCCGCCGATGAACGGACGGCAGCAAAAAACCAAGTCGTTGCGAAGTCTCAGCTGCTTGCGGCCATCGTTGCCGACGAACGCAATTTTGCCCAGCTAGATGCTTCAGCTGCGCTAGATTCCCTGCGTCGCAGCGAGCAGAAGCTCGGCGACGCACTGGTGCTTTCGGGCGATTCTTCGAAAATTCGCCAGCAGATCGAAAACGCAAAGGCAGATTCTGAGCAGTTGGTTGGCGACCTCGCGTTGGTGCGCTCGCGTATTGATGATCTAGAGCTACAGAACGAACGTGCGCAGAAAGTGCTCGCAACCACCGAAGATGAGGATGCAAACGGCAACTGGGTCTCCGCTGTCCCTACTCATCTGCGTCACCATGCGATCCTTGGCCCGATTTTGGAACAGGTGGCTGCGGGCGATTGCCCGCCAGTAGATTCCATTGGCGAAGCCTTCGCCGAGGTCAAGGTGCAGCTAGGCGGCCAGCTCAACGATTTCTCCTCGCAACGCCATGAAGTAGGTGGGGCGCTAAGCGACACCTTCAAACGCTTTGCCCGAGAATTCGGTACCTCGCACGCGCAGACGCACGGAACAACTCCGGAAGCCGCCGAGCACTATGCCAAACTGCATGGTCAGATCGTTGCAGACGGATTGCCCCACCACGAAGCACAGTTCCGCGAGTACTTTGCCAACCGTTCCTACGAACGCTTCAGCGACCTGTTGCAGCTGCTTGACGAGGAACGCCGGATGATTTCCGAGCGAATCAAACCGCTAAACCAGATCCTTGCCGATGTCACCTTCGAACATGGCTCGATGCTGCGGTTGGAAGTTGAAAACTCGATTCCCGTTGAGGCTGGAACCTTCCGCAAGGAACTGAAGGCGGCATTAAATGACGCCTACACCACCAAGGAAGAAAGTACCCTGGCGAAGTCCTACCAGGCACTTGAAGCCCTAGTTTCCGCACTGAGCGATCCAGGCTTGAACGCCTGGCGGTCTACCGTGCTGGATGTTCGGCAACACGTGGTGATTAGCTGCAATGAGCACAAGCCGAACGGAGAGGTGGAGACCGGCCTGGAACCTGGCACGCTATCCGGTGGTGAGGGCCAGCGCTTCACGTCCTTCATCATGGGCGCAGCCCTGGCCTATCAGTTGGGCTTTGCCTCGGCGGGTTTCACTTCCTACGGCACCGTGATGATTGACGAAGCGTTCATCCAAGCGAACTCCGAATATGCGGCAGCTGGCATCCGTGCGCTGCAGGAGTTCGGTTTCCATCTGGTTCTGGCGGCGCCGGAAGACAAGATCGATTTGAGCCACCACCTGGGTTCCATTATCGATATCATCAAGCATCCGGGATCTAATATCTCCGGCTTCGTCACTACTGGTCGCTCCCCGGCGCTGGCCACCACCATTACGCTGCGTGGTTAGCGCGGCAAGACAACAGGCAGCACCCAGCCCTGCTCCCAGGAGCATTTCGGCAAATTAAACACGACGGGGTCGGAATAGTTGCTCATCAACTATTCCGACCCTTGCCGCATCATCAATTACTCGGTAGCGAGCCCCTCCACCGGAGATAGCTTCGCCGCACGACGTCCTGGTGTAATCGAAGCAAGCAACGCTGCCAGGAGGCTCACCAGCAGAACCGCCGCCAGCTGCAGCCATGGGATCTCGTAGCTCATACTTCCCACGCTGGACAAGGCGCTGTGCGCACCGAGCAATCCGTAGACCGCGCCGAGAATGAGTCCCAGTAAGGCTGCCACGCCACCGATCAGCACCGCCTCCGTGGCAAGCATGGAACGCAACTGCTTCTTCTTCAGCCCCAATGCGCGCAGCAGGGCGTTTTCCCGGGTGCGTTCGAGCACCGACAGGCTCAACGTGTTGGCCACGCCGATCAATGCGATCAGCACGGCTACGGCAAGCAGACCCGAAACGATCATCAGCAACACGTCGATAATCTGGGAGAACATTGCCTTCTCCGTCACGCCGCCGGAAATCATCGAATTTTCAACACCCGCGACATCCGCAATGGATTCCACCAGCTCAGTGACCGCCCCATTGGAGAGCGACGGATCAACCTTGATCGCTACCCCGGACATCCCCTCCTTGTCGGAGATGCCTAGTTTGGCTGCGGTGTTTTCGGTCAATGTGTTCGAAACGAAGCTTGCCGAAGTAGTTCTGAGCTTCACCGGCTGACCGTTGACCGTCGCGTGGTCCGCCTCGATCTGCCACCAGGTCGAAAGCAATTCGCCATCTCGTGGAACGATCTGCTCGTCATGGACTACCGATGCGTACGACTCCGGGTCGACAACCATCGCGTACTCTTCGCTCGAGGAACCGTCGGGGAATTCGGTGGCAACGGTGCGCATGGTGTACGCCGACACGCTTTCAATGCCCTCCAGCTCGGCGAGCTTAGGCGCCACGGAGTCACTAGTCAAAGTGTCTTGAGCCACCGTCAAGTCGATCGGGTATTCGCCGCTGATGCTCCCATTCAAGGTGGCCTTGGCACTCTGCCCGCCGACCATGATCATCGAGACTAGCGTGACGCCGATCAGCAGCGCGGTGGCAGTAGCGGTGGTGCGTCCGGGGTTTCGAACGGCGTTGAGCGAAGCCAGCCTGCCAGCCACCGAGCGACCGGTCAGCAGCTTGCCGATACCGAACACCGTGGCCGGAACAAACAACGAGGCCAGCATCAAAATGCCGGGGAAGGACAACAGCCCACCGGCGAAGGCAATCAGCAGCTCGGAATTGAGTGCTCCATAGGCTAGCAAGGCTGCGCCTGCGAGCGTCAGCAGCGAGCCGAAGATGATGCGTACGAGGCCTGCACGGTTCTTGACGCTGGCCGCATCAAATGGGCGCAAGGCGGCAAGCGGGGCCAGGCTCATGGCTCGACGCGCCGGCAGCCAGGCAGCCAGAACCGTCATCACGATACCGACGGCCAAAGGAATAATGATGCCGCGAGCATCCACGGCCAAAGTTGCGTAGGACATTTCAGGTACTAGATTTCGCAGCAGCTGAATCAGGCCTGCCATCAGTGCCACGGCCAGAGCTACACCCACCACCGAAGCGATAACGCCGATCAGCAGCGCTTCGATCAGCACCGAGCTGCGGATCTGTGCGCGTTTGGCACCCAGGGTGCGCAAGAGCGCCAGCTCGCGGGTGCGTTGCGCGATGACTACCGAGAAGGTATTCATCACCACCAGACCGGTGACTATCAGCGCGACCAAGGCAAAGACCAGCAAGATGATGGTCAGCTGATCGGTTCCTCCGGTCATGCTTGCCACGTCGTCGAGCACCTGTTCGTCGGCGGTGTTGACCACCACATCGACCAAGTCCTTGCCATGGAAATACTCGGCCACTGCGGCTTGGGTTTGAGCGACGTCCTTCTCTGCATCGATCACCAGCCTGTTCAGCTGGGCATTCTCGCCTGCAAAGCGTTCCCAAGCGTCTTCTTGCATGGCGAGCTGGGCGAAGGAGGAAGACATCGGATCGGTGGTAGTCTCCACGATTCCGACGACTTTCAATTCACGCATCTTCGCGTTATCCTCCATGCTCGACAACGCGACGGTGTCGGCAACTGAGAGGCCCATCTGCTCGGCATGCTCCTGGTCGATCACGACCTCATCGGCGCCCAGCGGGGCACGTCCCTCGAGCATCGACATACCCGAGAGCTTATTTTCTGCGGAGATGGGTTGCAGCATTACGGTGTAGCCGTTGTCGCCGGTACGCAATGCTGCGCCCATGACTCCGTCGCCATAAACGCCTGAGACTTCGGGAAGATCACGGATTTCACGGACCGTATCCATGCTCAGCATGCTCGTGTCGCGATCGTTGGGTGTTAGCTCCCAATCGGCCGAGGCCACCAGGTCGGCGTTCTTATATGAGTCGCCCAAGCTATTCTTTAGCGTTGCACGCGTAGAGGAATCCACCGCGAGGGTGGCGCCAAGGAAGGCCGTGCCAATGGCGACGGCCAGGAGCACGGCGATATACCGTCGCGCATAAGTTTTAATGTTCGCTATTGCTACCTGAAGCATGATCCTACTCCGCTAGGGAGGCGAGAGCCTCAGTGACGCTGGCTACGGTGGGGTCTTCGAGCGAACCGACGAGGTTTCCATCCTTCATCAGCAATACGGTGTCCGCGTAGGATGCTGCAGCCGGATCGTGGGTGACCATGATGATGGTCTGTCCCATTTCGCGGGTGGAGGTGCGCATCAAGGAGAGCACTTCAGCACCGGTTCGAGAGTCCAAGTTGCCGGTCGGCTCATCGCCGAAGACGACTTCAGGGCGGGTGAGCAATGCACGAGCTACGGCTACGCGCTGCTGCTGTCCACCGGAAAGCTCGTGTGGTTTGTGCGTCAGCCGGTCACGCAGACCCAACGAATCGATGACGACGTTGAACCATTCACGGTCGTGCTTCTTGCCGGCTAAGGACAGCGGCAGCAAGATGTTGTCCCTGGCATTTAATGTTGGAACAAGGTTGAAGGATTGGAACACGAAGCCGATCTGCTCGCGGCGCATAGTGGTCAGCTGGTCATCGTTGAGTTCGGTAAGGTTCTTGCCACCGATGATGATTTCGCCAGAATCGGCGTTGTCCAAGCCCGCCAAGCAGTGCATCAGGGTCGACTTGCCAGAACCTGAGGGTCCCATGATTGCGGTGAAACGGGAACGGGCAAAGGCCACATCCACTCCGCGCAAAGCTTCGACTCGGGTGCTGTCACGACCGTAGCTCTTGCTTAGTCCTCGCGCTTGGACTGCATAGTCGGTTACCTGCTGTGTTTCAGTTGTCATGCATCAATTATATAAAGCTCCTAGCCAATTGAGGATCGGTCAGAAGGTTTGCATCTACGCTGCGGGAGTCATACCACGGGATGAGAGAGCCTCCCGGTACCCTCATCCCGTGCACGGTCACGAACGCCTAGCACTGCGAATGGTAGTCCGAGTCGCGGTGGCTTCGGGGTTCGATCTGGAAGGTTGAATGCTCGATGCTGACCTCAAAATGATCCGCCACGCACTGTTGAAGTTCACGCAGCAGTTGACCGGCCGCACCGGCCGTGAACATGTGGTCCTCGGCGACAATATGCGCGGTGAGCACCGGAAGGTTCGAGGCAATTTGACTGGCGTGCAGGTCGTGAACGGCGATCACGCCCGCTTGTTCTTCCAAGTGCCGGCGTACCGATTCAAGGTCCAACCCACGGGGCGTTGATTCGAGCAAGATATGCGTCGTCTCCCCCAGAAGCTTCACGGCGCGTGGCACGATCAGCGCGGCAATGACGAGCGCTGCGACCGAGTCCGCGCTCGCCCATCCGGTGAAATGGATTGTCAGCGCGGCAATAATGACCGCTACGGATCCCAGTGCGTCATTCATGACCTCGAGGAACGCAGCGCGCATGTTCAGATTGGCCTCGCGCCCCGCGGAGATGATCCACATGGCTAGGAGATTTCCGGCCAAGCCGACGATACCGAAGATCAGGAGGCCTTCGGCGTGCACCTCTGCCGGTACAAAAAGGCGACGAACCGCGTCGATGGCCGCGTAGATGCCGACGGCGAGCAACAGTGCGGATTGTAAGGTCGCGGAGAGCACCTCGGCGCGGCGGAACCCCCAGGTGCGTTTGAGTGTGGGCTTGCGCTGAATCAGATTGGCTGCGGTCAACGCAAGCAAGAGCCCCACCGAGTCGGTCAGCATATGGGCCGCGTCGACGAGCAAAGCCAGCGAGTTGGTAACTAGCGCGCCAATAATCTCCGCGAGCAAGATACTCACGGTAATCGCAAATGCCCATGCCAGCCTGGTGCGGTTCACATTTGAGTGGTCATGTTCATGGCCATGGCCAGAAGTGTGCTCATGCCCCATGCCCTAGGCCTCCAGAGATTGGTGCGGGTGAGCTTCGTGCCATCGATGACCGCTGGCGCTGGAACTTGCCAACTTCTCTGCTTGGGTGAGAATCATTGTCAGTTGCGTGGTCTCAGTAAGGGAATAGAGGCTTGCACGTCCCTGCGTGCGCACGGAAACGAGATCGCTTTCGCGGAGGCAAGCCAGATGAGCGCTGACGGTGCTTTGCGCTAGCCCAAGGTGTTCGGTCAGCTCTTTGACCTTGTGTTCACCTGTTTTGAGATGCACCAGGATGAGCAACCGCGTGGGGTCAGCTAGGGCGTGGAACAACGCTGCCATTTTCATGCGTTGAGTTGCTCCAAGCTTTGCATCGACAAAAGACTCTATTATCGCCATATGACGATAATAGCTCGAGCTTCTGCAAATGGCCGTTTATGACTCTGCGTCCTCGATACGCAAGTGGCATGATGATTTCATGAGTGAAGATTTAGTTATTGGTGCAGACGGGTTGGCCCGCCCGCAGTGGGCCGCAAGGAACGCGCTGCTGCGCGAGTACTACGACACCGAATGGGGCATGCCTGTCACCGGGGAACAAGCCCTGTTTGAACGACTCAGCCTAGAGGGCTTCCAGTCGGGTTTATCGTGGGCCACAATTCTGGCCAAGCGCGAAAACTTCCGCTCCGCCTTTCAGGGATTCGACCCGCAGTTGGTCTCGGCCTACGGTGAGCAGGATTACGAGCGGCTCATGGACGATGCCGGTATAGTCAGAAATAAACTCAAGATTCGGGCAACCATCGCCAACGCTCAGGCGACGCTCGCATTGCGTGACGATGGAGGCCTGTCCCAGCTGATCTGGTCTTTCAAACCTGAAAGCACCCCGTTCCCACGCACCTTGGCTGAAATTCCCACGCAGAGCCCGGAGTCCAGCGCGCTGGCCAAATACCTCAAAAAGCGTGGCTTTAAGTTCGTTGGCCCAACGACCATGTTCGCGCTAATGGAGGCTATTGGGATCGTTAATACGCACCTAGTCGGCTCACATCGCCGCGGCACCTCTGGCGTCTGGCCAGCCTAGATGAAGTTCACGGTTCCAGTGGACGGAGTTCTGGATGCCTCGCACGCACTCTCGGTCCTGGCTATCCATTCATTGCCGAATCAGGAGCGGCTGGATCGCGAAGCGTCGAGCGTCGTCCGCGTGCTACGCATCGATGATCAGCTCCACGAACTCAAAATACTGCTCGGCACCCACGAGGCCACGGTGCACACGCAAGCCCCAGAATCGCTGCACCCCAGACTCGCCAAGATCATTAGCACCTGGCTAGGCCTAGCTGACTCGAATGAGCTCAGTTATCAGCAACTGGCCACCATCAGTGCCCTGCAGCCAGCATTGGACAACTTCCCGAACCTGCGGCTTATCAGCTACCCGGACCTCTTTGAGGCGCTCGCCACGACAGTTCTAGGGCAACAGATCTCAACGAGCGCAGCCCGAACCCTCGCCACCCGATTCGTCGAAGCGCTCGGAGAACTTCACGCCTGCGGACTGCGGGCGTTCCCCGATGCGCACGCCACCGCGCAACTAACCGCCGAAGAACTCCAGCAGGTGATCCGCTGCCCGCTTTCCCGCGCAGAGACGCTTCTCCGGGTCACCACGTGGTTTATTCACACCGGTGGGCGTCTAGCCGAAAACCATGATGAGTTCCTCAGCAGCCTGCTCGCCCTGAAAGGCGTTGGCCCCTGGACACGGGACTATGTTGCATTGCGTGGCTTACGTCAGAAGTCCATATTCTTGGATACGGACTTAGTAGTGAAACGGGCCATGCGCCAGTTGCGCATCCCAGACATTGAATGCCTTCAGCTTCCAGAAGGCGCTAGATCACTGGCCACCGTCTTGTTGTGGGCCTTCGAAGCAAACAAAAATTGAGACGCACCGACAGATTCTAAGCCGATACGTCTCAATTTTGCGGTTCGGCTGATTGAGCAAGCCAGCTGATCCCCTGTTTACAATTTTCCCGGTACCGCTGGCAACTACTGCATGGTGAGTAAGCCACGTGGTAGCAACCGAACGATCCCCGTCGATCAAATTGCTTGCCTTCCCCGTCCACACACGGGGTAGGCATTGACCTCAGCTTACGGCAAATTCAGCCAATAACGTCAAGCATCAATGATCATATTTCCGATTATTAAGCTTAGGGGTGCCTAATTAACCGAACTTGCAGTTCACGGATCATTTGCACTGCAGGCCCAAGGCTCCGTCCAGGCCAATTGCGTTCGGGCTACTCGTTGAATATTTGCCCCACGGGCGTCCGCTTTTCAGCTTGGAATACATCTTCCGCGCGGCCAAAAGCCCAGTAGGCCGACAGCGACATATCCCGACGGTCCACGCCACGCTCGTCATAGAAATAGGAGCGCAGTGCCTTCATCACCTCACGCTCGCCATGCGCGAAAACTTGCACCCGTCCGCCCGGCCAAGGGTGCTGGCGCACTGCCGACTCAAGGGTTGAGGCCTCCGGGGTAAACGCCGCGCCGCGATGGATCCAGCGGATATCAACACCACGGGGTGCGCGCATTTCAATTTCGTCCCCTGCGCCTTCGACCTCTATGAGCACCTGCCCCACCATGTCTTCACGCATGGCCTCGAGCGATGCCGCGATCGCAGGAATCGCAGTCTCATCACCTACGAGGAGGTGGAAATCGAATTCGCCCTTGGGCTCATACATGCCACCGGGGCCCGAGAAGCAGACAGAGTCGCCGATCTTCGCATCACGCGCCCACGGTCCGGCCAGCCCATCGCTTCCATGGACGACAAAGTCAACTTCAATAGTGCCCGCGGCCGCATCGGAACGGCGCACCGTATACGTCCGGCGCACCGGCATATCTTCTCCGGGCAGCCGTTCGCGCAATTCATCCATGTCGTAGGGTAGCGTCAAGCCCAGCTCCGGCTTGGCGAAAAGTATCTTGATGTAACGGTCTGTCGCTGATTTGTCGACGAAATTCTCAAACCCAGGGCCACCAAAGGTGAGGCGAACCAGGTGTTCCGAAATTTGCTGCCGCTTAACAACCTGCAAAACAACTTGCGGGCGCACCGGGCGCCCACCCTCTGCTCGTGCCACAAAAACACTTCCTAACTGAATAAGACTAGATAGACCTACCCTAATTCATTTACAGCCCACCAGTTATCGCGCGAACGTCGATGGACCTTCCAACACAGCCAATGATTCACGCTCCGCGATGCTCAAACGTTGCACGCGTGAAGTTAATGGGTCAAAATAGGCCAGCGTTGTCGAGGCCTTTACGCAGACGTGGCCCTCCACAGGATCTCGGAATTCATAACAAATATCAAAACTCGCAGGCTTGATATTCGCTACCCACAGATCGACTCTGACCGGAACATTCCGATATTCCAGCGGCCTGGAGTAGCGCACGCGATGCTCAACAACAAGGATCTGCACCCCATTGGGGACCGCGGAGAATATATCCACCTTAGGCTTGGAACCTGGTGCGCCCGTTCCGCCAGGTACGCCGAAGCCAGCGATTCGCGCCTCTTCCATAAGCCGAATCAGATTGACGTTGTTGACATGTCCATAAGCGTCCATGTCACCCCAACGCATGGGTACTTCTACGCACAGTACCGAGCCGGACATTATTTTTCCTCCCCCAAGCGATCATCGGGACGAATCACATCATAAGCAGCTAATTGCTCTAGGATCTGGGACCCGTCGGGCTCGTAGCTCCAGCGAATGCCTGGTGTCGTGCGGCGCAAATCAGTTGAACGCCCACCGGCGAGCACCGCTTCGGAGGGCGTCAATTGACGGATGACTATCGTGTGCACATGCTCCGGGTAGCGCCGGGCAAACTCCGCGTAAATCGTCGGATCGTGCTGCCCGTCGTCTCCGATAAGCATCCACTCAATGTTTGGAAATTCCACAGCGAGCCTGCGCAATTGGTCAACTTTATGTTGCATACCGCTACGGAACCAGCCTCGGTCGGTTGGCCCCCAATCGGTCAGAAGCAGCGGACCCCGTGGATACAAATTGCGCGAGATGAATCGTTCCAGAGTCTGCGCAACATTCCACGCACCGGTAGAAAGATAAATTGTTGGGCTCGTCGGGTGCTCCGCCAAAACGCGTTGCATCATCACCGCCATACCCGGCGTCGCGACGCGGGCATGCTCCGAAAGCACGAAGGAATTCCACGCGGCGAGCAGTGGCCTAGGCAGCGCCGTCACGACAACCGTGTCATCCACATCGCTAATGATGCCGAAACGTTGCGTCTCGTCGATGACGAGAATCTGCGCGGTGGCGGATTGCCCATTGTGGGCAGTGATTTCAATATCGTTCCAGCCAGCTGGCAGATCCACCGAAAGTTTGACATCTAGGACGCCGCCGCGGTCCGCGAGGACTTCGAACCGCTTTCCGTCAGCAAGCACAGTGACTTTCCCAAAAGGAAGTACCGCCGAGGTGAAGTTGCGGAACCCTCGGATCCCATCTTCGACAACCTTGGCATGGTGCTTGCCACCCTCGAACGCGCCGGGTTTAGCCATGACCACGCGAGCGAGAACCCGCACCCATCCGCCTTTTTTGGCCGCATATCCGTACCCGTTGTAAGGAAGGATAACCGGACCCAAGCCCTTGTCGATGGCACGGCGTGCTCGCCATTGCAGGACATGGTCCTCAAGTCGCGAGGCTACGTGGCGTGCGACCCTATTACTTGCTGCATGGCTCATGTTAGTAGTCTTTCATGTTCGGGGACTGCAACGCGTCTAAAAACAAATGCGTCACAAACTCTTGAACTTTTCTACATAACGTAGAAAACTAGTTGCATGAGATATCAGCACACTAATGATGCTCCAGTTTTGGTGCTCACCGAAGAACAGTCCTGGGAGCTATTGGCTCACACGGCACATGGCCGAATAGCCACTGCGGCGGCCGGAACCGTGGACATCGTTCCGGTAAATTACGCGGTGCATAAAGGAAATATCTACCTACGCACTGCGCCGGGAAACAAACTCGCTTCGATGGTCGTGAACTCCTCGATTGCCTTGGAGGCCGACGGAATCCTTTCCGACGAGGCCTGGTCCGTAGTGGTGCACGGTACCGCAGAAATTTTGGAGCACGAAGCAGATATCAATGAGGCTCTCGAAAGCGGTGTCAGCCCCTGGGCACAGAGCATCAAAGATTTTTGGATCAGAGTGACCGTCAACTCGATCTCCGGTCGTCATTTCATCCTCGGTGAGCAACCGGAAGCCATCTAATCCCTCCGCATGTGCGGTAGCAACACGATGGGCTCGCGGACAGCACATTGTCGATACCGGCCGCGAGTCCAGATTCTGCAGTTTGCTGCTACCTGCGATATTCGTAGAATCCTTCACCGCTCTTACGGCCTAGTTTCCCCTCGGTCACTTTCTGCGTGATCAACGGGTGCGGTTGGTCCACCTCCTCACCGGTCTCTGCGTAGGTCGCTTGGGCAATGAAATCGATAACGTCCAGACCCACGAGGTCCATCAGCTCAAAAGGCCCCATCGGGTGCCCCAGCGCGGTACGCGCCGTGGTGTCTATATCTTTGATGCTGGCAACCTCCGCAGAAGCCAGATTGAGCGCTTCACGCTGTATTGCCCCCATCATGCGGTTAGCAATGAAACCCGGGATTTCTTTATTCACCAGCACCGGCTCTTTCCCTAGCGCGCGGGCGACCGCCGTCACCGCCTGGATGGTCTCATCACTGGTTTGCTCGTTGCGCACAATTTCTACGCACTTCATGACCAAGGCGGGGTTGAAAAAGTGCATATTGCAGACCTGGCTCGCGCGCCCGCTGGCCTCAGCCACTTGGGACGAAGCCAAGGTCGAGGAATTGGTTACCAAGATGGCATGAGCTGGAGCGTTTTTGCCCAGTTCGGCGAAGATTGAGCGTTTAATGTCTAAACGTTCGACTGCCGCTTCGATCACTAGGTCCGCTTGGGCCGCGCTAGCGTCCAGCTCGGTAGATTGGCTCAGCCGTGCCAAGGCGGCGTCGGCAAACTCTGCCTGCAGCTTGCCCTTAGCGACACGTCCGGCGGCCCAACTTTCCAGATCGCTGCGAGCCGCGTCCAAAGCGCTGCCCGAGATGTCCTGCAGGATCGTGGTGTAACCGCCCAGTGCGCAACTCATCGCAATCTGCCGGCCCATAGTTCCGGCGCCGATGATCAGAATAGTCCTAATATCCATTAGTTCCTCTTCCTAGCCGCGGAGATACACGGTAGTGGTGTGGGTATAAAACTCGCGGGCTGCGGCTCCCTGTTCTTTCGGCCCGTATCCGGATGCTTTCGCCCCGCCAAATGGTACGTGCGGATCGGCTCCCGCAGATTCGGAGTTCACATGCAAAATACCGACGTCCAGGCGTTCTTGCGCGCTAATCGCCGTGGCCAGGTCGCGAGTGAACAGCGCAAGACTCAACCCGAATTCGGAATCCGCGGCGGCTTCGAAGGCGGCCTCGGTTCCGGAAACGCGCAGCACACTGAGTACCGGGGCGAAGAATTCCTCACGCCAAGCGCAATTTTCCCGACCCCGAGAATCGCTTGGGATGCCAAGCACGGTCGGTGCCACGTAGTTTCCGCTGGCTGGAACTGCGCCCTCGAAGATAACGGTGGCGCCTTCCGACCTAGCTTTTGCGACGCCCGCCCTGACCGATTTCGCCGATTTGGCGTCGATGACCGGTCCCATCTGGACCCCTGGATCCAGTGGATTTCCGGTTACCCAGTTTGCCAGTCGCGAGGTGAGCTTTTCCAAGAATTCATCGGCAATCGAGTCATCCAAGATCAGTCGACTCGTAGCGGTGCATTTTTGCCCGCTGGAGCGGAATGCCCCAAAGAGTACCTGTTCGCTGGCCAGGTCCAGGTCTGCATCGGCCAGCACCACCGAGGCGTTCTTTCCACCCATTTCTGCTTGCACTGGGATGCCACGCGCAGCACCCATGGCGCAGAGCTTTCTCCCGACACCTGTGGATCCGGTGAATGACAAGCCCTCCAGATGGGGGTGGCTCATGATCGAATCTCCCAGTGCGCCCGGACCGATCACCAGGTTGAGCACCCCGGCAGGTAGTCCGGCGGCTTCGAAGGCTTCGACCAACCGCACCGCCAGCAGCGGGACCAGGCTCGCCGGCTTGAAAACCACGGTATTTCCGAAGATCAGCGCGGGGGCGATCTTCCAGGCGGGGATTGCTATCGGAAAATTGAATGGGGTCACAATGCCCAACACGCCCAAGGGCTTATGCGAGACCAGGATCTGTTCCCCAGCGCGCGGAGATTGGAACATTGTTCCGGCGCTACGTTCGGCTTCACCTGCATAATAGGAGAGGATCTGTGCCGCACGGCGTACCTCGCCTATTCCTTCTGCGAGCGTTTTACCTTCTTCACGAGTAAGTTCCGTACCGATTCTATCCGCATGCTCCGTGAGGTAGGCCGAAGCTCTCAGCAGATAACTGGCACGTTCGGCCATCGGTGTGGCCGCCCACCCTGCCTTCGCCGCGTTCGCGGCTTCAAAGGCTTCAACTACCTGGTTGGCATCTGCCGCTTGGCCTGCGGCAACAATCAAGGAGGAATCGGCGGCGCTGGTGGAGCTGAGCTCGCTGGCGTTTCCCGGAAGCCAGACACCGTTCAGGTACTGGCGAAGGCTTTCCACTTTCGTCTGCTGTGTCATATTCTAAGTTTTTCCTTGTACTGATTTTTAGCGGAAGGCCGGGACACCGGTGAGCTTATTACCCAAAATCAAGGTGTGTACCTCGTCGGTACCTTCGTAGGTGCGCACCGACTCGAGGTTATTTGCGTGACGCAGTGGCGAGTAGTCCAAGGTGATACCGTTTCCGCCAAGGATGGTGCGCGCTTCGCGGCAGATCGCGATTGCTTCGCGGCAGTTGTTCAGCTTGCCAACGGATATCTGGTGCAGGTCGAGGGTTCCCGCATCCTTCTGGCGCCCGATATGCAGGGCGAGGAGGAAGCCCTTGTTGATTTCCAAAGCCATATCCACCAGCTTCTGCTGGGTCATCTGATAACCGGCCAATGGCTTGTCGAATTGCAGGCGTTCCTGGGAATACTTCAGCGCCACCTCGAAGGAGTCACGCGCCGCTCCCATGGCGCCCCAGATAATGCCGTAGCGGGCTTCGTTGAGACAGGAGAATGGGCCCTTGAGCCCGAGAACGTTCGGTAGCATCGCGCTAGCTGGCAGCCGCACATCGGTCAATTCGATCTCGCACTGGATCGAAGCCCGCATCGATAGCTTCGGTTCGATTGGTGTGGCCTTGAATCCAGCGGTCTCGGTAGGGACCACGAACCCGCGGATACCTTCGTCGGTCTGCGCCCAGATGACGGCAACTTTTGCCACATTTGCCAGGCCAATCCAGCGCTTCATTCCGTTGATCACCCAGTCGTCCCCGTCGCGGCGGGCAAAGGTCGTCATGCTCGACGGGTCGGAACCTGCGGTTGGCTCCGTCAGGCCAAAGCAGCCGATTGCTTTGCCGGAGGCCAGCTGTGGCAGCCACTCTTGTTTTTGTTCCTCAGAACCATGTTTGTGAATGGCGCTCATGGCTAGCGATCCTTGGACCGAGACGAAGGTGCGCAGTCCGGAGTCGCCGGCTTCCAGCTCGGCTCCCGCAAGCCCATATTCGACAGCCGAACGCCCTGCGCAGCCGTAGCCCTGCAGGTGCATGCCGAGCAGACCGAGTTTGGCCATTTCTGGAACGATTTCCAGGGGGAACGTCGCTGTTTCGTACCAGCTGGCAATGTTTGGTTTGATGTTTTCGTTCACGAAGGAGCGGACCTGTTTCCGCAGGGCAAGTTCTTCGCCGCTGAGCAGTGCATCGAAATTGATCAGGTCTGCTGGGTCAATGACGGGGTTAGGTGAAGGGTCAATCATTTGAGCTGTCTCCTTTAGAGGCTGGTGGTGCTGAGGAAGATTTGCTGGTGTTCGCCCAAGGCCGGGGGCACTAGCCGATATTTGGGCTTAGTTCGGGACAGGCCGATCGGGTTGGCAATTTGCCTGGAGCTTCGTCCGGTTTCTGGATCGTTGATCGTTATCACCGGTTTCAGTCCTAGCTCGTCGGCGAACTCCAAGGCTTCAAGAACCGAGTTAACCTTTCCTGCAGGAACTCCGACCTCCATAAGTCGATTGGTCCACTGGACCGCCGCTCCTTGCCTGGTGACTTCTTCGATCAGGTCTTTGAGTTCCTGCCGGTGTTGCACACGCGAAAGATTGTCTGCGAACCGTGGATCTTGCGGCAGGTCGGTCAGCCCCAGCTCTGTGGCAAGGGCGGTGAACTGGCGGTTGTTTCCCACCGCGATCACCATGACGCCATCAGAAGTTGCGAAGGTTTCATAGGGCGCAATACTTGGATGTGCGTTCCCCAAACGCGGTGGCGAATTACCGGTAACCGCGGTGCTGCTAGTTTGATTAGTCAATCCCGCCAGCAGGGAGGTCATCAATGAGATTCCTACATTTTGCCCCTGCCCGCTAATATCCCGTTCCCGAAGCGCTAAGAGTATTCCTGTCGTGGCGTTCTGTGCCGCGAGGACATCAACCAGGGCCACTCCCACCTTGCTTGGCGTTCTCTCGGGCTCACCGGTGATGCTCATCAGACCTCCGACCGCTTGTACCAAGAGATCGAAGCCGGGCAGCGAAGCACCGAGCCCATCGCCAAATCCCGAAATTGAGCAGTAGACCAACGCCGGATTCGATGCTCGCAAGGACTCGTAGTCCAGGCCGAATTTGGCGAGCACGCCCGGACGAAAATTTTCCACGACAACGTCGGCGTCTCGGATAATCTCGTGCAGCTCAGCAAGTTCCGCAGAGTTATTGAAATCTACAACGATTGCCTGCTTATTGCGGTTCACTGCCGAATAGTAGGTGCTCACCCCGTCTTCGGTGACCGGCGGCAACCAAGCCCTGGTTTCATCTCCATCTCGGCTTTCAACTTTCAGCACCTCGGCGCCAAAATCGGCCAGTGTCATGGTGCATAACGGGCCGGCAAGGATGCGGGAGAGGTCTACGACCTTGATTCCTTGCATTGGTTGAGTCATCGGTTTACCTACGTTCTCGTCATCGAAAAAACGTTGTTACATGTTGCATGCAACTGTATGGCAAACGGCCTCGGGGTTCAAGACCACTCCCATATGTTTATGGCTCTAGAAGATCAATTCATCCAAGCGCGTCATATAGCGTTCGGCCTCAAGTCCCGGGGTCCGCGCGCAGACAGCCGTCACGAGCATCTGCGCAGTACGAAGCACGTGGTTGCGCATCGCAGTAGCCGCGCCAGATGGGTCGCGTTCCAAGATGGACTTCATCAATTCATCTCGATCGCTGGCCAGGTCTTGGCTGGTTCTGGCCTGAGGAATCGTTACTTGTCCGTGCGCGAGCACCAGGTTGCGCAACTCCCCCACGATGCCGTCAAGTTTGGCGTTGCTTGCCAGGCTTAGCAGATAGAGGTGGAACTTTTTATCTGCCTCCAGCGTTGCCCGGCCATCCCCGGTCTGCCCCACCTCAAGCATTTCACGGTGCAGCTCACGAAGAGTTCCGAGGTCTTCTTCGCTAGCATTGAGCACGGCTCGTGCGGCTGCAGGTGGCTCGACGATCAGCCGGACCTGAAATACCTCCACGATGTCGTCTAGCGAAATCTGGTTCACGCGCACGCCACGATTTTTCGCGACGGTCACGATGCCCTCTTTTTCTAGTAGCTGCAGCGCTTCGCGGACCGGAGTGCGTGAAACTCCGAGCTTTTCGGAGATAGCAATTGCCGAATAATGGTTGTCCGGGGTCATTTCGCCGGACACGATAGCAGCGCGGATCTTCGTGGTGACTTGCTCGGTCAACGATTCTTTGGGCGAGATCGGTTGCATGCTACTCATATTTGAAGTCTATCTTCCCCTGTCAATGTGGGCGCTGAACACCCCGCTGCACTTTTGCGCTGCGGGATTTCGTTCCTCGCGGATTCCGGTGCCGGCGTTCGCCAATACCGCGGTGCACCAGGCTCCCATGCTCCTGAGATCCTGCGGTTTTGAACTCTATTGGGCGTCGTATTACTTGGTTCGTGAATGCTTCTTCTCAGACTTCGCTCTTCTGCCAGCGGTCTCAGTCGAAAAGATTAAGGTGCACTTAGAACACCAAGATAGGGTGGAACCGTGAATGCTCAGATGACTCCCACCCGACTAGCTCTGGCCGAATCGCTGCGTCAGGCAGCACTGATTGCCGCGCTCAAAGCTGCACCACAAGTTCGTGAAGCATTCCGCGGAAGTGTCGGCGCCGAAGAAAAAACGAACGCCCATGATCTCGTCACCGATGTAGACCGGCAAAGCCAAGAGATCATTACCCAGTCGCTACGCGAGGCCTTCCCAAAGTCTTGGGTACTCGGCGAAGAGAACATAGCCGCGGACTCAGGCATAGCCTCCCCGACCGAAGTGCAATGGATTGTGGACCCTATTGACGGAACCAGTAATTTCGTTCACGGCGTCGCGTTCTTCTGCATTTCAATTGCCGCGGCAATCGACAACGAGTTGGTCGCAGCAGCAATAGTCGATCCGATCTCCGGAGATCAGTTCAGTGCCAATAGTCAGGCTGCTTATCACAATGGGGAATTGTTGAGCCCAGGCAATCGACCTGAACAAGCACGCGCAAACTTGATGACAGATTACCCGGGAGCCGAGTCCATGCTTAAGGACGGCCCATTGGCGATTGAGCTCTTTGGGCAGTGGATTCAGGATTTCGCCACCGTGCGGCGCAAAGTTTCTGCCGCTCTGGGGCTCGCTCATGTGGCCGCCGGCTGGTGCGATGCAAGCGTGGGGTTCGATACGAAGCCTTGGGACGTGGCCGCGGGAGCGCACCTGATTCGAATGTCCGGCGGAAGTTACCGAGGCTTGGCTTTCGGCAAGCAGGTGGCCGCTGACCATCTCTGCGAAGGTTTCATCGCCCAAGGCCCAGGCGCCGACTACGAGTCGTTGGCTCGATCAGCCTCGCGGGTTCATCAGTTGAGAAGCCAGAGCCAAGTCAAACAAATCTGACAATACCCAGATTCTTATCCGGTGCACCGCAGATTGCTTGGCTTCGGTCGTACCATGAGTGCATGACACCACGTATCCAACGAACTGCACATTCCGCCGTGCAGCATCATGGTGGCGGAGGGTTGATCCTCGGAGGAATCGGAGCCATGTTGCTCTTCGGTATCTTCGCAGTGATGTTGGCAAGCCAGTCCCTAGACTGGGTGCCACTGCTCATAGGCGTCAGCCTGGGCTTCTCCACATTAATGTTTGGCGTGGTTTACCACTTCACGCACTAACAAGAGTCACTTCGGCGCCCCCTTCGAAGGGCGCCGAAGCTATGCCTTACTCGCCTAAATGCGTCGGGGCGAACATGCGTAAGAGCGTCTGAACCACGATGACATTTGGGCCTTCTCCGGCGAATGACTCGCGTAACGCGTCACCGATCTGGTCAGCTTCGACCAGTCGCGCAGGAACTCCGAAAGCCTGGGCTAAGGCAACGAAATCCGGGCGTTCCAGCTCGGTGGCCGTTGCCTTGCCAAAAGCCCCTTCCATGTATTCACGCAGAATTCCATAACCACCGTCGTCAACGATCAGCCAAGTGACCGGCACGTTGTGCTGTTTTGCCGTGGCTAATTCTGCAATGGAGTACATCGACGAGCCATCACCGGAGACCGCGAGCACTCGCGCTTGCTCGGGCGTAGCTCCCTCGATCTGCAAGCCGATGGAACCTCCAATGGCCGAGGGGAAACCGAAACCTAGGCCACCGGCACCCTGCGCCGAATGGAACTCTCCCTGGCGCGAATCCCAGCAGCTCCAACCCCAATAAGCCGCAATGGTCATATCCCAGAAGGTCTGCATTTTCGCGGGCACTGCCTCGCGGATATCAGCCATGAACCTTCGTTCATGGTCCAGGCCCTGCTCCGCCAGCCGTGCCTGCACCTTTGCCAAGGTCTGGGTGACGACTTGAGTCGGGCTCTGCCCATGCCAATCTGGCCCGTTGGGCAGGCTTACTTCCTTAAGCTTCGAAGTTAGGAACTGCAACGCCGCCTTGGCATCCGCGCGGATACCCAATGCTGGCGTATTTGACTCAAGGACGCGCGGTTCGGCATCAATTTGGATTATGTGCCCACGAGGTGCGAGCGAGAAATAGTTGCTGGAGACTTCGCCGAGCGCTGAGCCCACGACCACCAATACGTCAGCATCTTCGAGAACTTCGGTGACATGCCGATCCTCCACCCAAGATTGCAAAGACAATTCGTGATCCCACGGGAATGCGCCGTTGCCTCCCGGGGTGCAAAGCACCGGGGCATTGAGCTTCTCGGCCACCTCCAGCAATTCGTTTTCGGCTTGGGCCCGACGGACACCTCCGCCCGCAACAACCACCGGTCGTTTTGCTTCCGAAAGCCAGCGAACCGCTTCATCGATCAATTCCACACGTGGTGGATGATCGTAGGCTTCGGCAAGGGCATCACGCACCGGAGGAATGAGCACCGATGCCAGCAAGACATCCTGCGGAACTTCGATCCAGACCGGTCCCATCGGCACGGTGATCGCCTGCGCCCAGGCATCTTGGATCGCCGAGGGAATACCCGAGGCGTGATGCACCGTCTGCTGGAACTTGGTGACGTTTGCGGCCGAGGCCTTCTGGTCATCGAGCTGGTGCAGCATGCCTTTTCGGCGAGCGCCCAGTCCATCCAAAGGAATCTGGCTGGCAACCACCACCATGGGCACGCCGGTGGCATAGGCTTCCTGCAATCCGGCGAGGGCGGTCAGCGCTCCCGGGCCGGTAGAGAGGAAAAGCACTCCGACCTCTCCAGTGGCCCTGCTGTAGCCGTCGGCGGCGAAGGCCGAGTTGTTTTCTACCCGGGAAGAAATGAATTGCAGATTGGAGCGTGAGAGCGCATCGAACAGCCCCAGAGCATGTTGTCCAGGAATGCCGAAGACCGTTTTCGCGCCGAGCGCTGTCAGCGTCTCAACGACGAGATCTCCACCGTTACGTTGTACTTCGTTGCCCATTAGTTGTTCTGTCCGTTCAGCTGACGGTATTCGCTGATCAGGCTGATCAGGTCATAGGTGACATGTGAGGCAGCGACGCCGGTTAGCTCCGCATGATCGTATGCCGGTGCCACCTCCACGATATCGGCTCCCACGATTTTCAGCCCGCGCAAGCCGCGCAAGATTTCCAGCAGTTCGCGGCTGGTGATGCCGCCTGCTTCCGGGGTGCCGGTGCCCGGTGCGTGCGCCGGATCCAGCACGTCGATATCGACCGAAATGTACAATGGGCGGTTGCCGATGCGGTCCCGAAGTTTCGCGACGATCTCTTGCACGCCCTGATAGTAGACATCTGAGCTGGTGACGATGCCGAAACCGAAGCGCTTGTCGTCTTCGAGGTCTTTTTTGCCGTAGAGCGGGCCTCGGGTTCCTACATGGCAGATCGCCTCGGTATCGAGAATGCCTTCCTCCACCGCCCGCCGGAAAGGGGTTCCGTGGGTGTATTCGGCTCCGAAGTAGGTGTCCCAGGTATCCAGGTGGGCGTCGAAATGCAGCATTGCTACCGGCGCACCGGCACGTTGCGAGGCCGCACGCAACAAGGGCAATGCGATGGTGTGGTCGCCACCGATGGTCACCAGCGTTGAACCGTCTTCGGTCAGCTCCAGCGCATTGTGCTCGATGGTCTCGATGGCCTCGTTGATGTTGAACGGGTTGACCGCCATATCACCGGCGTCGGAAACCTGGCTCAAAGCGAAGGGGGAAACCTCGGTGGCCGGGTTGTATGGGCGGATCAACCGAGAGGACTCACGGACGTGGTTTGCTCCAAAACGTGCGCCGGAACGGTAGGAAACACCGGAGTCAAAAGGAACACCGACGATCTTGATATCGGATTTCTGGACTTGGTCCAGCCGCGGAAGCCGTGCATAGGTGCCGCCTCCGGCATAGCGCGGAATTACCGCGGCATTAATGGGTCCGATGTTCCCATTTTCTTCGATCCGGACTTCCTTCATGAGCGCTTCTTCCCGGCACACTCGACAAGAGTTGCCTAATATGAAACATGAGTTTCCTCCCATGCTATTTATCGGTGCGCCGACCGTCAAGGTGCAATCAACAGCGAAGCCACGAAAACCGGTTTTTGCTGGTTAAAACAGCGATCCCGCAACACCGATTGGGTTGCGGGATTAGGTCGCTGATTTGGAACGTGAAAATGCGATGAAGCGAATAGTGCGCATTCGCAGGAAACGAGTTACCCGTGCCACCGGGCCAAGTCCGCAGCGCCGATCAGCCCGGCATCCGAGCCAAGCTCGGCTCGTACAACGCGAGCAAACGGCCGGTAGCCTCGCCCCGGCAGTAACTGCCGGTAGGAGGCCTCCGCCTGTTCGACCAGGCAGGTAGAAGCAGACCCTAGTCCCCCCGCCGATGACCACGACACCAGGATCCAGCACAGCCACAAGATTCGAGATTCCCCTCCCGAGCCATCGGCCCATCTCATCGATGAGCTCCATGCAGGCAGGGTCGCCATTGACCGCCAATGCCGTCACCATCGCTCCGCTCACCTTGGCTGGATCCGCATGGCAGGCTTCACGCAGGCTATGCGCCCGCGGAGAATCCAACCGGACAAGCTCCGCGCCTTCACGGCCCAGTGCGTTGCCCGACGCGTATTGTTCCCAGCACCCTCGATTTCCGCACGGGCAACGATGGCCGTCCACCACCAAAGTCTGGTGCCCGAACTCCCCTGCGACGCCAAAACTGCCACGCAGAATACTGTTGCCGAACATGATGGCACCGCCGATACCCGTGCCAAGGGTCAGGCAGACGCTCAGCTCTTCGCCTCGCGCAGCTCCGAAACGATGCTCGGCCCACCCTGCGGCGTCGGCATCATTATTCAGGACGACCTGGCGGTTCATCTTCGACTCAAGACGTTCACGCACCGGCTCATCACGCCATGCAAGATGCGGGGAGAAGAGGACATGCGAACCGCTTCGGTTAATCCAGCCGGCGGCCCCGACGCCCACGGGCATATGAGCATCCCCGTCGCTGAGCTCGCTGACTACCTCGGCAATAGAATCTTCGGTCAAGGCTGCGCTCCGGCCCGGAGTAGGGCGGAAGCTTCGGCGAAGAATCCGGCCGTGGCCATCGACCACGCCCCCGGCGATCTTCGTCCCGCCGATGTCTATGCCGACCGCAAGGTTTTCGGTAGACATTTCACCCTCCCAATGCGTGCGTGTAGTTCAGCAGCTAGCCTTCGAAGGACTTCTTGCTGCTCGCTACCAATGCCCGGTCCACCTCATGGAACCCAAAACAGAAACCTGCCGAAAGCACGAAGGACTTAATCGCAATCTCGTCGAGTTCATCCGCCACATATACCAGCTGGACGGGCCCGGCAAGCACTAGTAGCACCAGCGTCCACACCGCATATACCCAAGAGGTTTTCGCCTGTGCCATCTGCGGGTATTGAGAACGACGGTGAATAGTGCGTAAGCCGATGACCAGAATGACCCCCGCCAGAATCGCCGCCCCAGCGATGAAGAAATAACGTTGAGTGCGGATCAATGTCATGGTCACACCAATTAAGACACCGAGAATTGCAGACATCCACCAGCTCGCGGAGCGCAGTTCGACCAGTTCAGCCCGTGGCTCGCTTTCCGTCACGGAGCTCCCTTCGGTTATTTATCGGCGTCGAGAAAAGTTGTTGACGCTATGTCAAGGATACGCTTTGGGCTTTGCCCGGCCGAAACCCGGCACGGACGGAAAACGCGCAAGCCCTTCAAAAGCGCATTGCGGTTTTGGTCAGAGCAACAGCGTCCAGGTCACTACGGCGGTCCGGTCCGAAGTATTTTCCCAACTGTGCGGCTCACGGCCCGGGAAGGTTACCGTATCGCCCGCTTGCAGTTCAATGCGGTCCTCGGGCAGAACCAAGGTAAATTCTCCGGAAATCACGTGCAGAACTTCCACCTTGCAATCCACTGAATACAGCTCGGCTTCCCCCGAGCCCTGAGGCGCGACCTCTGCCCTAATCATCTGCACCCTGGTCTCGGCGCGGGGAGTGACCAGTTGTTCGGTGATCCCTTGACCACCCAAAGCGATTCGCGGCGCGTGCTCCAGCCTGACCAATTTGGTTTCAGGTACTGAGAAGAGCTGTCCAACCTCTAAGCCCAACACTTCGCAGAGCCTGAGCAACGTCGACACCGAAGGGCTAGTCAAGTCTCGCTCCACGCGAGACAAGAACCCCTTGGTCAGTCCGGACATTTCGGCCACCTGGTCGATGGTCATTCGTCGGGTTTGGCGTACCCCACGCAAACGGGCGCCGATATTAATCGACGAGCCGGTGGGCTCTACGGGCAGTGTTTTCATGCTCTCCCACCATTTTGACACCGGCGCAGCCCTAGCTTGGCAGCACCCGGCCTACAATTCCGCTAAACCAATCCGGTTCAGGTTCCTACACTGCGTCAGTTTACCAATAGGCAACGAGAACTTCGCCGAACTCACGCTTCAGTCCTGAAGTCAGCAACCAAGCCCTCAATGCGCCGGCGCTGTTTATTCAATCGCCAAGAAACTAGACTCGGCACATGGATACCGCTGGCAATCCGTCCTCCAAGAGGCTTCGGACCTACTTGAACGAGGCCCGCAACACCGTGCTCTGGAAGTGCCAGGGACTCTCCGAGGAGTTGGCCCGCCGCCCCATGACGGATACCGGAACCCACATGCTTGGTGTCATCTACCACCTAGCAATCACCGAATACGGTTATTTCGGCGAGTGCCTAGGTCGTGTGCCCAACGATCGGCATGTGCTTCAACTACTGCAAAGCGATGAACCGCAGATCGACTTCCTGCCTCCGGCCAGCTTCTCGGTAGAAGATGTTCTCGCGTTGTACCGAAAATCCATCGCATTTGCCGAACACGCGCTTGACGAATTGAACTTAGAATCCCCGGCAGAGGTCCCCTGGTGGTCCGTGCATCGGCATACCACCGTGGAGCATCTTATTGTTCATATGATCGCGGAGACCTCCCGGCATGCCGGGCATCTCGATATCGTTCGAGAGCTTCTCGACGGACAGGTAGGACTGCGCGAACAGGCGAGAAATATCCCTGGATTCAGCGCTGAGCAATGGAAGGAACAACGCTCCTCGCTGCAGCGAATCGCCGAGCAGTCCTAACAACGATTCTTCGCCAAATCTTGCTCATAGCTCTGGCAGGGCACCGCCTCTAACAGGCCGCATAGGCTCGCGCTAGCTCGGATGGCCCTGACCGAGCCCAGCGACTAGGAGCACCACCTGGTGAAACTGCCGGTCCGTAGCCTGGCGTTGGTCCCAACGGACCAGAGGCGTTGGACCTGAGCGGCATATTGCGCAGCGATACTCCCGCGCGGCTCGGGCAGGCCTGGCGGCATCGACGGCGGGTCGGGAGGGGAGCCACTTGCCGGAGATCGGTCACCGGGCCAGCCACCGGTAGTGCCCGATGTCCAGATCCCCGCCCGGCGACCTTCGCCTGCGCCAAGCGCAGGGTTCTTGTGGGCGCGGTCCGTGCACCTCCCGGTGCTCGGCTCTGCTTCCCATGAGGCCCGCGAGAGCCGAGTATGACGTCTCACTACGCATCCGGACAGCCCACGGGTGTAGCATCGTGGTGTTGCTTCACGAGATGCGGCGCCAAGCTCCGACTGGCCGCACACCAACCCCAGGTTCATGGGTGGTTCGGATGAAGAAGCGGTCCGTACTCCAACCGGCTACGGGCAAGAGCTCTTTTAAGGGTCCACGATAGTTATGGCTTCAAACGTCCTTCCCATTATTGACCTGCAAACCGGCCAGGTGCAGTTTCCGCTTCGCGGAGTCTGGGTCAGCTACTACGTCACCGACCCGCACCTGCTCACCCGATTGCTAGCCAGAACCGTGGGTCCGCCGAGCTTCGACAGGCAGCGCGAGGAACTTTCGGTATTCGTGGCAGCCCGAGGGCAAAACCCTGGCGCCGCTAAGGTATTTAGTCTTGCCAAATTCCCAGTGCTCGACTCACTCACTAAACTAGGGGGTTGAACCTAACCCGGATCATCTGCCCGTGAATGATCCAATTCTGCCGCAGGAGACTCATCCCCGTGATGGCCCCAACCTCAATTCCCGAACCATCCAAGGCGCAGATCCGCCGCTGGCGCCAGTACATGGCCGATGAGGTCGCCGAAGGTGCGATCTACCGTGAACTGGCCGAAAAGCGCACCGGACAAGAACGCCAGATTCTCCGTGGGCTAGCCGAAGCGGAAGAACGCCACGAAAATTACTGGCGCGCTAAGCTCGGTGAACACGTGCGCCCGGTCCGTCCGTCGATGCGGCGCACCATGTTGCGTTTCATGGCCCGGCATTTCGGTTCGGTGTTTGTCTTGGCGCTGGCCCAGCGTGCCGAAGGCAACTCTCCTTACGCCACCGATCAGGATGCCGCGCCGCAAATGGCCGCGGATGAGCAAGTGCATGAGGAAGTCATCCGTGCTTTGGCTACGGCCGGCAGATCCCGGCTGTCCGGCAACTTCCGAGCCGCGGTGTTCGGCGCAAATGACGGGCTCGTTTCGAATCTGGCCTTGGTCATGGGCATCGGCGCCACCGGTGTGGCCTCGTCCCTCGTGCTCTTCTCCGGAATTGCCGGCCTGCTGGCCGGCGCGCTGTCCATGGCTGCCGGGGAATTCGTGTCAGTCCGTTCCCAACGTGAGCTTCTCACCGCGTCGCGCCCCACCCAAGTCACGCTTTCTGCCGCCCGTGACCTCGATCTTGACGCCAATGAATTGGTGTTGATCTACAAAGCACGTGGCATGAACAATGAGGACGCCGAACACCGCGCGGCAGAACGCATGGGGCTGTTTACCTGCGATTGCAACCCCTCCTTCTCACTCCATCCAGAAGTTCGCAGCGCGGAACTGGAACGCGAACATGAGGAGCTTGGTTCGGCACCGGGAGCCGCCATTTCTTCGTTCATGTTCTTTGCTTCGGGCGCAGTCATTCCGATCCTGCCCTACATCTTTGGGCTCACCGGGCTAGCTGCGGTGAGCGTGGCGGTCGCTTTGGTCAGCATCGCGTTGCTGCTCACCGGCGGCGTCGTTGGCCTGCTATCCGGTGCGTCCCCGCTCAAACGTGGCGTGCGTCAGCTGGCCATTGGCTTGGGTGCGGCCGCTGTAACCTACTGCTTGGGCTTGCTTTTCGGCACCACCGTGGCTTAGCTCCAAAAGCAGACTGCTGGCCGTTGCCCCAACATGACACAGCTTGAGGCAACGGCCACTATCGTTGTTAGAACCGCGTGCGGCGCCGCAATGGAGTCATTGTTTTAATGAATTCGACGGCTTCTTGCACGGTGTCCACCAAAGCTATTCTGCTTTCCATGGCCCTCCCGGCGGCAAGCGCCTGCAGCAATGGCCAGACCGGTAGCTTCCGTGTCCAATGCTCGCGGCCCACCAACACAATGGGAGCGACGCGAGCGCCGGTCGCGTAGTAGTTTTCGCAGGCGTCTTGGAATATTTCCTGGACTGTCCCGGCAGCACCGGGAAGCACAATGATTCCGCCGTTTGCCTGTTCGAGCAGGATGGCTTCGCGAATCGAGTTCGTGAAAAACTTTGCTATATGCGTGGCGAACAGGTTTGGTGGCTCATGGCCGTAAAACCAGGTGGGCACGCCCATTGAATTTCTCGTGCTGGGGTATTCTTCACGCACTCGCAATGCTGCACGCGCCCAGGCAGTCCGATGACGGATCGCGTCTGGAGCTTGTGCGAGGATATCCACGGCTCTGCCGGTAGCCGTTTTGTCATAGTCTGCAAGCCACGCGCCGGCATTTGCCGCTTCCATGGCCCCTGGTCCCCCACCGGTAACAATCGAATAGCCTTGGCCGGTTAGCATCGCACCGAGCCGCACTGCATCGGCGAATTCTTGCGTGCCACGTGCTACCGCGTGCCCGCCCATGATCCCGATCATGGGCGTCTTGGCAAATACCCCATCGTAAACAGCGCTCAACATCGCCTGACCAATATGGTGATCATGCAAAGTCGTTGCCATTGTGCTGTCATCGGGCGAAAACTCAGCCGGAGAATTCGCTTGCGAATAGGTATAGATCTGCGCGTCGGGCACCTGCGAGTAGGGGGCTTCTTTGATCCCCGCATAGAGCTCTAGCGGGGAGTAGAGCCCACGTTCATAAATATTGAACGGGAGTTGCGTTCCGGTACTCATGCATAGCCCGCCGGTTGCTTCTACGAGCGAACGTCCGGCATCGGAATAGACGCAATCAATAAAAAGACAGTTGGCAAGGTCCAGAGCGCTTAAAACCGAGTCCCTGGTTCGAAGATCAACCCGGTGAACGCGCCAGTTTCGGGCAAGCGATGCTTGAGTTTCGATGGCTTCGGCTGCGAGCCTGTCGAACTCAACCATTGTGGTGATATTGACCGCTCTGGCGGGGAGATAAGGCCACACATGAGACATGCATCTACGCTACCTTGAACACAAGTGATTATTCACAGTTAGCGTCCTCAACTTTCACCTACGCCCCGAACGTGAAACGATGAGAGGATGACTGATTCTGTGCCACCACTCATTGACGCAAGGCACCTACTGGCGTACTTGGGTGACGTTCCATTCTTCTTCGGGCAACAACTTGCCAAGAACGACGAATCAGTGACTGACGTCGCCTTTGATGAAACTGCGAGTGTCATCTCGGGTACCGTCCTCGAAGATGGTCAGAAGTTCTCCCCCACTCTCACGGTGATTCGCAGCGCTTCGGGCTGGTCCATCGACGTTTCGGACTGCAGCTGCGACAAAGGCTCGATCTGCCCGCATATCGCGGCGCTGTCGCTCACCGCCAATAAGATCGCCAAGCTGCCCCGCCCGGCGGTCGTTCAAGAGCAAAAGACCGTTACTGCTTGGTCCCAGCAAGTGAACACCTGGTTTGAAGAACCCGAGCCGGGGCCCGCAGACGGACTATTAGGGTCACCAAATGACCCGGTCGTGGCCATGGCCTTGCAATTCATGGTCTTTGATTCGAAAAATACCTCCCAGCAACAGCAGTGGATGCCTTCGGGAGCGGTCCCCCACCCGACGCGCAACAAACGCTTCCGTTTGGGTGTTCGCCCCATGGTGCGCAACTCCGAGGGACGCTGGGTTCGTGGACAGCTGCGCTGGACTACCATTGCGTTCAAGACCTACGGCTGGAATATGCTGCGCAATCAGCACCATTGGTTCACCCGTTTTGCTGCGCTAGCACGAAGCAACACTCAGCTGCAGTTTAAGGTCGACGAAGACTGGTTGTTCCTCGATGAGTATGCCTCGGATCTGCTCTGGCCAATGCTTGGCGAAGCTCAAGATCTTGGTATCGAACTGATTAGCACCCGCAATGAGACCAGCGTGAATATTGACCGCCAGTCCCGATTTGAGCTGCTCGCCGACCTCGGGCAGGACAATTCGCTCACCGTGGCTGGACATTTGAACATTGCAGGTCAGGGCCTAACACTCAACGCAGAGACTCCCAGTGGAACGATCGCGGACCACGGGTTCTACGTTGAGTTGGAAGCACCTGAACAAATCTGGTTGGCACCAAGTCAAGAGATAGTTCCCGCTCAGCACCGCCGCTGGTTTCAGAATCGCGAACCCTTGCAGGTTCCCGAAGATCAAATGCAGGACTTTTTCGCTGGTTCGTACGCGCGCCTTGCGCGTCGTTTCAATCTGCGCAGCATAAGCAAGGATCTGGTACTTCCCGCACTTGCCCCGCCGATGGTCCACGCCGAGGTGAAATTCATGCGTGAGGAAAAGGAAGATGGCAGCATCAAGGAATCTGCCACCATTGATTTCCAGATCCATTACCCGGGAGTGCCCAACGACCGCGAGGTCTATGACGCCCAGGCCGAAGATTCCTTGCGCAGCACGGTCAATGACGTCTTCGAGCGACACACAGGCACCAGCAACCACGACCTGGACTCGAAGTTCTTCTCCGGTGAACATATGATTGTATTTGTTTCGGAGTTGCTGCCGGCCCTGCATGGCCTGTCCGTCATGAAGATCACCGAAGAAGGCATCCGCCCGGTTTACCGTCAGCTACGTGAACTTCCACGGCTGAAGATCAACGCGGTGAGCCACGAACGCAACGACTGGCTTGATTTGGGCTTGCTGATCGCCGTAGGCGACCATGAAGTACCTTTCTCCACCATTCTCGAGGCGCTCACCAGCGGTGCCATGAAGGTCAAGCTTCCGGATAACACCTGGTTCTCACTGGATCACCCGTTATTTGCCAAGCTGAAGTCGCTGGTCGATGAGGCTCAGGCGCTGAATGACAAACCCAAGGATGCCGACCTGAAGCTCTCGGTCTTCCAGGTCTCGCTCTTCGATGAATTTGATGAGCTTGCCGAGGGAATCGAAGGCGCCGACCTATTTATCGGGCGCATGCGTTCGCTCCTGCGTGTGGCCGAAGGTGAAGAGGCCGATGTGCCCGATACGCTCAATGCCACCTTGCGCCCGTATCAGGTCGAGGGCTATCAATGGCTTGCGCGCCTGTACCGAGGCGGTTTTGGCGGCATTCTTGCCGACGACATGGGACTGGGAAAAACCCTGCAAACCATCGCGTTAATGCTTCACGCACGCAAACTCTGGGATGACCCGAAGCATGTGGCGCAGCTGCCGGCCGCTCAGCGGAACAGTGCCCCCTTCCTCGTCGTTGCTCCAAGCTCCGTTGTTTCCAACTGGGAGATGGAGATCAAACGGTTCGCTCCGAGCCTGAGCGTGATCACCGTTGAAGGTACCCTCGGTTCCGAACGCGAGCTGAACGAACTAGTGGCCAACTATGACGTCATCCTGACCACCTACACGCTGCTCCGGCTCAACGATGAGATGTACGAATCCCAGCGATTCGCTGGCCTGATCCTGGACGAGGCTCAATTCGTGAAGAATCGTTCGACCAAGGCCCATCGCAGCGCGGTGAATATCCAGACGAACTTCAAGCTGGCGGTCACCGGCACGCCAATGGAGAACAACCTCGCCGAGCTCGGCGCGCTGCTTTCGTTGACTTCTCCATCGCTGTTCATGAATACCAGCCGGTTCAACCGCCAGTTTGCCCGCCCCATTGAGGTGCTAGGCGATAAGGAAACCCTGAAGTTGCTGCAGCGCCGCGTGAAACCTTTCATGCTGCGCCGCACCAAGGAATCTGTCGTCTTGGATCTCCCCGCCAAGCAAGAACAGCAGGTCTTGGTGCGTCTGAGCGAAGAGCACCAGCATGTGTACGACACGCATCTGAACCGTGAGCGGCAGAAGATCTTGCACCTTGTTGAGGATCTGGACCGCAACCGCTTTACGATTTTCCAGTCGCTGACCCATCTGCGCATGCTTGCATTGGAACCTTCGCTGGTTGACCCGGAACTTGCCGAGATCCCGGGCTCTAAGTTGGAAGCACTTTTCGAACAGCTTGAGGATGTGCTCAGCGAACAGCACCGAGCCTTGGTATTCTCACAATTCACTTCCTACTTAAAGGTCCTTGCGGCAAAGTTGGAAGCACGAGGTATTCCGTACGTGTATCTGGACGGCAACACACGCAACCGTGCGAAGGTCATTGAGCAGTTCAAGGACGGGGAGGCACCGCTGTTCCTGATCTCGTTGAAGGCCGGTGGTTTTGGCTTGAACTTGACCGAAGCTGACTACTGCTTCTTACTTGATCCTTGGTGGAATCCTGCCGTAGAAGCGCAGGCGATCGACCGCACCCACCGAATCGGGCAGACCCGCCAGGTGATGGTTTACCGGATGATTGCCCAGGGCACCATCGAAGAAAAGGTTGTTGCTCTCCAAGAGTCCAAGCGGAAGCTGATCTCCACGGTTATGGACGAAGCCGATGGATTCTCCAAGGCTTTGACGGCTCAGGATATTCGCGGGCTGCTCGAATAACAGCTTTATTACATCTGCGCTGTTTGACGGGCTTTTACCAGCGAATCGCGCTATATTCAATATGTCTAGTTGCGTGTTCTCTGCCACACTGAGCGCAGGCAAAGAGGCAAGCCCCGGAGGTCTTCTCCGGTGGCACAACGCAAGATGAAGGCGGTTATAACCGTGTCCCTGATTAAATCGGAGACTCTGAGTACACCGAGTGACGACTGGATGAGCGCATCGGTGAGCACTGAACGAGATCGTGTGGTGATTGAAACCGAGCAGGAGCGTCTGTCTCTGGACAATGAGCGGCTCTTGGAAAAGGTCCGGCGAGTTATCGCTTCGCCGCTCGAGGAAATTTTCTATAACCCAAAACACCGGATGCTATTGATACCTGGTGCTTTCGCGGTCATCGGCTCCTCGTTCTTGAGGGTCGACACGGACGCAGCTGCTGGCCTACGCGGCTAGGACATAGTCCGAGTACAGGTAAAGCCCCACGGAATCGAAAACCGATGCCATGGGGCTTTTTCGCGTCTGCGAATTTCCTAAGGCTTAGAGAGCCGCGAAAACTTCGCGCAACAGGACGGCAGCCTCCGAAGGAGTCTTGCCTACCTTCACACCAGCAGCTTCGAGAGCTTCCTTCTTGGCCTGAGCGGTACCTGCCGAGCCGGAGACGATGGCGCCAGCGTGGCCCATGGTCTTGCCCTCAGGAGCGGTGAAGCCAGCCACGTAGCCAACAACTGGCTTGGTGACGTTGGCCTTGATGTAGTCGGCTGCGCGCTCTTCAGCGTCGCCGCCGATCTCGCCGATCATCACGATGGCCTTGGTCTCTGGGTCAGCTTCGAAAGCGGCCAGGGCGTCGATATGGGTGGTACCGATGACTGGGTCACCGCCGATGCCGATGGCGGTGGAGAAGCCCAGGTCACGCAGTTCGAACATCATCTGGTAAGTCAGGGTGCCGGACTTGGATACCAAGCCGATTGGGCCCTTCTTGGTGATGTTGTTCGGGGTAATGCCGACCAGTGCTTCACCTGGGGTGATGATGCCTGGGCAGTTAGGGCCGATGATCCGGGTGATCTGGTTTCCGTCGGCGTCAACCTTCGACTGCGCCAGCGCCCAGAACTCGGCCGAGTCCTGCACTGGAACACCTTCGGTGATGACTACGACGAGGCCAACCTCGGCCTCGATAGCTTCAACGACGGCGTCCTTGGTGAACTTAGGTGGCACGAAGACGATCGATACGTCTGCGCCGGTCTCGGCCTTGGCCTCAGCCACGGTGCCGTATACCTTGATGTCCTGGTCACCGTGGGTGACGGTGGTGCCAGCCTTGCGGGCGTTGACGCCGCCGACAATGTTGGTGCCAGCCTTGAGCATCAGGGCGGTGTGCTTGGTGCCTTCGCCGCCGGTGATGCCCTGGACGATGACCTTGGAGTCCTTGTTCAGGTAAATGCTCATTGTTCGCTTATCCCTCTTACTTCGCTGCGTTGGCGAGCTCGGCAGCCTTATCGGCGCCCTCATCCATGGTTGCTGCCAGGGTCACCAATGGGTGGTTGGCATCGGCCAGGATACGACGACCCTCTTCAACGTTGTTGCCATCGAGGCGAACAACCAGAGGCTTGTTGGCGGAATCGCCCAAAGTGTTCAGCGCGCCAACGATGCCGTTTGCGACTGCGTCACACGCGGTGATGCCACCGAAGACATTCACGAAGACTGATTTGACCTGTGGGTCGTTCAGGATGACGTCCAGGCCGTTGGCCATGACCTCGGCAGAGGCTCCACCGCCGATGTCTAGGAAGTTAGCTGGCTTCACGTTGCCGTGATTTTCGCCAGCGTAGGCCACAACGTCCAAGGTGGACATGACTAGACCTGCACCGTTGCCGATGATGCCTACTTCGCCGTCCAACTTGACGTAGTTCAGGCCTGCGTCTTTTGCCTTTGCTTCCAGCGGGTCGGCTGCGCCCTTGTCCTCAAGCTCTTCGTGAGCTGGGTGGCGAACCTCGGAAGCGTTCTCGTCAAGGGAAACCTTGCCATCCAGTGCAACGATGTCACCGGCACCGGTCTTCACCAGTGGGTTCACCTCAACGAGGGTGGCGTCTTCTTCCTTGAAAACTACCCAGAGCTTCTGGATGGTATCTGCGACCTTTGCGCGCAGTTCTTCAGGGAAATTGGCCTCGGCGACGATCTCAGCAGCCTTGGCAGCATCGATGCCTACCAATGGGTCAATGGCAACCTTTGCCAGTGCGTCCGGACGCTCGACTGCGAGCACCTCGATTTCCATGCCACCTTCTACCGAGCACATGGCCAGGTAGTTACGGTTTGCACGGTCCAACAGTACCGAGAAGTAGAATTCCTCGGCAATGTCGGCGCCCTGGGCGATCATGACCTTGTTGACGGTGTGGCCCTTGATGTCCATACCGAGAATGTTGGAAGCGTGCTCGAAAGCCTCATCTGCGGTCTTGGCAACCTTAACGCCGCCAGCCTTACCGCGGCCACCAACCTTGACCTGAGCCTTAACTACTACAACGCCGCCAATCTTCTCAGCTGCGGCCTTGGCTTCTTCCGGGGTGTAAGCGACGATACCGGCAAGCACGGGAACCCCGTGTGCCTCGAATAGATCGCGCGCCTGGTACTCATACAGGTCCACGGGTTTGTGTCCTTCGTTCGAAGTTCATGCTGACTCGCGGCATGGCCATAAATCGAAATCCATGCCACGCCCTAGAGAGCGCAACGTAACTATCGGCAGTCATACGGCGCCGTAGCCGTGCGCACCTCTCAGACTATCCCTACTTTTACAAACTTCCCACTTTTACAGGCTGTAGAGAACCGCTGGGCAGCCTGTCGACGGTTTCAAGAAACCTCAAAGCGCGCGCCAAAGAATCTCCGGTTAGTCAACCATTTCTAATGGCGCGTAACGCAATAGGAGCCGTTTTTCCGAGTCAGCAAATTGCACTTTTGCAACCGTCTTATCACCGACACCTTCGATCGCGATAACAACGCCCAAGCCAAAGCCAGAATGTTTCACGTTTTGGCCAACCTTTGGAATGACAATTTCTTTGTTCTGCTGCACGCGCTGCTTGGCCACCGGAGCTGCGTTATGCCCACGAGATGCAAAATTCGAAGCATTGCCGGCACCCCAATGAGATCCACGGTCATACCGACTCGTGGCGAAATTCACCGTTCCGTTACTCGCACCCCACCCCGCAGGCGTGCCTCCTTCCCGCTTCCAGTCCAACAGGTGGGAAGGAATTTCGTCGAGAAACTGACTCGCAGGGTTATATTGCGACTGTCCCCACAAGCTACGCTGTTCGGCTCGCGTCAGGTACAACCGTTCCCTAGCCCGAGTAAGCCCCACATACGCTAAACGTCGCTCCTCGGCCAATTCCTTCTCGTCCGTCATGGAACGCTGGTGCGGAAAGACTCCGTGTTCCATGCCGGTCAGGAACACCACCGGGAATTCCAGCCCTTTCGCGGTGTGCAGCGTCATTAGCGTGACCACACCTTCACGAGCCGCCATTTCTGCGCCTTCGCTATCTGTAGGCGCCTCGGGAATCTGATCTGCGTCGGCCACCAACGCCACGCGCTCCAAGAACCCTTCCAGGCCCCCCTCCGGCTCATCAATCACATAGTCGCGGACCACCGCAACGAGCTCAGCAAGGTTTTCTACCCGGGACTCATCCTGCGGATCACTCGACGCTCGAAGAACTTCGAGGTATCCGGTCTGCTCCAGTACCGCTTCCAGCGCTTCGGCCGGGCCGGAGCCTTCTGCAACAGTCTTCAAATCGTCCATCAAGGACACAAAAGCTGCGGTCATCTTGATGCCACGAGTGCCTAGACCTGGGGCTTCATCGGAACGGCGCAACGCTTCCATAAATGAGATCCGGTCGCGTTCGGCTAGCGCTGCTACCGCTCCTTCGGCTCGGTCGCCGATGCCGCGTTTGGGCTCGTTGAGGATGCGGCGAACGTTAATGTCGTCTTCGGGATTCACCAAGGCTCGCAAATAAGACAGCGCATCTTTGATTTCCTTGCGGTCGTAGAATCGGGTGCCGCCAACCACCCGGTACTTTAAATCAACGCGCATGAGCTGCTCTTCGAGCGCTCGGGACTGTGCGTTGGTGCGATAGAAAATGGCTACATCGCCCGGTCGCACGTCTTCTTCGTCATTGAGCCGAAGGATCTCCTCCGCGATCCAGCGCGCCTCGTCCCCCTCGGATTCTCCCACGTAACCGGTGATCTGGTCGCCGTCCCCGCTGGCCGTCCAAAGGCGTTTGTCGTTGCGGTCCGGGTTGCGTTTGATCACTTCGTTCGCTGCCGAGAGGATGTTCTGGGTGGAACGGTAGTTCTGTTCGAGTTTGATCGTCGCGGCGTCTGCGTAATCCTTTTCGAATTCCACAATATTGCGAATATCCGCTCCACGAAACGCATAAATCGACTGATCAGAGTCGCCGACTACCGTTAGTTCTCCCGGCCGGGTCAGCCCATCGGGTCCGGTTAATTCTCGGACTAAGGAGTACTGCGCGTGGTTCGTATCCTGATACTCGTCAATCAACACGTGGCGGAAGCGACGGCGATAGTTGTTCGCCACCGCTGGGAAGGCCCGAAACATGTAAACGACCTGCCCAATCAGGTCGTCAAAGTCCATCGCATTCGCCGCGCGCAGCCGTCGGGTATAGCCTCGATAGACCTCTGCCACGGACCGCGCGAATGGATCATTGGTGTTCATGGTGGAGGCGAAATCTTCTTCGTCGATAAGTTCGTTCTTCAACGACGAGATCTTGTGGGCGATGGCCTTGGGCGTGAACCGCTTCGGATCAATATCCAACCCCTTGGCAATAAGCGTAATCAAGCGCAGGGAGTCGGCCGAATCATAGATCGAGAAGTTCGACTTCAAACCGATAGTTGCAGCCTCACGGCGCAGAATGCGTACGCAGGAGGAGTGGAAGGTGGAGATCCACATCTTTTTTGCCTGATCTTCACCGATCAGTTCGGAAGCCCGCTCACGCATTTCCGCAGCGGCTTTGTTGGTGAAGGTGATAGCAAGAATTTCGTGCGGTCGGGCCCGTCCGGTAGCTAGCAAATACGCAATGCGATGAGTCAGCACGCGGGTCTTACCAGAACCAGCACCAGCAATGATCAAGAGCGGGCCGCCGTGATAACGAACTGCCTTGTCTTGCTGTTCGTTCATCCCCAGCAACAGTTCTTCGGGCGTCGGTAAAGTGCGCTGTGCCGGCTCCGCGGCGAAGTCATCGTTAAGGAAATCCATGGTAATGCCAGTCTACGTGGGCTCTGCGACGGTTTCGCAGACCTACCCGGCATAATGGAAGGTATGGCAAAGAACGTTAAGAAAAGCAAAGAGTATCGCAAGCCAGCGCATTTCCAGGATGAGCAGGCCAAGAAGCTCGGTCAAGGACTGCGGGATTCTGCGCAACAACGTGAATCTACTTCCAATCCGATGCTGTTGATCTCGGCAGGGTTGGTCACGTGCGTGTTCCTCTTTGTGTACTACCACCTGCTCACGATGCACCAGATGACCGACCTCAGTAACGGGTTATCCATGCCAGATCAGCGCGTCTTCGGCTACACGGTTTCGGATATCGAAGCGCTACGTGCAGCCATGGATTCGGATGCCACCGGACAGCTAAATTACCTTCACAAGACCGCCGGACTGCTGTTCCCGTTGCTGACCGGGCTGTTTTCCATGCTGATCTTCATTCGCTGGATTCCCAACCGTCAGATGCGTTGGCTGGCGTGGCTGGCACCCTTGCTGTTTGCGGTGACCGACTTGTGGGAGAACTTTGCCATTGATTCGCTCTTCGGCGCGGAACTCAACGAAAGCACCGTCGTGCTCGCTTCAATCCTGACCACGATCCGGTGGGCCACGCTTTTCATCACGGCCGCGCTAGTCTTTGGCTTGGCGGCTCGTCGTGCGAACAAAGCGATGATTAAGAAAATGGCTGAGATTCGACAGCATTCATCCTGACAAATTCATCATCAACTTCCTAGTAGGATAGTGTTGATGGCGCGCCTAGCGCCTGCGCCCCTGTAGCTCAGTAGGATAGAGCGACCCTCTCCTAAAGGGTAGGCCGTCGGTTCGATTCCGGCCAGGGGCACCAATAAAAAGTTGAGGTCCCGCTTCTACCGGAGCGGGACCTCAACTTTATATTGATCATGTCGAACGACTTACCGCAGTAGCAGTGCGGTAGCCTTCGGCGAGAGCGAGGCATCCATGACGACGCACGCGCCACCGATGGCGCCAACCTGCGAGCCAAGGCTCGAGGTGCGGGTACCGACCTCGTGGACTGCACGTAGCCCGAAGCGACGCTGAACGGCTTCATCGACTTCATCAGCGACGAGCTCGCGAACCTTGTCCCACTGTGGACCGCCGAAGACGATCTCGCGGACGTCCAGCGCATTGGCCAGCTGTCCGGCGACTTCACCCACCCGAATCATCGATTCAATGATCAGTTCCTTGGCGACGGCGTTGCCTTCCAGCGCAAGTTCGGTCAGACGGTTGATACCCTCGGAGCGCTGCTCCGGGCCCATGATTTCATAGGCCGGCAGTTCCAGCCCGCGTTCCTTAGCCTGGGCAGCCATGAACTCGTAGGAGGTGCCTGCAGCCAAGCAATCGTCGGCACCGCACTCTTCGCATGCGACGGCCTTGCGTCCGGTGGAGTAATGCCCAATTTCACCAGCGTTGTTGCTCGAACCGTGGTGGACTTCGCCGTCGATCACGATACCTGCACCGAAGCCGTGGCCGCAGTATACGAAGACGAAATCATCTGATTTCTCTTCCTTGGACTGCCAAAGCTCACCGACCGCAGATGCGATGGTGTCCTTTTCGATGATTACCTGCAAGCGCAGCAGCTTACGTAGTGGGTTGACCAGCTCTACATCTGCCCAGCCATCGAGCAGCGGTGGGTTGAGCACCACACCGTCTTCGACGTTAACCGGTCCGGGTACGGCAATGCCGACACCGACGATGTGCTTTTTCGGCACGCGAATCTCGGAAATCAATTCCTTGACCGTGTCTGCCATCAGCTGGATGGTCTCCGTGGCTACTTCGAGATTCGGTACATCGATACTGCGCTCACGCAATACTTCGCCGCGCAGGTTCATGGCCACGAAGGTCAGCACGCTTGGGTCAAGATGGATGCCGATGGACACTAATCGGTTTCCCTCTAGCTCCAGAACGGTTCTCGGCTTACCTGGACCGGACACAATGGTTCGGTCTTCGCGAACGATGCCATCGTCAAGAAGACGACGCACGACGTTTGAAATTGTCTGTGGTGAAAGTCCAGTCGAACCTGCGAGCTCCACACGGCTGATGCCGTCCGGGGCTCGTCGGATGGACTCAAGGATAACCGCCTGGTTAAAATCGCCAAGGCGGCCTAAGTTTGTTCCCCGTCGCATTAAAGCTCCATAGATCTATAAATTTGATGGATCGATCTCTCTATTCCAACATCCGGCCAAGACGTCGTCGTACGATCTGAAACTGCGAGTTCTCTAATCACGACGTTACTCAACTAAAAACGTTGGAGATCCAATAATGCACGTTACCATTCGTCACGAGTTTTCACACGCGATATTGTGTTTTGGTGATGAAAAATTTAACTATCTCGGCAGCGTGTTTAATCAACGATCAGGGACAAATTCTTCTTGTTCGGAAGCGTGGGACTTCAAAATTCATGCAACCCGGCGGAAAACCAGAAAAGGGCGAGACACCCTTAGAGACCGTGATGCGCGAGGTACATGAGGAATTAGGAGTGAAGTTCGAGGAAAAAGACTTTGCAGAGTACGGCCAATGGCTTGGACCGGCGGCCAACGAAGCAGACACCTCGATACAAGCCTATTTGTTCGGCGCAAGATTTAACGGTTCCCCCAAACCACTAGCCGAACTCGAAGAGCTAATGTGGATCCACCCCCACGAAGCCCTATTGCGTGATGACATCGCCCCACTATTACGCCAGCACGTATTGCCTACCCTTCTTGCTCGGAGAAACGCACCCCACTAATGAGCAGATATGCAGAAAAGTTTGTCACGTGGCTATGAGGGCCGACCTCGAACTATTTTCAATGGTGTCCGCGGCCGGCTCTCTGGTATCGCCACGAGTTCCGCATAGCGCAGGAGCATGGCGCAAAAACTGCTTTAGTTACGATCCGGTTCCTGGACCGAATTGAACTGAGTTTCATAGAACTTTGAGTACGCGCCTTGTTTGCTTAGCAAGCTCTGATGCGTTCCACGTTCAACGATTCGTCCACCGTCGATCACCAAGATTTGATCCGCTTGCCGGATCGTTGAAAGCCGATGGGCAATGACCAATGCCGTGCGGTTTTCCAGCGCTTGGGACAGCGCCAGTTGCACAGCAAGTTCGCTGCGTGAATCCAAAGCCGCAGTTGCTTCGTCGAGAATGACCAGCCCCGGATTGGCCAGAATCATCCGGGCGATCGTCATGCGTTGGCGTTCTCCGCCAGATAGCCGGTATCCGCGTTCCCCAACCACCGTGGCAAGCCCGTCCGGGAGGGTCTCGATTTGGGTCCGCAACTGCGCGTCTTCCAATGCCGCCCATAATTGCTCTTCGCTGGCGCCAGGGTTTGCCAGCAACAAATTAGAGCGTACGGTCTCGTGCAACAGGTGCCCGTCTTGGGTGACCATTCCCAGTTCTCCATATAGGGATTTGAGGGTGATATCACGCAGGTCGTGTCCGTTGAGCGTGATAGCACCGCCACGCACGTCGTAGAGCCGTGCAAGTAGCTGCGCGATGGTCGATTTACCAGCGCCGGAAGAGCCAACCAACGCGACGGTGTGACCGGGCTGAATCTCGAAGGAAATATCGTGGAGAATCTCCTCGCCACCGCGTTTATCTAGCACCGCAGTATCTTCCAGCGAAGCTAGTGAAACTTCCTCGGCACTGGGGTAAGCGAAGTTCACCTTATCGAATTTCACTGCCACAGGTTCTGCTGGAAGCGCTATCGCGTTCGGAGCGTCTTTGATCAGCGGTTCAAGGTCTAGCACCTCAAACACCCTGTCGAAGCTAACTAGCGCACTGGTGATCTCCACGCGGGCGTTAGCAAGTCCCGTAAGCGGCGTATACAGGCGGATAATGAGCATCCCGAGTACTACCACGTCACCTGCCGCCATCTCGCCACGCAAGGCATAGAATCCGCCCAGTCCGTACACAAGGGCCAACGACAGCGCCGCGACCAGCCCCAGCACCGTCACAAATGCGAATTGCCGCATGGTCATCTTGATGCCGATGTCGCGTACTCGCGCAGCCCGCAAACCGAATTGCTCGGATTCTTCATTGGGACGCCCGTAGAGTTTGATCAGCGTAGCGCCTGGTGCCGAGAATCGTTCGGTCATCTGGGTGCTCATTGAAGCGTTCAGGTCTGCCGACTCCTTGCGCAGCCCAGCAAGAGACTTTCCGAAGCGTCTTGCCGGCAGCAGGAACAGCGGGAAAAGGACCAGCGCCAGGATCGTGACCTGCCAGGAGGTAGTGAGCATGACGATAGCGGTCAGGATCAGTGCAACGGCATTTGAAACGATTCCGGACAAGGTTCCTGCGAAAGCCGCTTGAGCGCCGATAACATCTGAATTGAGCCGGGAGGTCAGTGCTCCGGTGCGGGTTCGTGCGAAAAACGCGATGGGCATCTTCTGCACATGGTCAAATACCTTGGTGCGAAGATCAAAGATGATTTGCTCACCGAGGTTAGAGGACTGCCAGCGTACGAGCATCGCGAATATTGAATCGAAAACGGCGACTATCACCATAACGATCGCCAAGTTCCGCACGGTCTCCCAGCTGCCTTGCGCCACGATTGCGTCAACGACTCGTCCGGCAAGCACCGGAGTGATGACAGCGATTGCCGCTGACAATACAGAGAAAATCACGAAGACTATCAGACGTGCTTTATAGCTGAGTGCGAAGTCAAAAACCCGCCGCGGGGTCTCTGGACGATATGCACGTCGCTGTTCGCTCTTTGAGAGCTGCCACAGCGTACTCCACGCCGCGCCTTCCATACTCACGAGTTACCTCCGTGATTTGTTCAGATTAGTACTAACGTCTCAACATCTCACGGAGACCGATTATTTCCTAGCTGGCATGAAGGTATTGAGCCCATGAAGAATCAATATGGTCAAGTCCGGAAACCAGGTGCCCTCCCACCCGTGGCTGATGCGGCGTGAGCAACAATTGCCATCCCAATTGCGAGAGCATTTTGTCGGCCTTACGGCTGTTGCACGACAAGCAGGCCGCCACGAGGTTCTCCCAGGTGTTCTGCCCGCCTCTGCTGCGCGGGATTACGTGGTCGATGGTGTTGGCGGTCTTTCCGCAGTAGGCGCAGCGGAAGTGGTCTCTACGAAGAACGCCCCTACGGGTCACATGGTTCATGTTCCTGTAGGGGCGTCGCACATATCGTTTTAACACGATCACGGTGGGGCGCGGTAAGTCTCCGTGCGAGCTGCGCACGGGTGACTCATGATCTTGCAAAATGATTGTTGCTTTTTCGGCAAGCACAAGGAGCAAGGCGCGACGGAAAGTCACCACCGCTAATGGCTCATAACCTGCGTTCAAAACCAACGTTCTCATTCGCATACTTCCTTTAATGAGCTTGTGTGCATCACTAGAAGTTGATGACGACGAGCTCGTCGCAGTTAGTTCTCTTGCCGTTAGCCTATGCGATATATTGCCGATTTGGCTTCAAGATTAGGAAGATATTCGCTGATTTTCATCGCGAAGTAGCCCGTAGTTCACCCGGTTAAACGACCATTGGCCACCGAACATTACGTTCGATGGCCAATGGGAGCAGGCTGCTTAGCCAGCTAGAGTGTAGTAACCGTACATCGGGTTGCGGCTCACCGAGTGGATCATGGTATCCACGGTTGGGTTCTGCGCGCCGATCATCTGGCCCCCACCTAGGTAGATGCCTACGTGGCCGCCACCGTTCTGGAACACCAAGTCGCCCGGCTTCGGGCTGCTGGTGCGCTTGAACTGGCCGGATCCGAGGATCGCGGAGGTGCCACGAGCAATGTTGATGCCGTGCTGCGCGTAGACGTACTTCACGAAGCCAGAGCAGTCCCAGCCGCTGGGAGTATTTCCGCCCCAGACGTATGGAACACCCGAGTACTTCGAAGCCGTAGCTGCGATACCGGTGAGGTTCTTGCTCGGGACCGAGGATTCCTGCTTGGTGGATTCCTTCTTGGTCTCAGTTGGCGCGCTCTGCTGGCCATTGCCGCCGCGGTTCTGGCGGGTCATTGGTGCCATGGAGTCCGAGCTGCCCGAAGAATCGGAGTTGCCCGAGTTTTCGCGAGTGGTTGGCTCGATATCATCAGCGACAGCGATAACGACCGGCTCGGGCTTTGGCTCAGCAGTGAAGCTGGCGCGCTCGATCTCGACGTTATCCGCCTTCTTGGTGGATACCTTGACTGCCTTGACAGCAACGCGTTCCGGGTTGATCGTGTCAACCGGGGAAGCTGATACGTCACGTGGGGCGGTTGCCTGACCTGGTACGCCCAGGGTGACGATCAGACCGGACGCAGCAGCAACAACGGCTGCCTGACGTCCGACCGAGCCTGCATTCGAGGACACTGCCTGCGAAATGCTAGCAAGTGGGTTGGTACGTGCTGCTGGGGCGCGGTGGCGTCCCGGCGCTTGACGCTTGGTCACAATAAAGCCTCTCCTTGATACCTACGAGGTAAGCTGTCGGGTTCGAAGTGGAGTTACCTCGGTGGAGTTGAAGTTTCCTTCTCTTCCACTTAACCCCTAGGGTTGTTAGCCAAAACTAACGACCCGATGTTGGTTCCCCCGTCACTGCCGTACGAGTTGTGTATAACTGCTCATTGCGCGTTGGCAGTGCTCGGTTCGCACGCAATGTTGCTCAAGGATTCCCCTTGGCACGCTGTTTAGCCTATAGGACTATCTTTCAAATGTCACGTTTTGATCACGGTAAGGTGACGAACGTCGTTATAACCAGCCGGCAGGGTCTTTGAACTGGCCGTCGACAATTACTTCGAAATGCACATGCGGCCCGGTGGAATTACCGGTGCTACCGGCCAAAGCGATGACATCGCCGCGCTTGACGGTGTCGCCCACGTTGACTAGTAGTTGCGAGTTGTGGCTGTACCCGGTTTCCAGGCCGTTTCCATGGGCCAAGGTGACCCGCTGACCGGAATGACCTGCCCATCCGGAGACTGTGACCTTGCCCGATGCTGCGGCGTAAACTTTTGTGCCGCTCGGCACACCGTAATCTGTGCCACTGTGAATCATGAAGCCGGCGCCGGTTGGGTTCTTGCGGTGCCCGAAACTTGAGGTGATGCGGTTACTGTCCACCGGACGCTCGAGCAATCCACCGGTCGAACCGACCTTCTGAATGTCCCCACCGGAAGCGGTGAGGATTTCAGAGAGCTTCTCTTCGTTGGCCACCTTGGGGTTGATGTCGGACTTCAAAGCCGCACGCTGCACATCTAAGCCAGCATCGCTTGGAGCCTTAACATCGACCACTGCGGAAGTTGCGGTGCGCTGCGCACCCGCTACCACCGGACCCTCTTCAGGCACGGCGCTACTGAGCTGCGGAGAAACCGCAGCTAGTGCCAAACCCGATACCGCGGCAACGGCAGCGATCTTGTGGGTAAACCCAAGTCGTGAAGTCTTTTTTGGTGAAGCACGAAGGCTCTGAACGAGCTCTTCATTACTTGCTACTACGCCTTCAGGTGCAACAACGGGCTTTGCTGTAGGTAGGGCAATGACGTTTCCGTCAACATCCTGGGTAGCAAGAGTTTTCTGCGTTGGCGCAATGCCGTAACGCTGACCAGACTCAAAGCGGCGCCCGACATAATCGGCGCAAAGCGGCTCTGGAACTGCTACTGCTTCGACAGCGGCTGCGCGTGATGCGCGGCGGCCAACGGATCGTTCTGTGGCGGCCGCTGCGATCTCAGTGATCGCATCGATCTCGACGTCTGCGGCACGGCGTCGACCCGTCGTCCTGGTTTCTGCCAAAACATTCCTCTCATATCTACACCTGCGAAGTTAGCTGTCGGGTTCGGCCCTGAGATTGGTCCGGTCCTGCCTGTTGGCATGACTTCACCCCAAGACGAAGTATTCGTCGAATGAGTGGGTTCCCCGCTATTGCCCTTAAAAATCATTTCGCATCCAAGAGGCAGGACAATACTCGGCGTTTGCACTCTTGGAATCGGCACCAGTTAAACCACTGGCGCCCTTTGATAACCCTACCGTTCGATCGGAAAAGTTACAATTTCGTTACCTTATTTAGTGCGTACGAAAACGTGCGCACTGACTTCGACTGGCAGTTCTAGCGCACCTTCGACACCTTGCACACGAACCACGACGTAGTCATCTGCGCGCTCTAAGCTAACGATCGCACCGGGCCGAATTCCGCCTTCATTCAGTTGTCCGAGCAGGATTGGGTCGGTCTGGATCGGCTCTGCGAGACGCTCAATGGCCACCGGGCCAATGTTTCCGGAGAGCAACGCGTTATCTAGATTCTCGACCTCATGTGAGATTTCGGTTACTTTGGGCCCCCCAAGGACTTCAAGCCCAGGAATTGGGTTGCCGTACGGAGAGACCGTGGGCTTGCCCAGCAGGTCGTATAAACGTCGCTCTACACGCTCGCTCATCACGTGTTCCCAGCGGCACGCCTCGTCATGGACATATTCCCATTCAAGACCGATCATGTCCGATAGCAAGCGTTCGGCCAGTCGGTGCTTACGCATCACGCCTGTTGCTAGTTCGTGACCCTTCTCGGTTAAGGCAAGGTGACGGTCGGTAGAAACCACAACCAGACCATCGCGTTCCATTCGAGCGACTGTCTGCGACACTGTGGGGCCAGAATGCCCCAGACGTTCTGCGATTCGCGCGCGCAAAGCCACGATCTCCTCTTCTTGAAGCTCAAGAATGGTACGCAGGTACATCTCGGTTGTATCAATTAGGTCAGACACGTTAGCCACTCCTGGAAGTCACAACAGTTAGGTTCGCATAAGAAATCGGAACGTCAGTATGCAACTCTACTTGGTATAGCCACAATCCCAGCGACGGCCTCGTAGTTTGCATGTCGTAACCGACGGTCTCGTTTTTCTCTCATCTCCCGCAGTTTGCGAAGATGTTAACTGAAACGTCTTAACTATCCTGAACTATTCCTTCGCGCTCGCGATCAGTCGGGAAGTCAGCACCTTCAATCAAAACGCTATTAGAGGAGCGAGATGAGCACCGGCATCAACATTCCAAGGAACCTTCTGCCCGCCGACGGAAGATTCGGCGCAGGACCATCCAAGATTCGCCCCGAGCAAATTCAGGCAATCGTCGACGCAGGTGCCGACCTATTAGGCACCTCCCACCGTCAGGCGCCGGTCAAGAACCTGGTTGCCTCCGTGCAGGATGGCTTGAAGGAAATGTTTAGCGCACCTGAGGGTTACGAGGTGCTTCTGGGAGTTGGCGGCGCCACCGCTTTCTGGGACGCCGCAGCATTCTCCCTAGTACGCAATAAAGCTCAGCACTTGTCCTTTGGTGAATTCGGCTCGAAGTTTGCCAACGCTACCGACAAGGCCCCCTTCCTTGCGGCCTCCTCGATTATCACCTCCGAGCCTGGTTCGGTTCCGAGCCCGGTTGCCGAAGCTGACGTGGATCTCTATGCCTGGCCGCACAATGAAACCTCCACCGGCTCCGCTGCCCCGGTCAAGCGCGTTCCGGGTGCCAACGAAGATTCACTGATCGTCGTTGATGCAACGAGCGCCGCCGGCGGCTTGGATGTAGATTTGTCGCAGACCGACGTGTACTACTTTGCCCCGCAGAAGAACTTTGCTTCCGACGGTGGCCTCTGGGTTGCGTTCGCCTCCCCCGCAGCAATTGCGCGCATCGAGGAGATCGCAGCGACCGATCGCTGGATCCCAGACTTCTTGAATCTGAAGACTGCGCTGGATAACTCGCTGAAGAACCAGACCTACAACACACCGTCATTGACCACCTTGGTGACCCTCGATGCGCAGATCAAGTGGATCAACTCCAATGGCGGCCTGAAGTGGGCAGCGGCTCGCACCGCCGAGTCAGCTGGCCAGATTTACGCGTGGGCCGAGGCCTCAAAGGTTGCCACGGCATATGTAGCCAACCCGGATCACCGCTCAAACGTTATCGCCACGATCGACTTCGACGATTCGGTGGACGCCACGGAAATCTCCAAGGCGCTGCGCGCCAACGGCGTGGTGGATGTTGAGCCATACCGCAAGCTCGGCCGAAACCAGCTGCGTATCGCGACCTTCGTGGCTATCGATCCGAGTGATGTCGCGGCGCTGTTGAAGAGCATTGATTATGTCATCGAGCAGCTCTAAATTCTGATCGAGCAAAAGCGATCCGCGGCTTCACCCCATTGGGGCGAAACCGCGGATCGCTTTTTCTTTTCTTAAGCCTTGTTTCGCTAGCTTTCCTTGCGTGACCGGTTACGCTGGGCTGCGCGGCGACGAGCCGCCGTGCGTTGCGCGGTGCGTCGGCGACGCACCTGACGGCGTGCAGGGGTTTTGATTCCCTGTTCGGACGTCGCCTCCGGTTCGCCGGTTGCTTCGTGTTCGTCTGTGGCAGTGGTCGACTCCGTCAAGTCCTCCTGGGTTTCGTTCCCAGCAGGTTCGGCAGCGGTGTTCTCTGCGCCGGAGTTCTCAGTTGCGGTCGCACTAGGGCCGGGTTCATCCTTGGGCTCATTGGCCTCGGCTTCCGCCGCCTCGATTTCTTCTTTGACTAAGCGCTCAGCCCACGGGACCCACGCCGGTGCAAGGAGTGCGTCTTCACCGGCAACTATGCCAGCTTCGCAAACGGTTAGATCTTTAGCTTTTGCTCGTGGCACCCGTGCGATTGTCGCGAACCAAGTCCAGCCCCGATAGCCCCTTTTCTGGGAGACAAATCGATGGGTGACTAATCGTTCACCTTCGGGCGTGGCTCCGAGATACTCACCGATCTCCGTTTCTGCCGCGATCTCGATGAGTGCGTTGCGCGCAACATCAACCGCTTCCGCGAGGGTGGTGTCTAACTTGGGTTTACGGGCCATTATTTAAACGTCCAGATCATCGGCTACCGCGCGTAGCACGGTAGCAACCTTTTTGCCGTGTGCTTGTTCAGGATATCGCCCCTTGCGCAAGGTGTTGGATACCTGATCAAGAACCTTGATCAGGTCTTCGATCATTGCAGCTTGCTGTTCGGGGTTCTTCCGTTTGGCGCGAGCCACCGACGGAGCTTCCTCTAAGATGCGCAGGCTCAGTGCCTGAGGACCCCGGCGGCCTTCGGCCACGCCAAACTCCAGGCGTGTGCCCGGGCGTAGATCATGAACGCCTTCCGGCAGCGCCGCGGCGTTCACGTAAATCTCTTTACCATCTTCGGTGGTAATGAATCCGAAGCCCTTGGCCTTTTCGTACCACTTAACCTTGCCGCTAGGCATGATCCCTTACCTCGTTCGTTTCTCGTGCTGCAGCGCATATCAGTGCAACTAATTTACTTCACGCTACGCCTTTTCATATCTCCGGATCCATGGAGCATTCATCCGGGTCGTGCATTTACTTCTACCGGGTGCTCAACGTACGGATTCGAATTAAGTCGAATACCTTAGATTATGACACCTTGAGGCCCGCAACTTCACCTTGAGTCACGGCGGCTGCATTAGAAGCGCTGTATCGTTAATAGCCGTGAGCGCTTCATCGATTACCTTGACCGTCATTTCCCGCACCGCAATTACACTCGCGGTCCTCTCGGCATTGTCCCTCGCGGCGGTCCTCGTGTTGTATTTCAAGGAAATTTCAATCCCGCCGATCATCATGGCATTCGGCGTTTTCGGCTTGCCTCTCGCCTTCATCCTGGCCGGCGTGGTCATCATCGGTAACATCCGAAAACGCCGCAACGGCTAGCCCTCTCTCCCAGACGGCTCTCAGTCGACTCCCAGTCTTCGCGTGCACACTGGGTTTATGAGTGCAAAAACCCCAGAGGCCAAACTCCTTGTCGTGGATGACGAACCAAATATCCGCGAACTTCTATCAACTTCCCTGCGATTCGCCGGTTTCCAAGTGGTCGCCGCAGCCAACGGCCGCGAGGCTCTCGCAGCCGTCGAAGCAGAAGAACCAGATCTCGCGGTTTTGGACGTCATGCTTCCAGACATGGACGGCTTCACCATCACCCGCAAGCTACGCGCTGCCGGTCGGCACTTCCCCGTGCTGTTCCTGACTGCTCGCGATGACACCAGCGACAAGGTCACTGGATTGACTGTCGGCGGCGATGATTACGTGACCAAGCCCTTTAGCCTCGATGAAGTTGTCGCCCGCATTCGTGCGGTGCTACGCCGCACCGCGACGGGCGAAGAAGAGAACGCCACCATCGTGGTCGCCGACCTAGAACTTGATGACGACGCACATGAGGTGCGGCGAGCAGGCGAGGTCATTGATCTATCTCCTACCGAATTCAAGCTGCTGCGCTACCTGATGATGAATCCGAACCGCGTACTGTCCAAGTCGCAAATCCTGGACCATGTCTGGGAGTACGACTTCAACGGCGACGCTTCGATCGTTGAATCATACATTTCCTATCTGCGTCGCAAGGTTGACCGCCCCGAGTGGCCTGCCCTGATTCAGACCAAGCGCGGCGTCGGTTACCTGATGCGCACCCCGGACCGCCGCTAGGGCCGATGCCGCTTGGCGGCCCAAGGGATTGTAAAGTCATTACATGCAGGCATTTAGAACGCTGTGGCGTCGCACTTCGTTGCGCACCAAATTGGTGATGCTGATGTGCGCGCTGATGATCTGCGGCGTCGGCGCCACAGCGTTCGGCTCCGCACACACACTTCGCATCTCGATGACCAACCAGATCGATGATCAGCTCAACGTTGCTGGCCCCACCATGGGCTTTGGCCTGAACAAGGCCTACCAGTATTCCTTGGACAATGATCAATCTGGCAGAAACGCTGGCATCGATTCAACGTTGCTGGGGTTGAACCGCTCCTATGCGGACATTCGAGATATAAACGGCAAGATCGTCTACATCATGCCTCGAAGCCGGGTTACCCCCGGTAACACCAGTGACACTCCTCTACTCGCCCCAACGCAAATGGCGGAGCTGGCTAAGACACCATGGGCACCGGTAACCATTCCGGGCATCCACTCCGGCTCGGCCGGCTGGCGTGCCATGATCGTTCCGCTGCCTACCAGCGAGATGAATGTTTTCATTGCGCTTCCGTTGGAAAACGTTAATGACACGGTTCAAAAGACCGCTATCCTCGTCTTATCTACCGGCCTGTTGGCGACCTTGCTCATGTCAATGATCGCCTACGGATTAACCTCCCGGTCATTGCTTCCGCTGATCCGCGTTGAACGCACCGCAGCCATGATTGCCGAGGGAGATCTGTCCCAGCGTGTACGCAATTATCCGCCGGAGACCGAAGTCGGCAGACTCTCCCGCTCCTTGAACGCAATGCTTGCACAGATCGAGCGGGCCTTCCGCGACCGTGAGGCCTCGGAAAACAAAATGCGTCGCTTTATCCAAGACGCCTCTCATGAGCTGCGCACCCCCCTGGTGACCATCCAAGGCTATTCGGAGTTCTACCGTCATGGGGGACTTGCCGACTCCGAAGCTCTGGATTCAGCTATGGGACGTATCGAAGCCGAATCCAAACGCATGGCTCACCTGGTCGAAGACCTGCTTATGCTGGCCCGGCTCGATGAGCAGCGCCCCCTCGAAAAGCAATCGGTCGACCTGCTGGTACTCGGACAGGACGCCGCCGAGGACACCAAGGTCCGAGCGCCACTACGCAAAGTTACCTTGGTCGGGTTGGACACCAAGTATCCTTCTCCAGCCAGCACGGTCGGCGATGACGCGCGCATCCGCCAGGTCATTGCCAATTTGATCACCAACGCACTGCGCTACACCCCCGAAGACTCAGCTATCGAGATCGCCGTGGGAGTTCGTTCTCTCGTGGCAGGTGCCATGGATGCGGTGCTCGAGATTCGAGATCACGGACCGGGCATTCCAGAGGATGACGCAAACCGTATCTTCGAGCGCTTCTACCGCACCGATAGCTCGCGTCAACGCGAAACCGGCGGCTCGGGCCTGGGGCTGGCGATCGTCGCCGCGATCGTCCAGCAGCACGGCGGTTCGGTTGCGCTGAGCGAAACTCCTGGCGGGGGCGCAACCATGGCCATCTGCCTGCCCTATGTGCCGATGCAGGAGCCGCGTGACCACGAGCAGCAGGACGAGGACTAGAACCCGCGTTTATGTTGTCCACAGTATGTGGGAGCTTCGCGCTGCGCTTGTGCTGCCCGCCCTATGGTGATCTCATCTATCGGATCTCCCCGTAAGGCAGGATCACCCCATGAGTACCTTTTCAACCAACACCGGCGAAATGCAGGTCAAGTCGCAGGCGGTCATGAACACCATCGACAGGTTGCGCTCCGAAGTTTCCACGATGCAGATGAATCTGGATCAGCTTCAAAGCACCTGGCAGGGTTCGGCCGCCGCTTCCTTCCAGTCGATTGTGGCCGAATGGCGCAGCACTCACGTACGCATCGAAGAGGCCTTGAGCAGCATCGCAACGGCGCTAAACCATGCGTCCATGCAGTATGAAGAAGTCGAACAGGTCAACACCTCGCTGTTCCGCTACTGAGCCGTTGGAGCGGGTCCCTCGGTACGCTTAGATCATGAGCATACTGATCGACCCGCCACGCTGGCCCGCTCACGGGACACTCTTTTCCCATTTAGTCTCCGACACCTCGCTGCTGGAGCTGCACCAGTTCGCCAGCCGCATGGGCATCCGGCAGAGAGCCTTCGACAGGGACCACTATGATGTGCCGCAGGAACGCTACGAAGAGTTCGTGGCGGCCGGAGCCCAGGAAGTCTCTGGTAGCGACTTGGTCCGCGCCTTAGTCCATTCCGGACTTCGGATCCCTGCCCGGTTCCGCCCCGAACGGCTCAATCCCGCATTGCTGAAACGGTGGGAGCGGACCTTGCCCGGGCAACGGGCCATGGCTGAGGATTTATTGCTTCGCTGGAGCCAGAAGCACCGCCGCTATCACGATCGAGTACACCTGCTCGCGGTCCTTGAGTCATTGGACTGGCTCTGCGGCACACAGGTTGAGGCGCAGGATCGGCAAATATTGGAGTTGGCTGCTTGGTTTCATGATGCCGTCTACGATGGCACCGCCGAGGACGAAAAAGATTCTGCAAACTTAGCAGCGCGCAGCTTGCATGGGCTGATTACCGATAGGGCTCTTGCCAAGGTTCAACAATTGATTCTGCTGACCATCGAGCATCGACCTGCCGAAGGCGATCTGCTCGGAGCGTTGCTCAGCGACGCAGACCTAGAGGTTTTGGCACGACCAGCCAAGGCCTATCAACGCTATGCCCAAGCTATCCGGGACGAATACGATCATGTGCCGGCAGCAGACTTTGCCCGAGGCCGAGCAAGCATTCTTCGTGAGCTCCTGCGAAAAGACCGGCTGTATTGCACCGCGTCTGCTCAGGAACGCTGGGAAAAACAAGCACGGGCGAACCTTGAGGCCGAGCTTGACCGACTCCACGTGCAAGCCTGAGAACGCTCAAACGCACTCTGCTTGCCGGTTAACGACCCGAGGGCCTGCTTCGTGGTGAAGCAAGCCCTCGGGTTCAGGTTGTCCTGCGAGACAGGTGCCTGGGAAGTACGGAAGCTTAGAAGCCGCCCATTCCGCCCATGCCACCCATGTCGTCGCCACCTGGCATGGCAGCGCCAGCAGGAGCTGGCTTATCTGCAACGACTGCCTCGGTGGTGAGGAACAGACCTGCGATAGATGCAGCGTTCTGCAGGGCCGAACGAGTCACCTTCACTGGGTCATTGACGCCGGCTTCCAGCAGGTCAACGTACTGACCGGTGGCAGCGTTCAGGCCGTGGCCAGCTGGCAGGCCCTTGACCTTGTCGGCGACTACGCCTGGCTCCATGCCGGCGTTCAGTGCGATCTGCTTCAGTGGTGCTTCGATGCCAACACGAACAATGTTCGCGCCGGTGGCTTCGTCGCCTTCCAACTCAAGCTTGGCGAATGCTGCGGCGCCTGCCTGAATCAGAGCCACGCCACCACCGGCGACGATGCCCTCTTCAACAGCTGCCTTAGCGTTACGCACAGCATCTTCGATGCGGTGCTTGCGCTCCTTGAGCTCCACCTCGGTTGCGGCGCCGGCCTTCAGCACAGCGACACCACCGGAAAGCTTTGCGTGGCGCTCCTGCAGCTTCTCGCGGTCGTAGTCCGAATCGGTGTTCTTGATTTCGGCTGCGATCTGCGCCTTGCGGCCCTCGATAGCGTCGGCGTCGCCGCCGCCTTCAACGATGGTGGTCTCGTCCTTGGTGATAACGACCTTGCGGGCGGTACCCAGAACTTCGAGGCCAACGGTGTCCAACGACAGGCCGATTTCCTCGGAAACAACCTGGCCACCGGTCAGCAGTGCGATGTCGGTCAGCATTGCCTTGCGACGATCGCCGAAGCCTGGAGCCTTGACGGCTACAGACTTGAACAGGCCACGGATCTTGTTCAGGATCAGGGTGGCCAGTGCTTCGCCCTCTACGTCTTCGGCGATGATCAGCAGCGACTTGTTCGACTGCATGACCTTCTCCAGCAAGGAAACCATATCCTTGACCGAGGAGATCTTCGAGTTGACGATCAGGATGTAAGGGTCTTCCAGCACGGTCTCCTGACGCTCAGCGTCGGTGACGAAGTATGCGGAAATGTAGCCCTTGTCGAAGCGCATGCCCTCGGCCAGCTCCAGCTCAAGGCCGAAGGTGTTGGACTCTTCTACGGTGATAACGCCCTGCTCGCCAACCTTGTCCAGTGCTTCGGCGATCAGTGCGCCGATTTCTGGATCGCCAGCGGAGATCGAAGCGGTAGCAGCGATCTGCTCCTTGGATTCGATCTTCTTAGCAGCGGTGAACAGCTCGGCGGTGACGGCTTCTACAGCCTTGTCGATGCCGCGGCGTAGCGCGATTGGGTCGGCGCCGGCAGCAACGTTGCGCAGGCCTTCCTTGACCAGAGCCTGAGCGAGCACGGTAGCGGTGGTGGTACCGTCACCGGCGACGTCGTCAGTCTTCTTGGCAACTTCCTTGACGAGCTCGGCACCGATCTTCTCGTATGGATCCTCGAGCTCGATTTCCTTGGCGATGGACACACCGTCGTTGGTGATAGTGGGTGCGCCCCACTTCTTCTCCAAAACAACGTTGCGGCCGCGTGGGCCCAAGGTCACCTTAACGGCGTCCGCCAGAATGTTCAGGCCGCGCTCAAGTCCGCGGCGTGCTTCCTCGTCAAATGCAATCATCTTGGCCATAGTGGCTTTCGGTCCTTTCGGGGACGATTTTGCGAAAATGCAACCGACAGACAGCGCCCGCGACGGACGAGCACACCGTTGCCGGCATCGGGCCGACAATTCGGATTAGCTCTCGCTATCTGAGGTATTCTTCACGCTCCGTGCGTTGAGCAACCGCCGAGACGAAAGGGTTCGATTCTAAAACGAACAACCGATCGGCATTAGCAGTCGTAACGCATGAGTGCTAATACAAATATTGGCACTCTCGCATGGCGAGTGCAAGCTGATCGGCTGTGAGCGAAGCTAATTATTACTTCGAGTTCAACGTATCGTCAGCGCCAAGGACGACCGAAACTCGGTTGGGGATGTTCCGGGTCTGCAGAACCTCATCGATGTTCAAGACTTCGGCGGCTTTTTCCGCGGTGGTCCGGTAGGCCTCGGACATGTAATACACCGTCGAGGTCTCGGCGTCTCGGGTCCAATTATCCGTCACGATATTCGTGAAATCAGCCTCGGCAAGCAATTCTTCGCCTGCCCCTGCAGCTCCTGCAATACTTGCGCCGTTGTACACGCCGATGAGTTGTCCGTACAACACGTCAGCGTCATCGATGGTGCTAGACGGAGTTGCGCTTTCGGATGCGGCTTCGCTTTGGTCAGAAGAGCCTTCGCTCTCCGCCGGTGCCGAGGTTTGCCTCGGTTCGGACCCTGCTAGACGATCGGCAACGCCTGGACCAAAGAAGAATCCGGCACCACCAATCAACAACACCGCAATCGCGGACAGAACTACCCAACGAAGCTTGCTGTCCTTGCCCTTGGCGGCGGCAGACTGCGCCCAGCCGTGGGCATGATGCGACCCAACGCGGGTACTAAACTCCGGAACGCGATCGAATTCGTCACGTGGGTAGTTGGTCATTCTTGTCCTTGCTCGAGGTCTGGCTGGCCGAGGCCGGCTATGAACTTAGCGTTCCCCGCCGACGGTACCGCTCACACGACGCTTAGTAGATCGAAGTCTACGCAACCGCTTTACCAGCATTGGGTCATAGGCCATCGCCGCATCCGTGTCGATCAGCTGGTTGAGTAGCTGATAGTAGTTTGTCGGCGAGATAGAGAACTGCTTGGTAATAGCTTGTTCCTTGGCTCCGGCATACTTCCACCACAGCTTCTCCATGTTCAAGATCTGTTGCGAACGCTCGTCCAGCTCGGAATCGGGGTTCATCACGAAATCCACTAAAACCTCATTGCCAGCCATACGTTCACCTCATCCTAGAACTTCGAAAAGTCGGGTTTATTCATGCATATTTATCCACGCGTGGTGGACACACCACCGATATTCTAACCAATCAACCAACGCCGTGCCGTGTAACACGGCACAACCGCGCCGGAAAACCGGCAGAATGGTTGCCATGAACAACGAGCAGCCCGCCCTTTTCGACGCTCCCGAGCCTACCGCGCCGCCGGCATATTCCACCGAAGACTTCCCCTTCTTCTTTGGTGCAAAATCGCTGGCAAGTCGCGGGTTTATCGCCGCGGATTGGGTTTCCACTTTGGAACCGCTCGATGGCGTGTTGCAGGAAATCGCACGTAAGTTGGCGGCACGCTCACAGGCTGGCGAGCAGATACTCCCGGCCCCAGAGGTGATGTTGCGCGCACTATCGCTACCCGTAGCCGAGATCAAAGTCCTGATCATGGGTCAAGACCCCTATCCGACGCCCGGACAGGCGAATGGCTTGGCCTTCGCCGCAGCGAAGAACGTGCGCCCCCTGCCGCGTAGCTTGCGCAACATTTACAAGGAGCTGTTCGTAGATCTTGGCGTGCCCGAAGCTGGGCATCCAGACCTCGGCGCCTGGCATGAGCAAGGGGTCATGCTGCTCAATCAGGTTCTCTCTGTGACTGCGTCTAACGCCGGCAGTCACCAGAAGCTTGGCTGGGCACCGGTAGTTGAAGCGATTATCGCTACGCTCAATGCCCGCAAGGTGCCGGTGGTGGCTGTTCTGTGGGGTGCCCACGCACAGAAGCTTGGTACCCTGATGAACAATATGCCCCAGCTTCGCAGCGCTCATCCTTCCCCGTTGTCCGCTTCACGTGGATTCTTTGGGTCAAAGCATTTTTCGCAAATCAATAGGCGCCTGGCCGAAATCGGCCAGGCGCCTATTGAATGGAAACTGCCGGCCGGCTAGCGGCGGCGGATGCGTCGGCGTTCGCGCCGTGCGTTGGAGGTCAGCGGACGGCACAGTGTGTCGCCGAAGACCACACCACCGGCGATGGACAGCATGATTGCAAACGCGTTGAACATTTCCACCAGGCCGGCGAACATTTCATCCACCTCGAAAACGATGCCGTACATGGCCCGGAAGATCATCAGGCCAGGCAGCATGAACATGACCGCGGGGGCTGCGATCACGAGCTGAGGTGAATTCAGCTTGTCCGCCAGGAAGCGCGCAGCGAAGCCAATGGCCGTGGACACCACCGCTGGCGTTGCCCGAGCGCCAAGCCCGACCTGCTCCGCCAAGAGCAGCACCAGATAGCCGCCGACCGCGATCAACGCGGTAGGAAGCAACAAGCGCTGTGCGGTCTGCTCGGTGACCGAACCGGCCAGAATGGCGACTGCTACCAAGGCGATCAGCATCCATGTCGGATAATCGGTGGCGACGATTTTATGGACATCCACCTTGTCCCCGCCCAATACGGATGAAACCACCAACGCCGCGGAGATCCCGGAAAGTATTGCCGTATAGGTCAACCCAGCGGAAAATAGACGTCCGACCGCGGTGACCGGAAAGCCATTGATTGCGTCTTGCAGCGCCGAAACAAATCTGCCAGAAGGCAGCAGAAGCAAGATGCCACCAGAGACTACCAACGCCGGATCCAATGGTGCGTGGACCTGATGGCTAAGCAAGGCTATTCCGGTGACGGTAAAAGTCGAGGTCGCCACGGTGAAGAACTCTGGGACCCGCCATCGGGATCCATACCGGCCTATCTGCGAGATCAGCCAGGACGAAGCCATCGCGACGAGTGCACCGAGCCATGAACCGCCGATGAACAGGACGAAGGCGGCGGCGAAAACCGATTGGCCAACCGCAACGAACCAACGCGGGAAAGGCTTCGGCTTCCGTGTGATCCTTTTAAGCCGCTTGGCAGATTCGGTCCGCGAAACACCACCAGCGATGATGTCCGAAACCAGCTCGTGCACCATCACCATGCCCGCGTAGTTCGTAGTGTACGAACGCACCACGCGCAGGATAGAGTAGCTCTCAGCTTCTGGCGGGCTGTAGTTCAGGTGCAACGATTGATTGGTGATATCCACGTCTAGGTGGCTAAGCCCTAGGGCTGCGGTCACCGCGATGATGCTGGTTTCCACTTCCAAAGCACCAGCCCCATAGCGAATCAGCGTTTCGCCAAGGTCCAGCGCAAACTCCATGGTTCGCCGCGCCGAAGCATCTTGATCGACGTTGACCCTAGGGTTCGCGTAGGGGGTGCCGCGCAATCGGTCAACGACCTTCAGCGCCTCAGTCGGCGGCGTATCCGAGATCCACATTTTTGCCAGCAAACGGCGAGCCACCGGGTTGGCCCGTGTAGGCATCAGTGTAATGCCGTCATCAGAGGTGTAGACCTGGCCGGTACGCGACTCGATATCCGCCACGTCCGCTGACGCAACGCTCGCACTTACCGCGGTATTTAGCGGTAGCTCGGAGGCCATGGTCGTCTCAAAAGACGCCGTCTCGGGAAGGTGCCCCATGTTGATTTCACTCGTCGAAATACGAGGTAGCGACCCGGCCAATGGCGAAGGATCTTCTCCTGGATTTTTCGAATCCGCGTGCTTCTCACCATGGTCTTGCTGCGCCACGAATCACTCCCCCTAGGCTCTTGTTCTATTCGTCATCCTCACGATACAACCACGGCAAGTAAAGCGGGAGAATGGAATCAAAATAGGCCGAGTATCCCTGAACACATCTGGCATTTTTGCTGTCGGAAATAAATTTATCGGTGGACTGGTTACCCATTTAGATGCAATTGCATGGAAATCTAAGAGAAGAGGATCATTGTGAGTTCCATCGGTCAAACAAGCCTCCGGCCTGAAATTGGTGTTGAAACTTTCGGGGATCTCTCCGAAGACCAGCAGGGCAAGCAGTTATCGCACGCTCAGGTTATTCGCAACGTCATCGTCGAAGGGCAGAAGGCCGAAGAAGTTGGCCTTGATTTCTTCGGCGTTGGTGAACATCACCGAGACGATTATGCTGTATCGTCGCCGGAAATAATTCTCGCGGCGCTGGCGCAAGTCACCGACAAGATCCGCCTCGGTACCGCGGTAACGGTGCTCTCCAGCGATGACCCGGTTCGGGTGTACGAGCGCTTCGCAACGCTCGATGCCATCGCGCAGGGACGTGCCGAAATTATCGCCGGACGCGGATCCTTCATCGAGTCCTTCCCGTTGTTTGGGCTCAACCTCGAGGACTATGAGTCTCTCTTCGAAGAAAAACTCGATCTCCTGGCTAAGGTCCGATCCGGAGAGCCCGTGACCTGGTCTGGAGAACACCGCGGCGCTTTGAACAGCCAACAGCTGTACCCGCTATTGGAAAACGATGCGCTCACCACTTGGGTGGGCGTCGGCGGCAGCCCGCAGTCGGTACTTCGCGCCGCTCGCCACGGCCTTCCACTCTTTCTCGCAATCATTGGCGGCCAGCCATCAGCCTTCGAGCAGCTAGTTCAGCTTTACCACCGCGCGTTGAAAGAGCTGGGCAAGCAACCTCAAAAGGTGGGTGCGCACTTCCACGGATTGGTTGCACCGACCGATGCGGAAGCTCTCGAACTGTTGTGGCCGCACTATCAGCGCACCATGAATCGCTTGGGCGCCGAACGCGGTTGGCCGCCGGTTAGCAAAATGCGCTTGGAGGCCGCTATGGGGCCTGAAGGTTCCATGATGGCCGGTAGTCCGCAGACCGTCGCCACCAAGATGGCGAAGGTCACCAGAAGCCTCGGACTAAGTCGAGTAGACATCAAATATTCGGCAGGCTCTTTGCCACACGAGACCATGCTCGAGAGCATCGAGCTGCTTGGCAACGAAGTCAAACCGCTGGTTCACGAATTACTCGCCAAATAACCACCGGCTACGCGCGATCCACTAAAAGCAGTTAAATAAAGAGAAAACCACCGCCAGCGGTGGTTTTCTCTTTATTTGGTGGATCTTACTGGACTCGAACCAGCGACCTTTCGCGTGTGAGGCGAACGCTCTAACCAACTGAGCTAAAGATCCATCTTTGCGTCAACCTCCCGGTCAAGCACCTAAACGATCTTAGCGGTCTTTGCCTTGGCCGCAAAATCGGCGCCAGCTGCCCCACAGCTAGCGGCTACGTCGCCCATCACGCCACCGTCCTAGGGCAGGAGCTCAAGAGAAAAGCCGACTACGGCAGACCTAAAATAATAGTGCCTTTCGTTTATCTAGATTTCACTTTATTGCCCCTATTTTCTCTTGCTAACGAGCAGAGATTGAATGCATAATTTTTTTAGTTCCTCGAGCTCATACTGGGCCCTGCAAGGACGTTGCCGTAAGCCACCGACTGCGGTCCCCTGAAGGCCAACGAAACCCATTGCTCTGCGTCCCACACAACAGCAATAGCCAGATAGTTCGTTCGTCTTAGCATTTAGGACGGTTCCCAGTGCGCCCTACCCTTCGCTATGCCCTGTCATCAACAGCTCCTGCTGGTGCCGCACGCACCGAGATGGCGACTTTGTATCCGGAAATTGATGATCGATGGAATCAAAAAATTGACCGCGCACGTTGTGTGGTCAGCGTCCGTGACTCAGGTGTTCTGGTCGCAGCCGGAGTCGTGCACGACGCGGTGCTGGCTCCAACTAGCGCCATGGGCGCGCTTGAATTAGGTTGCATGGCGGTCCGCCCGGAATATCGGCGCCAAGGCATACGCCAGCAAGTGACAGACCTACGCCTGGAGTATGTGGTGCAGGCAGGCTGCATACCCATCACCGTCATCGATTCGGCAAATCCCAGCTCCTGGGCAGCCTACGAACGCTCCGAGCGATGGGAACGCGAACGAACTTTCGAATCCGACGGGCGGACCAAGTACATTTATCGCGCCACTGCTCTCGCATCGGATTGGTTGTCTCCCCCACCGCAGCGTGACATCGCCTCCAGCACACTGGCTGGCCACTCGGTTCGACCTTTGCCGAGCTCTTGGCATTCGCCACAAGTTCACACAACCAGATGAGCTAAAAGAGCGCTTCTTGTAGCTCATCGACGAGCTCATGCCCTGGCACTGGCACGACCTCACCGGCTCGGCGAGCGCGCGCCGACTCATGCAAGTCGATCGGAGTAACTTTCAACACCGAGTCAACCATGGCATTTAGGAACTGAGCGGTGCCGACATCTTCGGGCACCGGGTGGTGCACCGCCTTGACCTCTGGCTGCTCGGCACTGTCATCCCAGTCCACAAGCAAAAGTCCGGTCGCTGTATAGCCAAAGCCATCGCCGAAATCGCGCAGCTTGCGGATCATGTCCACGGTACGTCGGAAAGCTGCCGGTTCGGTTTCTAAAATGGTGGCGCGTTGCACGAAGTAGAAGCCGACGGCTGCCAGCGGGTAGCGGGCACGCAGGTTGGCCGCGTCCCCGTAGGCTTCTTCGTACCGATTGGACAGGTTCTTGCCGAAGGAAGAAGTCATTGCCTTGGTGCTTAATAGCAACTCCGGTCCCGTGGACCAGTGGGTCATCACCACGTCGGTCTGCTTCATGTAGGCGCGGCCCAGAATCCTGGCGTCGGTGCTTCCGGCCTTGCCGGCCAGGATTGCTTCATGCAGCTCGTCGGAGAGCCGTTCGGGGAGCTTGCGCAGCAATTCGAGGATGTCCGAAGACAACACCCGTGGCGCTTCCGCGCGCGGCCAGACGAGGTCTGCGTCGAACCCCGCCCGGCGGAGTTCATGGGCTAGCCAAGCGTCGACGCCCTGGGCAAAACGACCGGAACGGGTCGCGGCCTTAGAACGCACCGGAATGCTTAGCAACCGCTCGAGGACGTCGAAAGAAGGGTTGAACTCCTCGGTGACGGCGCCGTTAAGGATCCACGGCGAATCTTTGAGCGCAGATATCAACGTCGCGTCGTATTCGGCGAAGGCCAGGGATTTCTCGACTGTGCCTGATCCCATGATTAGTTCTCCACTGCCTTAGCTCGGGACTTGCGTCGTTCCAGCATGTCTTGGCGTGCGCCGCGTAGCGCACCGATCGCGGCAGCGTCTAGCTCCAGCATCATTCCCAACACTATTTCGTCTACCAGCTCCGTAGCTTCTTGCTTACGGCCATGCAGCAGATGTTCGCGGACCTCGTTTTTGATGGATCGCAGCGGTATTGCATGCTCGGCGACCAACTGGGTTGAGGGCACTGGAAGCTTATCCGCCTCGCCGGGTTCCAGCTTCAAGATGCCTCCCCCGTAGGAGCGTCCCACCATTTCGGCACCCAGCATAGTCAAGGTATTAAACGAAGCCAGAGGCAGCAGCTCACGTCCCAGCTCACGCACATCGGCCCCGAGGTATACCCCATGGATTGAATTGATGTGATGCACACCTGCATGGTTAGTCGTCAGCCGGGGAGTGTCAGCATTCATATAGGTCATGAACAGATCAGGCACCGACAACAACGGGACCCGCCACCAGGGAGTACGCATCCGGCACTTATAGGCTTGGTCCACCGACTCCAGCTCGCCGCGGCCAATTAAGCGCTCTCCCGCGGTGGAGGCGCCACCCTGGGGCCGGAACATCAAGGTCGCCAAGCCGTGCTCCCCGAGTCGCTGCCATTGCTTAGCGTCTAGTTCCAAGCCGCGAAGATGCCTAGAACCGGGAGGCGATATTTCCACCAGGTCGCTCGCGTCCAAACCTAATTCCTCGGCCCGCGCCGGGCTGAGCGTAAACCATTTATTGTTGCCGGTCACCGCGCCCAGCGAGGTCTCTCCCCAGCCCTGCAGATCAATAAACCCGCCGGTAGCATGCGCCTGGTTGAGTATCCCCTGAGCTTCAAAAGTCACCAAGGACCCGGTCCAACGGTCACTTGGACGCTTCGGAGTGTGGATTGCTCCCTCGCCGAGTCCAATCAGATCCTTGGCATTACGAAATTGGTGCAGGCTGAAGGAGTCGCTGGAACCGGTCTGATAACCCTCCGCAAGCAACAGCACCACTTCTTCCTGCGCGTCGACGAATAGCCGCTGTTCGAAGACCGCGAGATGCACCTTGGCGAAACGTTCAAGCAGCATTGCACGCACGGGCCCCGCATAGTTCACGAACATCAGCTCTGCCGGGAGCACTAGGGCCAGACGACCGCCGACCTTCAGGAAGCTGGTGGCGTGCACGACGAAGGCCGCCCACACGGAGGCAAGCTCGTTCAGCTCGACTCCGGAGCGCCGTGCGGCTTCGCGCGAGATCTTGCGCTGGGCTCCGCGGTGCAGCTGATAACGCACGTACGGGGGGTTGCCAATCACCGCATCCATATCCGCGGTGCCTGGGATATCAAAGAAATTTGCGTGCTGGATCCTAGCCTGTGCGCCTTGTTCCGCGAGGATTGCGCGTGCCGCCAGCACCGAAGGCTCGTGAAGCTCCACCCCGAATAATTCGCTGGCGCCGCGCCCATCGTTGGTGACTTGGGCAGCGGTCGCCAAGAATTGGGCTTCGCCACATGAGGGTTCAAGCACACGACGACCCTGTTCGCCTAGCGCCCACTCGGTCATGAACCGGGCTACCGGCTCGGGGGTGAAGTAGGCGCCCCGCTCATGCCGAGCGGCGCTCCCTACAATATTTATCTTGCTCTTCAACACACATCGATCTTTCCATGGCCACCAGACGTTTTGGCAGGGCCAAGACGATCGCCGCACACCGTGCGAAACACCGGCAGACTTCGCGACTGGCAGGTTTTACGGCGGGGCAAGTTTCTTATCTGCCTATTCTACGTGGCCGGCCTGCAAAGCTCGTTAGTGCTTGGCACGCAGCTTGTTGATGCCCACGACAGCGGCGGCAACCACGCAACCAATCAAGAATCCGGCGATGCAAGAAAAGGCGGTATTCGTCACCCAGCCCAAGATCGCCCCGGCCGAACCGGTAGCCTCGTGCACCAGCAGTTCCATATGATGCACAAAACCGTAGGGGGCGTGCCAGCCCAGCTCGTCCATCCCGACCAGAATTAGGTGGCCGCCGACCCAGAGCATCGCCACCACACCTACCTTGCCGAGGATCGACATCACGATCGGCATGGCCTTGACCAGGCCACGGCCAACCTTCTGCGACAGCTTGGATGCCTTCTGCGCCATGTGCAGTCCAATGTCATCCATCTTCACGATCAGCCCCACCGCACCATAGACCACCACGGTCATCAGGATAGCGATCACAATCAGGATTAGCGCGCGATTCAAGAATGGTTCGTGGGACACTTCGTTCAGCGAGATGACCATGATCTCCGCTGAGAGCACGAGGTCTGTCCGCACCGCCGCGCCGATGATCGCTTTTTCGTCGCGCACTCCCTCCTTGCCGCCCGGTGTGTGGTGCTTGACCACGCCCATCGCTTCAAGCAGCTTTTCGGCTCCCTCGAAAACAAGATAGGCACCTCCGAGCATCAGGATCGGGGTGAGCGCCCACGGAGCGAACTGCGAAAGGATCAGAGCCACCGGAAGGATGAACAGCATCTTGTTCCGGATTGACCCAACGGCGATCTTCCAAATGATCGGAAGCTCCCGCTTGGGCGATAGCCCGGCCACGTATTGCGGGGTGACAGCCGCATCGTCGATGACGACTCCAAGCGACTTGGTGCTTGCCTTCGCAGCTCCCATAGCGATGTCGTCGAGTGACGCCGCCGTGACCTTTACGAGGGCTGCGACGTCATCCAGAAGAGCCACGAGTCCACCGGCCATGCCAAAACTCCTTGAGATATTGTTCGGTCGTTTTGGTGCCACCGTACAGGCGCCAGAATCGACAAGGAAATACACCTGAAGTTTAGCGCCCTGAGTTGCCCAGAAACTGTGAGACACCAAAAGAATGCGAATTTTTCGGGGCAAGCCACGGTCGATCCGCAGATGCGGTTGGGAAATAAAAGACCCTCGCCGATGTTCAAGCTTGAACATCGGCGAGGGCCATCCGAGCCCCCTATCGGATTCGAACCGATGACCTACGCTTTACAAGAGCGTTGCTCTGGCCAGCTGAGCTAAGGAGGCGTACTGCATAAGAATATCCGAAGACTGCGCCCGACTGCGAATCGAGACTTTGGCGGCGTTAACCACCCGTGGGGAGCGCACCGCTAGCGATGCACTCCCCACGGGAATCGTGTCAGAGCGGCAGAAAATTATCGACCACAGTTCACGCAGCTTTAGGCAGTCTAGGCGTTGGCCTTGATGGCCGCCTCAACTGCTTCGACAAAGTCCTGATTGGCAAGGTCCATAACCTCGCCCTGGATGAAGATGCTCGGAGTGCCCAAAACACCGTCGTAGCCGGCAGCTAGTGTTGCAGTTTCCACGAACGGACGGTAGGTTCCCTTGTCGATGCAGGACTTCACCGAGTCTGAAGCGCCGGCGGCAATCGCCATTTCGGAGATCTCAGCATTCTTCATTTCGCCCTGATCGTAGTGCCCCCACAGAGCGCTGGCAAAGTCCAAGTAGGCTGCTGGGCTCTGGTCAGCTACACAGGCCAGCGCGTTGGCCCCACGCGAGGAGAAGTTCGTTGGCGAGTTTCCATCGAGGAAGCCGACGTTGCGGTATTCCAAGGAGATCTTGCCGTCCGCCAACCACTGCTTCATCTGCGGCCCATACTTGCTTTCAAATTCAGCACAGTGGACGCAGTTCGCATCACCAAACAAGGTCACGTTGATCGGCTCGCCCTTGGCGCCCACGGTCAGATCGCGTGGTTCGGGAGTCGCCGGCTTCGAATCGGGAGCGACAAGTTTGGTGTTGTCGATCTTCACACCCGAGGTATTTGCAACGGTGGTCGGCGACGTCAACAGAATACCGCCAGCGGCGTTGCCGCCCTGAGGCGCGGCTCCGGCGTCCGGAACCTTGGCGTTGTTATTCTGCACGATGAGCACAACCACCAGGACCACGACCAAAACGACAGCAGCCAGCACGCCAAGCTTGACGAAGAGCGACTTGCGTTTCTGGGCCGAGGCCTGAGCAGCCTGCAGCTGCGCGGCCTTTTCACGGGCGCTAGCGTTGCGCTCCGCTTTGGACGGACGCGAGTTGTTTGTAGACATAAGTTCGAATGTTCCTTGGCTCAACGGAAATACTGTAATCTGCTTCCAAGCTTAGCCAATGGAATGGCCGCCCTCCCCCGTAATTGCCAGATTCCCCAACCTTCACAGGTTGCGCATAACATTCGCCAACATGATGCAAAGCCCTATTTTGGGGTTATTTGAGACTTCAACCAAGTCATGCCGGATAAGTTCATCTTTGGGCCTCATTCGGCGTTAAAAGCCCATCCGCGCCGCTTCTCACGTACATTGAGTGATGGAACACAGTTTCCTTCCGCTTCCGGCTAGCATCCGGAATCCGGGATGACAGTGAAGTTGAGCTGACAAAGAGGTCATTCACTTACAACCGACAAAGCTGCGAGGTTTTCTTCTCGCAGTAAGTACGTGGCCAGGAGGTTTACGGTGGGTAATGAACTAGCAGGCGTAGCGGAAAGCAATTCCCATGACTTTGTAGTGGTGGCTAACCGGTTGCCGGTGGATCGGATCACGCTTCCGGATGGCACCCAAGGGTTCCAGCGTTCTCCTGGCGGTCTGGTCACCGCGCTCGAACCGATCATGGCTGCCGCGGATGGCGCATGGGTCGGCTGGCATGGCGGAATCGACGAAGAGCTCGAAGAGTTCGACAAGGACAGCATCCACCTCGTTCCGGTCCCGCTCAGTGAACAGGACCTAAACCTCTACTACGGCGGATTTTCGAATTCCACCCTCTGGCCGCTCTATCACGACGTGATCATACCTCCGGAGTACCACCGCACCTGGTGGGACCGTTACAAGAAGGTCAACCAACGTTTCGCTGACGCGGTGGTGCGAACCGCCGCGCACAATGCCACCGTGTGGGTCCACGACTACCAGCTGCAGCTGGTTCCACAGATGCTGCGGATGGCACGCCCCGATCTGAAGATCGGCTTCTTCCTGCACATCCCTTTCCCCGCCGCCAGCCTGTTTTCTCAGCTGCCTTGGCGCACCCAAATCCTGGAAGGTCTGGCCGGAGCCGATCTAGTCGGCTTCCAGCGCGAGACCGATGCGTCCAATTTTCTACGCTGCCTGCGACGGTTCACCGACTATTCGACCAAGGGGCACGAAGCTACCCCGTCGTCGACGCATAAGATTCAGAATCTGTGCCGCGCTGTGGCCCATCCGAACTCAATCGACACCGAAGAAATCGCCAAGCTGTCGCGTGATCCGCAGATCATTGCCCGCGCTGCACAGATTCGTTTGGAATTGGGCAATCCGAAGACAATCATGCTTGGCGTGGACCGGCTGGACTACACCAAGGGCATCAGGCACCGGCTGAAAGCCTATGGCGAGCTGCTCAACGATCAGGCACTTCGCGCCGGAGATGTCTGTCTGATCCAGGTAGCCAGCCCAAGCCGTGAAAACGTAGATTCCTATATGGAGCTGCGCGATCAGGTGGAACTGATGGTCGGCCAGATCACCGGCCAACACGACACGCTGAGCCACACCACGCTTCGCTACTTACACCACTCCTATCCGCTGCGCGAGATGATCGCCCTATACCTAGCCGCCGATGTGCTACTGGTGACAGCCCTGCGCGATGGGATGAACCTAGTGGCCAAGGAGTTCGTGGCATCCCATCAGGATGGTCGTGGAGTCCTTGTGCTTTCCGAATATACCGGTGCGGCCGATCAGTTGACCCAGGCGGTGCTGGTCAACCCTCATGACATCGATGGCATGAAGGCAAGGATCGTCGAGGCGGTCAACATGGACCAATCCGAACAGGCACGACGCATGCGTCGAATGAATCGCCATCTGCTGGAACATGACGTGACCCGTTGGTCCGCTCGCTTCTTGGAAGAACTCGCCGAAATCAATTCGCGAGCGAACCAAATCAACGCCGTAGCCAGCCATTAATAACATCGCCTAGTCTGAACGGAACGACAGTGCCGAATCTCGCGCCCGAATTACGCGCCGATCTCTCCACCTTCGCCGGGCACCGGCGAATCCTGGTTGCTTTGGACTTCGACGGTACGCTCTCGCCGCTCGTGGACCGCCCCCAAGACGCCAGGCCTTCCACGCGGGCCGCACAAGCCTTTGACGAACTTGCGCGACAATCCGGCGTGCACACGGCGGTGGTCTCCGGCCGGAACCTTGAATCGCTCACGGCGGTGTATCCGGCCCCCAGACCGGATAACTTGATCGGTTCCCACGGAGCCGAACGGCGCGTTCCGTCCGTAACCCCGGATGCGCCAGAACAACGGGAACTCACCGATGCCCAGCGGGAGAACCTCACGGAAATCACCGCCCGATTGAGCGAAGTCGCGCAGCGGCATGAGGGAGTCAATCTGGAGCACAAACCCTCGGCTACCGTCCTGCACGTACGCCAAGCCCAAAGTCCTGGCATTGCCGAGGCCGCCTTGGCCGAGGGGAACCACGCCCTCGCACACTTGCCGGAAGTGCGCCTCATGGCAGGAAAGGCCGTGCTAGAGGCCTCGGTCCATGCAGGCGACAAGGGACAGGCTTTGCAATGGTTGCGCCAGGTTCTCGATGTTGATGCGCTGCTCTTCGTCGGAGATGACGTCACCGACGAGGATGGCTTCCGGATCCTCACCCGTGAGGACCTCGGAATCAAGGTAGGTCCAGGCCCTACACTGGCCGCGCACCGCATTTCTGGGCCGGAGATACTGTCCGAACTTTTGGAATTGCTGCTTTCTATGCGAGACTAAGGTGTCCCATATCACTTTCACTACGGATCGTCGGGCACGTACCTGCCCGTGAAAGGATTGTCATCATGGCAACTGTGACCTTTGAAAAGGCCACCCGAATTTACCCGGGCGCACTTGTGCCTTCAGTCGACGCAATTGATTTGCAGATTGAAGACGGGGAATTCCTTGTTCTAGTTGGCCCATCGGGCTGCGGCAAATCGACTACCTTGCGCATGCTAGCTGGTCTCGAGGAAGTCGACTCCGGGCGAATTCTCATTGGCGATAAGGACGTGACTAACGTTCCGCCAAAAGACCGCGATATCGCCATGGTCTTCCAGAACTATGCTCTTTACCCGCACATGACGGTCGCTGAAAACATGGGCTTCGCCCTGAAGATCGCCGGCGTCGATAAGGAAGAACGCAATAAGCGCGTCCTCGAAGCTGCAAAGCTGCTGGATCTAGAAAATTATCTAAGCCGCAAGCCGAAGGCGCTCTCCGGCGGCCAGCGCCAGCGCGTCGCCATGGGACGAGCAATCGTTCGCTCGCCTCAGGTCTTCCTGATGGACGAGCCGCTGTCGAACTTGGACGCCAAACTTCGCGTGCAGACCCGCACACAGATCGCATCGCTGACCCGCCGACTCGGTGTCACCACCGTGTATGTCACCCACGACCAGGTGGAAGCGTTGACCATGGGTGACCGCGTGGCGGTGCTCAAGGACGGCGAAATCCAACAGGTTGGCACTCCCCGTGACCTCTACGACCGCCCACGCAATGTTTTCGTGGCCGGATTCATCGGATCTCCGGCAATGAATCTCATTGAATTGGAAGCCTCTAACGGTCAGGTCGCCTTTGGCAACACTTCCTTGCCCGCTCCTGGCGCGCAGGGTGCAACCACCATGGGCATCCGACCGGAGGATCTGACTCTCGCCACCCCAGGCGAGGGTGCAGAGCTGATGGTGGATGTGGTCGAGGAGTTGGGTGCAGATGCTTATGTCTATGGCACGGCCCAGCTAGGCGGCAAGAGCCAAACCATCGTGGTCCGAGTCAACGGCCGCACCCCGCCTGCCCGCGGCCAGAAACTGCATATCCTGCCGCTAGGGCAGCACGTGCACCTCTTCGACACCGCCTCGGGCCTGCGTCTAGCTGATTAGTCTCCGAAAGCAATAAGACCGGTTGTAGGACTCGTTAGAGTTTCACAACCGGTCTTTTGCGGTCCGTACGGGAGGACGTGGAACGGTGGTTAAACATCGAAGGTCCCGAGATATTTCTCGGGACCTTCGGCAAAATATGCCCGGCGATGACCTACTCTCCCACACCCTCCCGAGTGCAGTACCATCGGCGCAGTGGGTCTTAGCTTCCGGGTTCGGTATGGGACCGGGCGTTTCCCCCACGCTATGATCGCCGTAACTCTAACCCTCACGGTCAAACCGTGGGAAAATTACAGTGTCATTCGCAGTTGCGATAACTCAATAACTATAACAGGGCCAGGCTTCTAAGGGCCAATCGATAGGCTCCTATCCGACGGTGCCCTTCGCCACACTAAATACAATTCGGTTGCAGCCTGTGCAGCTGATAGACACTGCCCGCCCTCCGACTCCTGAGCCGGTACAGGACATGCGTGCAGACCGCCGAGCGCGTATCGATTGCTGCCATATGCGCTGCGTCAACGCCGAGTTTATTGATTCGGATTCGCCGCGGCAGAACGGCTTATATTGCAAAGTTTATTGCTCAGGGCCGGCGTGAGCAGCTGTCTGTCGGAGTTGTATGTACGTTGATTGAAGTTAAATTCTGGCCAGTGAGTTCAATATCATTGAGCCGAAGGACAGCAGCAAAAAACAGGAAAAGACCGGACGCAGTCCGGGCAACAGCCGGCCGCGCCAGCGGACGCCCGTTTTATGGATTTTTGAAAAGTAGCAACAACATGCCAAAGCTCTCCATTCTCAGGACACCCATCCGTGCTGGTCGAACCAGAGCCAACGAATATTTAGGAACTCACTTACCCGCAAACGCAAGAGTTCGTCCGCGACATAATCGACCTACCCTCGGCGACTAACTCTTCATAGCACGTTCGAGAAAAAGACACTTACAGCCCAGGGATACGTTCTCTCGACTAAATGAATATCTTCACCTTAGTCAAACGGTCTATAAAATTCTCATGGCCAAACTTACACGCGAATATGAACGTATTTGAAACAAGAAGATGGCCAGACATCGCAAACCATCGTTTTCCAAAATTTTTATATAAAACTCGTGACTTTACTCTTAAGGCGTGTAAAGATTCATATATCAATCGTTCTGAGAAGCGGAACGAATCCGCCCATCGGCGGAGTAAACATGATCAAGAAGACTCTCCTGAAATCCGCAACATCCATCTCAATCGTTGCAGCAATGACGTTGGGTGGTGCAGCCGGAGCACACGCAGCAGCACCAGCAGTAACCGCACCCGCCACATCCGCAACTACCCTGACAAGCGTTTCCTCGACCCAAAGCACCACATTGTCGGGAACCGCATCAACCGGCAAGCTCACTTCGACCGAACGCAAAAGCGTCGCCGGAAACGCATCCACCCAGACCAACGTCGCTGCTCCAGCAGCCGTACCAATCGCGATACGCCTAGCCGTCAAAGCAGGCATGCAAGTACTCAAACGAACCAACGTCAAATGGTACAACGCCATCAAAGCCCAACTCGGCAAAGGGCGGACCGCCTTCGCAAACTGGTGGAACACGACAGTTCCAGGTCCAATCAAAACGATCGTCTACGGCGCCACGGGCGGGGTCGGAATCAATGCACTCTACGACGCTCTTTTATGGGTGCTCGGGTTCAACTAAGCGCTCTCCAGCTACAAGTTGAAGACCAAAAGGCTTGCACCATAGGTGAAACAAATCAGATCCGTTTATGTCAAAGTTAGATAGGGAGAACCATCAATGAAAAAGATGACTAAATCGCTGGTGTCAATTTCGATCGTCAGTGCAATGACTTTGGGTGGTGCAGCCGGAGCACACGCAGCAGCACCAGCAGTAACCGCACCCGCCACATCCGCAACTACCCTGACAAGCGTTTCCTCGACCCAAAGCACCACATTGTCGGGAACCGCATCAACCGGCAAGCTCACTTCGACCGAACGCAAAAGCGTCGCCGGAAACGCATCCACCCAGACCAACGTCGCTGCTCCAGCAGCCGTACCAATCGCGATACGCCTAGCCGTCAAAGCAGGCATGCAAGTACTCAAACGAACCAACGTCAAATGGTACAACGCCATCAGGTCCCAACTGAATAAGGGACGCACGGTATTCGTTAACTGGTGGAATACTTCGGTACCAGCGAACGTAAAAAACGTCCTTTACGTGACGACAGGTGGATTGAGCGGCAACGCTCTCTATGATGCATTGCTTTGGGTATTTGGTTTTTAGCCATCAAACAAAAGGCTCGACTTCCTAGAAAATCAGGAAGTCGAGCCTTTGTTACTTGCCTGAGCGTAAATATCTGATGAACTCAATACCAATACCGAGGACCACAGCCCCGAGACTAAATAGCAAACTAAAGTTCCAATACGGCTCAAACGCCATCCACTCAGCTTCCTTGGCCAGACGAAGGACTAGCCATATCAGGACAGCCAACACGACCCCGGAAATAATGAAACCAGCCTTGGAACGAACTTTTGCATCAGGCATCAAAGCATTGGCGTATTCCTCCGGCTCTCCGAATTCTTCAACGAGCTGGTCCTCCTTCGAGCCATAACTTTGCAGACTCAAAAGCGCATCCTGGACCACTTCCGGAGAAGCACCCAAAGATCGCAAAGCTGCTTTCAAACGCGTTTCATAGTCAAGCATCATTTTCCCCTTTTGCTGATCATCGATAAACTCCGCGATATGTCTTGCCAAGCATTCTCCGCGCCTGACAACTCATTCCGACCTTCATCTGTTAGCCGAAGCATCTTTTTTGCCGGACCATGTGACGTCGTATCCCAGTAATGTTCAAGAAGCCCATCATCTTCAAAGCGACGAAGGATCGGATACATTACTCCACCTTTGACATGCCCAAACCCATACTCCTTGAGCCGCACTATTAATTCGTAGCCATGTATATCTTCGTTAGAGATTACGGCTAGCGCTGCATAAGGGAGCGCGCTTCTCGCAAAGTCATTCCTCCATTGTCTGATTCCCATATCTACATTGTATATCTCACTAGATAGAATTTCTAGCTACAAATTATTTGCATGTAGACGCTCCGCCCGATGCGCCCGATGCGCCCGACTTACTAAACTAGCCTCGTCCGAGGGCACAAGCCATCGACTACATAGCTAAGGTCTTGAAGTACTTTACTCGCAACGTTTTTCGGGCTGATATTCGACATCAGTGTGGCAGCTGTGGCCTCCTCGCTGAGAGCATCGGCCAGCCGTTAAACCAGCCGATTCACCATTTATTTCAGATGGAACCAGACTGATGCCCTTAGCGGGGCAAGAAACCCGCAGCCGCCAATGCAGGAAAGCATGTCATCCATCAGAGTTGGCCCAACTAAGAGCATCCTGATCAGAAAAAGGCGCTGTAATCCCGGGAATCGCGGCAAATCCTCATCAAACAGACGACCATGGACCGGTCGAGGGTGACTACTGGAGGTGTTCCAAGAGCCTGATTTTTAGAACAAAAGAGGCATCATGCAAACATGATTCAAACGACGTACTAATTACAGGACGCAGACGTTCCAGTAGCAGATAATCGTATGATGTTCGCGTAGTCCTTGATCGCTGAGCTTGTGGAGAAAAGAGGCACGGTGGCTCCTGGCCAATTGTCCAGACATCATCTGGATGATTGTCAACGGCCAATACTTTCTGCCCACCGGCGGCCAGCAAAAATGCCCATGCATGGCCAACTAAAATGCCCACTGGCGGCCACTATTCCTGCCCACTGATCAATTCCAGAAATAGCGCTCACCACCGTCCAAGAAAAAGCTAGCTCAACGCACTCACCCCTTGACCCGCCATGGCCTGCGTAAGCCTCACCGATTCACCACTGGTCTGGCAAATATGAGCATGGTGCAACAACCTGTCCACCATGGCAGTAGCCAACGTCTTGGGCATCAACGCGTCAAACCCCGCCGGATGCAGATTCGAAGACAACGCAATGGAACGCTTCTCATACGCGGCATCAACCACCCGATAAAGCGCTTCAGCCGCATCATCAGGCACCGCCAGCAAGCCGATATCATCAATAATGATCAAGTCAGCACGCAGAACCTTCGCGATCGCCTTGTTCACGCTGTCATCAACCCGATGCGAACGAACAATCCCGCCCAGCTGCTCCAACGTGAACCACGCGACCTGCCGACCTTCCTCAACAGCCTGCTGTCCCAGAGCCTCAAGAAAAAACGTCTTGCCCGTGCCCGACGGACCGCAAACCACCAGATTCTCCTTGCGGTGCACCCATTCCAACGTGCGCAACGCCTGCTGCGTCGGCAACGGGACCGTCGAAAGCGACGGATCCCACGACCCGAAGCTCTTCCCCGTAGGGAAGCCTGCGGCTTTGCGTCGGGTAGCGAGCATCGAGCGTGCCCGGCCACTGATTTCTTCCTCCAACAAGGATTTGAGCACCTCCGCCGGGTCCCACCGCTGCGACTTCGCCGTGGCCAGCAGCTCTGGCGCTAAAGCTCTGGCGTGAGGCATCTTCAACTGCCGCATCAGCTGTTCCAACTCTTCAGCCAACGGCGGTGCACCGGCATTCGTGGCAATCATCAGCTAGTTCGCCTCCTTCAATAAGGAGCCGTAGTCAGCCCACGGCGAGGCTCCCTGGCTCAACGACTGCTGTTCGGGAGCTTGACGGCGCAGCTGCCCGGGTGCAGCTGATTCAAGAATGGAAAGCAGATCCCTGTGCCCGAACCTCCCATTCGCCGCAGCCAAACCCAGCGCGCGGTCCACCGGGGCTGATCCTTGGAGTTTGGCCAACGTCACTGCTTCAGCCATCTTCAAATTCACCCGTTCAGCACCGGCGGCAGCGGCGGCCATCAACCACTGATGGGCGCCTTCGCCCAAGGCGAGGAATTCCTTCTCAGCCTGGCTTCGGGCCTTGGGACGCTTCACGCCTGGGACTTTCTCTTCGCGGTCAGGGAAGTGCGACCCGTTCACTTGCATCACTCCCGGGCTTCCTTGAGCATGCCGAGCAACTTCGGTCGGCCCATCTGCACCAAGGTGCACGATAATCACTTCGGCGCTCGCACCCATCCCGCGGGTGCGCACCCACACCTGTTCGCCGAGCAACCGGTATGGAACTGAGTACTGGACGTTTTCATAAGAAATCATCGGCGACTTTGCCGGAACCATACGGCTCACTCCGAACGCAATGGTGAAAGGCTGTGCCGGCAGCGTGTGCAACTGCGCGCGTTCCTCGGCGAGCATCACCGCTGGCTGACGCTTGGTGGTGCGGTGCAAGCGGTCATTGATCATCGCCATGAACTCATCACAGGCCTGTTCGAGCTGCGCGAAGCAGTCATATTCTGCGCGCAGGTTCGTGTCCTTGGGAACCAGGTCGGCTTTGGCGACTTTCACCGCGTTCTCCACCCCGCCTTTGCTGGCTGGATCTGCCGGTTCGCACGTCAACAGGCTCACCGAGTAGTACTTGGCGAAGGTAACGGTTTGCTGGTTGCGTACCGGGATCCCGGCGATATGCATGGTGGTGACCGTCTTTTCATTATCGGTCAGCACGTACGTCGGAGCGCCGCCAATGATCCGGAAGCTCTGGTCAATGGCCGCGAATACCGTGGGCATGCTTTTATCCCGCAAGGGGATGACGATCCGGAATCGTGACCAGGCCAGCCAGGCAACGAACAGCACTGTCTTGAAGCCGTCAATGATCGGCCCGTCGCCGAAATCGTATTGGAGCCAACGCCCCGGCTCGGTGACCCATGGAGCATGAACTCGTTGGTTCACCGCACGCCAGGACCGCTTTGCCAGATTCACCGCACGCCGGGTGGAGCGTTCTGAGCCGGTGTAGCCGACCCGTTGGATCCGCTCATGGACTTTGTCCACGCGTATTTTGCCTTTGGTCTCCTCGACGTACCGATCGATGTATTTCAGGTAGTCGTCGGTGTTTTTTGACCGCGGCGTGGTTGTTGGGATCGGGGTGCCCGCGTCGCGGGCTGCAACGTATTTCTTGACTGTGTGGTGCGAACAGCCGGCGAGGTCACCGGCGGAACGAAACGATCCTGTTGAGTCGTAAGCTGCGAGAATTTCCATGATTACTCCGTCAGACTTCATATAGGGCCTCTTCTTGGTTTGGTTTTGATGTGACTAGACATCGTCATCAAACCCCAAGAAGGGGCCCGCGTCACGTTTGGTGGCGTGGGCGCTGATAAAGAGGTGGACTTTGATAATCAGTGGGCAGAAGTGATGGCCACGGATGGGCGTTTTTGCTGGCCGCTGGCGGGCATTTCTGCTGTCCGTCGGTGGGCAATTATTTGGCCGCCTATGGGCAGTTTTTCATGGCCGCTAACAACCCGTCTGGTGATCACGCACCGTCGTGTTCTTGAAGGCACTCATCGGTTTGCCTCGATCCCCAGCTCTTTCATGATCGACAAAACCGTCGACTTCGGTATGTCGTCTTCCTAGTGCTTGCGGATCAGGTCCACCAGTTGCCCGGCGCCGTCTACCCCATTTCGATGCTTCGTACTCGTGCTGGACCGGCGTGCTGCGCCTGGCTCACAGCTTTAGCTTCGCTCGGTTCCTGTGA